>NC_006177.1:324194-648388 GCF_000009905.1 Symbiobacterium thermophilum IAM 14863
CGTCAATCCTGGCGAACCGCCGGATGCGGACCCGCATGTCCGGTGGTGTGAGAGGACGGGGGCTAACCGCCCCCTCCTACTCGATCGAGCCGATCCGCCTTTCCGCCCCCGACACGGGGGCCGGGACCGATCGCAACCATCATCAGGTCACCGCTGCCTCCAGGCGCTTCAGGAGCCTGCCCTGCACAGCGCTTCCAGCCGCTGCGTCAGGCCTGCACTGAAATCCATCGGGAAGTCGTGAGCGAGGCCGCTGCGCACCTCCAGTTCACATGGCAGCCCGGCCTGCTGCATGGCCTCGGCGAACCGGCAGGCCGCCGGGTATCCAAAATCCTGATCTCCCACGACCACGTAGCCCTGCACGTCGCGGGGGCACGTTTCCAGCAGGGGCAGCACCGACTCCACCCGGATGGCCGGGGCCACCGCCAGGAACCAGCTCACGGGGAGGGAGCCGCACAGCGCGGCATAAACCGCCAGCGCCCCGCCCATCGAGAAGCCCGCCACCACCGTGGCCTCAGGGGGGTTCAGCGCGCCAAGATGGGCAGACACCTCGGCCAGGCCCTGGTCGCGGCCGCTCCAGAAGTACTTTCCGGGCGCCCACACCTGCGAGGACTGAGCCAGCGCGACCCGCCAGCCGGCCGCCAGTGCCGGCAGCCACTGCCCGCGCTCCTCCGAGTCCTCGAAGTTGCTGGCGTTCCCGTGCAGAGCCAGGAGCAGTCCCTTCGGTTCGCCTTCGGGCGAGTAGGTGTACAGCACCGGTCTGGCGGTGGCCTGGGCGGCAGCCCGACGCTCCTCGAACACCGCCAGTAACGGTTTCAGGCGGGGATCGTCCCTCAGCGGCGCCAGGTCCGGATCCCGCAGGATGCGCTCATGGTACCACAGGCCCCGTTCGGCGGCTTCCTGCAGCCACCGGAGCCCCGCGTCCGCT
Organism: Symbiobacterium thermophilum IAM 14863; assembly: GCF_000009905.1. Taxonomy (GTDB): domain Bacteria; phylum Bacillota; class Sulfobacillia; order Symbiobacteriales; family Symbiobacteriaceae; genus Symbiobacterium; species Symbiobacterium thermophilum. Next base: position 325,120 of record NC_006177.1, read on the forward strand.
CCTTCCGCCCGGCAGGCCAGACAGGCCCGCCAGTAGTAGATGTCGCTGGCACGATGGGCGAAACGGGCGGCCTCCCTCTCAATCAGGGCCAGGGCCTCCCGGTACGCACCTTCCCCGTAGAGGCGATACACCTCGTACTGAAGCTCCCGGAAGCCGCGGACTTCCATGCCCACCTCTCCCTGCGCACTCCTTTTGGACAATGACGTGTGTGATCTGCCGGGTGTTCACGCTGGGGGGGCGGTGGCCAGGGGCCCGGAGCCGGTGGGGCGGTGGCGCCGTGGACCCGAACCCGCGGAGAGCGTTGTGCCATCTATTTGGCGAAACAGGGAAGGGAGTGAGGGCGCATGTACGAGTATAAGGTTCTTATGCTGAGCGCGGCCGAGCAGCTCGAAGGTGCGTTGAACCGCTACGCCCGGGAGGGTTGGCGCTGCAGGTTCCAGTACGTCGTGGAGGGATTCGGCGGTTTTACGAAGCTCGTGGTCACGCTGGAGCGGAAGGTGGGCTCAGTCCCGGACGATCCGGCTGAGGCGTAGGTGTTCATGGCAGTCAGCAAAGGCGGTCTGGCCACGATGGCGAGACCGCCTTGCGCGTCAAGGCGAGAGTGTTCGGGTGGAACCGTCGCCTTGCGGGGGGCGGGGCGGAAGGCTTCCCGAGGCCCCTTCTGGCGACTTGTGGTGGCCGTTGGACGAAGGTCTGCTGACCGTAACGTTTTCGTCACGATAAGCGTTAATCTTACGTGAAAGAGCGGTAAGTGAGGGTGTTGCTTTGGTGAGAACCGCAAGAGTGCTGCTTACCGTGATGTTGATGTTCATGATCATGGGATGCAGTGGAGCAACCGATGGCGGCTCTGGGGAACAGAACGAGGACCGGAACGCATCAGCTCCGGCGGTCCCCACTGCGGTTGCCTTCCTGAACGAGAGCCACGGCTGGGTAGGGGCTGCAGACGGGATCTGGCATACCCAAGACGGTGGCCAGAACTGGACTCTCCAGTTCCCCAGTCAGGAGCCGGTCATCCGGCTGGGTTTTCTGGACCCCCAGAACGGCTGGGCGCTCACAGGATCAGCGGCCCTTCTCCGTACGGAAAACGGCGGAGAGGACTGGAGCGCGGCAGAGACTCCAGGAGCGGCGCTGCGGGCCGTTGATTTCGTAGGTCCTGCTCATGTGGTCGCAACCGACGGAAACGGCCTTCTCGTCAGCCGGGACGGCGGCAAGACCTGGGACAGGACCAGCTCGCCCCTCCCGTTCTCCGACCTGGACTTCGTCAGTGCGGAAGAAGGCTGGGCAGCTGGCGAGGGGCAGATCTGGCACACCCGCGATGGCGGAACAACATGGAGCGCGCAGCTCACGCTTCCGGAACCCGACAAGTGGTTGGGCCACACCTTTGTGCGCTTCACATCAGAGAGCAGCGGCTGGGTTCTGTTCTGCCTCGGCCAGGGAGCCGGTTCCCAGGAGACCTATCTGCTCTACAGCACAACGGATGCGGGCCGCACCTGGACTCCCCGGCTGATCGGTCGCTGGCCGTGGCCGTTTGCGGAGCCCGCGCCGGAGGCTCCGCACGGCCCCGGTGGGCACCCGGTTGCCCTTGGTGCGTGGGCCGAGACTGCCTGGGTGGCGGTGTATTCACCGGCTGGCGGCCACCTGGAGGTAGCACGGGTAACCATGGGGGGAGCACCGCCTGTCGTGAGTGACAAGATCCCCGTGGGCGGCCCGGCCAAGCCGACAGCGGGCCTTTCCTTTGTCGATCCGAAGACGGGCTGGCTGGTGGTCAGCGACAGCCAGCGCACCCAGGGGGCTATCCTGCGCACCGCCGATGGCGGCCAGTTCTGGACGGCTGTCCTCGGGAACCTGGAGTAGTCGGAACGCCACCCACGGATGGGAGAATCCCGGGGTGGCGTTCCGATTTGATGCGATTTCGGCGGACGGGGGGCCGCCCTACCCCGCCATCTGCCGCGCCATCAGTACGGCACCGGCGGCGGGGCTGGCGGCGCTCTCCACCACCCGCGCCTCCGGCACCAGCTCGGCCAGGCGGCGCACCAACTCCGACCGCACCGCCGCCACGCCCTCCAGCACCCCGCCGGTGGTGGCCACCAGGGGCTCCCGCAACTGCATCCGGCGCAGGAGCGCCGCGGCCAGGTTCGCCAGGTCCCCTCCGGCCCGGGCCAGGATCTCGGCGGCGACCGCATCGCCCTCCTCCGCCGCCTGCACCACTTCGGGCACCAGCCCGGCGATGGCCGTGCGGGCGGCGGACGGGTCAGCGTAGATCCGCGGGACTGCCTGCGTGAGGTCCTGCAGGTTCCAGGCCGCGCAGATGCGGTCGCCGAGGCGCGTGGCCGGCCCCGTGCCGTCCTTGGCGGCGAAGGCGGCCGCCAGGGCCTGCCGGCCGATGGTGAAGCCGCTGCCCTCGTCGCCGAGGATCCAGCCCCAGCCCCCGGCCCGCAGCAGGCGGCCCGAGTCGTCGAGGCCGTAGGCGATGGAACCCGTGCCCGCGATCAGGATCGCCCCGGGGCGGCCCTGCAGCGCACCGGCCAGGGCGACCCGGGCGTCGCTCACCACCTGCACCGGTGTGCCGGGGGAGAGGGAGAGGGCCCCGGGAAGCGCGGCGGCCACCCGGGCCTGGGTCTCCGGCTGCCCGGCGCCCGCCAGGCCGGCGCATACCGCCCCCACCGCGGCGGAGGTATGGCCGGATGCCTCCAGCGCCTGGCGGACCGCCTGGCCGATGTTCTCCACGGCCCGGTCGAGGCCGACGACCAGCGGGTTGGCGGGCCCGGCTCCTCCTTCTGCGATCACGCGACCGTCTGTGGTCGCTACCAGGCACCGGGTTCTGGTTCCTCCGCCATCGATTCCAACAAGGATCCGCGAAGTCTCCACGGTGTCGATTCCTCCTGCTGGTGCGACCCGGCGGGACGCCTGTCGGCCGCGGGCCCGGTGTCAAGGGCGGAATGCGCGACCGGGGGCTGTAGTCGCAGCCCCCGGCGCCACCGCACGTTGGGTCGACGGTGACTTGTGCGTTCTGCTGCTCCGGTCTGTGCCCCTACTTGACGAAGTAGAGTTCACCCGCACGGAGTTGCTTCATGAGCATGTTGTTCAGGTTGCCGTACCAGTAGAAGCTGATCTGCGACTGGCCGATCTCGCCATCGGCGACGCTGAGCTTGGTGTCGTAGATCCGGAGCGGCGCGGTCTTCTCGATCAGGCCGATGAACGGCAGGTAGTCGCTGGTGACCGTCGCCAGTTCCTGCGTCAGCTCCTTGATCTCCTTCTCGTCGGTGGACTGATAAAGCTTGGCGAGGATCTGGGTGACGTTGTACTGCTTGCCGGTGCTCGGGGCGGTGATGACCCGGTCCTCACCAGCCTTCAGGGCCGGGAAGTTCATGCGGGTCGCGTAGGCGCCCAGGTACGTCTGCTGATAGACCTCCCACGGATGCGCGTACGTAGACATGCCGGGCACGAAGTAGCAGGCCACCTGATGCTCGCCCTTGGACATGTAGTCCAGCACGTTGGCGGACTCCATCGGCTTGAACTCGACTTCCCAGCCGGCCTCCTGCAGCATCGTGGAGAGGGCCTCGGACGGGTACATCAGCGAAGGCCACGTACCGACGGTCACGATCTCGATCTTGACGGGTTTGCCCTTCTCGTTGGCCCACTTGCCGTTGACCTTCTTCCAACCGATCGAGGTCAGGAGCTCCTCGGCCTTGGTCGGGTTGTAGGAGTAGTCAGGTAGGGTGTCCATGAAGCCCTCGTTGGTGTAGGTCGGGATCAGGGAGGGCAGCAGGCCGCTGCCATGCACGTCGCTGTTGAAGCTGCCGGGCTCAGCCAGCTTGAGCAGCGTGTCGCGGTCCATCATGTAGGCAAAGGCCTTGCGGACCTCCGGGATGTTGAACGGGTACTTCTGAACGTTGAACAAGTAACCGATCTGCGACAACTGCGGGGTGTAGATGGTCCGCAGGGTGGCCTCGAACTTCTTCTCGACCTGAGCGGTCAGCTCGGGGCTCATGCCGCCGTTCTCCACCGTGAAGGTCTGTTCCTGCACCGCAGCGGCGAAGGCCTCGGAGTTCTGGGTACGAACCGCCCTGACCTTCTGGATGTCGATGTCCATGTAATAGTAGGGGTTCTTCTCGAAGATTGCCTCGGCGCTGGTCATGCCCTTGAGGACGTAAGGCCCGGAGTAGAGAGCCGCGTTGATTGCGTCGGGCTTGTAGTTGTTGATCTCGGCGGTGATGTTGGCGAGCACGTCGTCGCCTGCGGTGTCGAACTTGTACCGGTTGTTGGCCTCATCCCAGACACGGTACTTCTCGACGTAGGCCTTCAGTTCATCGGCCCACTGGCCGTAGATCTTGGTCGGGGCCATGATGAAGTTCGGGAGCAGCAGGTTCAGGTTCAGCGGGCTCTCATTGATGAACTGCACGCGGACGGTGCTGTCGTCAACCTTCTCGGCTGACTCCATGACCTGCCACAGCGTGCTCCGGCCGGCCTCCAGATAGAGCATCGTCATGAGGTCGTCCACCGTCACGGGGCTGCCGTCGCTCCACTTGAGGTCGCTGCGGAGCTTCATGGTGAGCGTCTTGCCGTCGACCTCGTAACTCTCCAGTGCGGCCGGCCGGTATTCCCGCTCGGGCAGCGGCGAGTAGTCACACAGCGGTTCGTAGAGCAGCGGCTGCAGCGACCAGTTGGGTCCGGCCGTCTCAGCGTACGGGTTGCCGTGGAACCCAGGCGGCGGCTCGAAGGTGACGAAGGTGGTGAGGGTCTTGCTGGTGTCCTTTTCGCCGGTGAGCTTCAGGGTCGTCGGCTTGGTGGAAGAGTTGGCGCCGGAGCCACTGCTGCAGGCGGTAACCAGCACCATGCTTACGGCCAGAAGCGCAGCTGCAAGCCTCTTCATTCTCTTCGCCTCCACAGTGTGTTTTATCTCAAGACGCGGTGTGAGGCCGCAGTCTTGATGCCGAACGTGTTGTGGATCCTGAACAGCGCGGATCGGGGAGCAGGACCCTGCGGTTCACTGCATCGCCTTGCGCATACAAGCCCACTCGTGCACAACCTGGAACCCGGCGGACTCGTAGATCTTGCGGGCCACGTTCTCGCGGCCGGTGAAGAGCGACATAAAGGTGGCCCCGATGTCCCTGAGCCCCTGGCAGAGGGCGGAGAAGAGCACGGAACCGGCCCCGACGCCGCGGAGCTCGCTGTGCACGCCGATACCGGCGAAGTAGCCGCGGCCGCTCTCCTGCACGTACAGCGGGCCGGCGAAGCCGCCCACGCGCCCCCCCTGCTCCACGATCAGCAGGGGATACGGGCGGGGGCCGTTCACGTTGGTCATTACCTTGTCCCGCCAGTCCTCGTTGCCCAGGTCGTCGAAGAGTTCGCTCAGGCCGTAATGCCTGGCGGGATCGTAATACGTGATGCTGATCCCCTGCGCGGCCAGAGCAGCTGCCCGTTCGGCGATCTTGGGCTGGAACTGGAAGTCCGCCAGGAGGCGGTAGTAGGAGTACTGGCGGCTGGTCTCGGCGTAGCCGCGGGCCGTGAAGAAGGGGAAGGCCGGTGACGACACGTCCACGCCGGGCGCGTTGGGGTGGTCATGCCCGGGGGTGCCGGGGATGAACCATTCCAGGTTGATCGGGTTGAAGAAGTTCAGGTCAATCCTGACGATGGTCGGGAAGGCCCGCAACCTGTGCTCCAGCGCACGGAGGAGTGCGGTGCCTACCCCGCGCCGCCGGTGAGCCGGGTCCACCAGGATGAAGGTGATGTAACCGCGGTCCGTTCCCGTGTTGTGGTAGGCGCTGCCGAAACCGAGGATCTGCCCGTCCTGCTCCGCTACCACGTTGCACTTGACCTCGTGATCGCCGGCGCTGACGAAGAGCGCCTGGAAGCGTTCGCAGGCGAGCGGTTTATACAGAACCTCCCGGCTCAGCGTCGTACGGTTCCAAAGGGTGTGCACAGCCGGCAGGTCGGCCGCCTCCATCGTTCGGATCATGTTATACCGGCTCCCTTGCTTACCGGCCGCGCCGCTGCACGAACCTGACCACCGGCCAGTAGAGCAGCGCAATCAGGGCGTTCAGCCCGATCACCAGCGCGTAGAGCGTCACGGTACCGGCATCCTTGGGGCCCAGTGCCAGCCCCAGCACGGCGATGATCAGGATCGTCAGCGCGACCGTGGCGATAAACCTCAGGAATTGGAGGAGGTGCTGAACCGGCCATTCATCCCGGCCCTGATGCTCTCCGCCAGATGGCATGCCACCAGGCCTCCTTCAAACTCCCGGAGCTTGGGCTCCTCCCGCTCGCAGATCTCCTGCGCGTACGGGCAGCGGGGATGGAACTTGCAGCCGGGCGGTGCGTTGGTGACGCTGGGCATGTCGAAGGAGCGGAGGGGGAGCTGGGTGAGGCGCTCTCCCCGCAGGGTCGGATCGGCCTCCGGCACCGCCGAGATCAGGGCGTGGAAGTAGGGATGTGCGGGGTGATCCAACGCCGCCTGAATCTGGTTGATCTCGACCATTCGGCCCAGGTACATCACGGCGATCCGGCCATGATGCGCGATGTAGCGTGCGGTGCCCAGGTCGTGGGTGATGTAGACGAAGGAGACGCCCAGCTTCTGGTTCGCCCGGGCCATCAGGTCCAGGAGCGAGATGCGCAGGGAGACGTCGACCATGGACACGGGCTCATCGGCCACGATGAGGGTGGGCTTGACCGAGAGGGCCCGTGCCAGCAGGATGCGCTGCCGCTGTCCGCCGGAGAGCTGGTGCGGGTACTTCTGCAGGAACTGCGCCGGCGGCGTGAGGCCGATCTCGACGAAGAGCTCGCTCAGCTGATCCCACGCGTCGTGCTGGTTGTGCGCCAGCCTGTGCTGCAGAAGTGGCAGGGAGAGGGACTGGAAGATCGTGCGGTTGGGGTTGAGTGCGGCGTAGGAGTCCTGATGGATCATCTGCACGCCCAGCCGGTACTCCTTGTACTCCTGCTTGGTCAGCTTACGGAGCTCCTTGCCCTTGTAGAGCACCCGGCCCTCAGTGGGCTGGTAGATGTCCGTGATCACCTTGCCGAGGGTGGTCTTCCCGCAGCCGCTCTCGCCGACCACGGCGATAATCTCACCCGGTTCGATGGAGAGGTTCACCCCTACCAGGGCCCCGACCTGCTCCCGGGGGTTCCGCTCACTCTTGAAATAGACACTGACGTTCTCCAGTGATACCAGGCTCACGGTTGAAACACCTTCTCCCAACTATAGCAGCGGGTGTACTGTCCCGGATGGCTGGGGTAGAGCTGCTCGGTTTTTTTGCGGTCGCCGTCGCAGATGCCTTTCGCACAGGCGAAGCAGCGCGGGGCGAACCGGCAGGAATCCGGCAGGTTGGCCAGGTCGGGCGGATGGCCCGGAATGGCCTTGCGCTTGGTCACGTCATCCCGCAGGGAAGGGATGGCGCTCATCAGGCCGGCGGTGTAGGGGTGCGTGGGCTGCTTGAACATGGTGAGCACGGGGCCGAATTCCACCAGCTGGCCGGCGTACATCACGCCCAGCCGGTCGACGATGGAGCCGATGATGGAAACGTCGTGGGTGCAGAAGACCATCGTCAGACCGTATTCCTTCTGGATCCGCCTCAGGATCTCGAGGATGTACCACTGGGTGATCACGTCCAGCGCGGTGGTAGGCTCATCCAGGAAGATGATGTCGGGATCGAGGATCAGGCTCAGAGCAATGATCGTGCGCTGCTTCATGCCGCCGGAGAGCTGGTGCGGATAACAATCCAGCACCCGCTCCTCGAGCCGCACATGGCTGAGCAGATCCCGGGCCTTGGCGAGGATCTCTTCCTCGGGCATGTTGGGATTGTGGGCCCACGCGGTCTCCAGGAAATGCTCCTTGACCCGCAGCGTCGGGTTCAGGACGTTCTGTGCAGCCTGGAAGACTGTGGTCAGGTAGGTCCAGCGGTAACGGGCGAAGTCCTGGGGGGTCAGCTTCCGCAGGTCAACCGGATTGCCGTCTTTCGGGTAGTAGATGACTTCACCGGAGGTGATCTTGCCCGGCGCCTGAATGAGGTTCAAGATGCCGAAGACCAGGGTGGACTTTCCAGAGCCGCTTTCGCCGATGATGCCGACGATCTCGCCCCGGTTGATCGTAAGGCTGACGTTATCACAGGCCCGGATCGTGCGCCCGTGCACCGTGAACTCCACCGTGAGGTTTTTCACCTCGAGAATCGGTTGTGTCATGACTCACCCTCCTCTAGGCCCGCAGCCGGGGGTTGAGCGCCTCGTCCAGTCCGTTGGCAAAGCAGTAGCAACCCAGCTGGAACAGCATGAGGCAGACCACCGGTGCCAGGAAGTACACAACGGTGGCGGAGCCCATCAGCGCACCGGTCTGCGAGATGGCCACCTGGATCATGACACCCCAGTGATTCCCCTGGAACGGAACCAGGCCCAGGAGCATCAGGCCGACGCTGGAGGTAATGGCGCTCTTCATGATGGAGATGAAGTTAACGGCGACGTAGGAAACCAGATTGGGCAGCACATCGTAGCGGATGATGTTCAACTTGCTGATGCCCAGCAGGCGGCTGGCCTCAATGAACTCCCGGTGTTTGAGGCTTAGCACCTGAGAGCGGATGGCTTTGGCCAGGCCGGCCCAGGACCAGAGGCTGAGCACCACGCCGAAGAGGAGCGGATCGGTGATGCGGATGATCATGGACAGGATCATGGTGACCGGGAAACTGGGCATTGTGAGCACGACGTTGGTGAGGAGCATCAGCACCTGGTCCACCACGCCGCCCTGCAGGCCGGAGATGACACCGATACCGGTGGCGATCAGCACCGTGAACAGACCGGCATAGGCTGCCACCAGCAACACGTTCCGGGAGCCCAGGATCAGCTGGAGCAGGGTGTCCTTGCCGGCCAGATCCGTGCCCAGCGGGTGCTTCCACGAGGGCGGCTGCAGCCGGTTGACGTAGTCGGACTTGAGTTCGGGAATGAACATGGGCCCGAAGATGGCCATGAGCAGGAAGACCAGCAGAATGAGGAAGCCTGCACGGGACATCGGGTTGCGCCAGATGGTGCGGAAGAACGCCCTGACGCCGCCGAACCGGTCCTGGTTGACCCCATTCTTCTTGCGGCCGTTCATTTGCGCTCACCTCTCCCTCAGGCGTGGGTTCAGCACTGTGTAGAGCCACTCGGCCAGCAACCCGCAGAGCACCACCACGACGATCATCATGAAGTACATCCCCTGCATCAGGGGGTAGTCCCGGCGCGAGATGGCCACGTTCAGGTAATAGCCAACGCCTGGGTACACGAACAGGTTCTCGATCAGCGGAGATCCGCCGAACATGAAGCCAAAGGAGATGGCCAGCGAGGTGATCATCGGCAGGATGGAGTTGCGACCGACATACTGGAGGAGGATTCGCTTCTGAGGGAGCCCGCGGGCGGTGGCGTAGGTGACGTAATCCTCGCTCAGCACACCGATCGCGTTGGCGCGCATGCTGACGGTCCAGCCGCCTACCGTCGTGAGGAAGTATGACAGAACCGGCAGGATGGCGTGCTGTAGCACGTCACCGATGAAGGCGCCGTTGAACCCGGGAGTTACCTCGGCGCTGTACGGGCCGCGGGAAGGAAGCCAGCCCAGGTTGACGGCGAAGAGGAAGACCAACAAGTAGGCCACGATGTAATTGGGAATCGAACCGAAGATCGACTGCCACACGTTCAGCAGAGCGTTCAGCCACCGCTTCCGCTTCCAGGCGATGAAGAGGCCCACGATGACCCCCATGGCAAAGGAGAGAAACAGCGATATCGTCAGCACCAGCAGGGTCCAGGGCAGTGCGCCCAGCATCAGGCTGGTGACGGGTTTGTGATAGCTGAGTGACTCACCCAGGTTTCCGCGCAGCACGCCGGCCAGGTAGTTTGCCAGACGTTGCAGGACGGGGATGTCAGGGTCGTAGTTCAACATGCTCTTGGCCCTGGCGTAAGCCAGGTCCATCTCCAGATTTTGGGTTTGTGCGATCTCAGCGGCCAGTGTCTCCACCGGATCGCCGGGCATGTTCTGGATTACCAGGAACATGCAAACAATGGCAAACAAAATGGTCACAAGCGAAATTAGCAACTTCTGCACAGACGCGTCACACCTTTTTCACCGTCGTCCGAATGGAAGGAACAAAAAAGGAGTTCCTTCCAGCGGGGGAGAATTCCTCCTAATCCAAAAGAGGGATTGTATATACCACTATACGCATCCTCTAATGAGTTAGAACAAATGTTTGTTAGTCCTCCAGTATACATTCAGCAGAGTATGAGGGGAGTGACGGCCATGTCTCTGGCTGAGCGCGCAGGGGAACTCTTCATGATCGGTTTCCGCGGCACCGACCCCGGCGACGTGCCCGAGGCCCTCATCCGCACGGAGGGCGTGGGCGGGGTCATCCTCTTCGCACGCAACCTGGTCTCGGCGGACCAGGCCCGCCGCCTCACGGCGCGCATCCAGTCCTGCAGTCCCGATCTCCCGCTCCTCATCGCCGTCGACCAGGAGGGGGGCATCGTTCTCCGGCTGGCCGTCACCCCCTGGCCCGGCGCCATGAGCCTGGGTGCCGCCGGCTCACCGGACCTCACCCGACGGGTGGGTGCCGGCATCGCCCGGGAGCTCCGGGCGATGGGCATCAACATGAACCTGGCCCCGGTGCTCGACGTGAACGTCAACCCTGCCAATCCGGTCATCGGCGTGCGCTCCTTCGGATCTGACCCCGCCCGGGTGGCCGAGCACGGGGCCGCCTACATCCGCGGCCACCACGATGAGGGAGTGCTGGCCACTGCGAAGCACTTCCCGGGCCACGGGGACACCGACGTGGACTCGCACCTTGCCCTGGCCCGGGTGCCCCACGGCATGGACCGGCTGGAGGCGGTGGAACTGGTGCCGTTCCGCTGGGCGATCGCGGCGGGGGTGGACGCCATCATGACGGCCCACGTCGTCTTTCCCGCGGTGGAACCGGACCCCGACCGGCCGGCCACCCTCTCGCCCGCGGTGCTGACGGGCCTGCTGCGGGAGCAACTGGGCTTCGACGGGCTGGTGATCACCGACTGCATGGAGATGAAGGCCATCGCCGACCACGCGGGGACCGCGGAGGGGGCGGTGCAGGCCATCGCCGCCGGCGCCGACCTGGTGCTGATCTCCCACACTGAGCGCCTCCAGCGGGAGGCGATTGCGGCGGTGCGGGCCGCCATTGCGAGTGGCCGCATCCCCGCATGGCGGGTGGAGGAGGCGCTGCGCCGGGTGCGGGCCGCCCGGGAGCGGGTGGCGCAACGCTGGCAGACGGCCGACCTGGCCGACGTCGGCGCCCCGGCGCATCAGGCGCTGGCTGCCGAGGCCGCCGCAGCCGCGGTGACCGCCGTGGGCGATCTCGGGTCCCTGGTGCCCCTCCGGCCGGAGCGGGCCCTGCTCCTCGCCGTCGACCCCGCCCCCGTGGTGGAGGTGGAGGAAAGGGAGCCAGCCGGCTCGCCGGTGCTGCAGGCGGCGGCACGGCTCGCCCCGGCTCTGCGGGCCGTGGGTGTGCGGCGGGACCCGGACCCCGACGAGGTGGAGCGGCTGGTGGCGGCGGCAGCCGGGGCCGACCCGGTGGTGGTGGCCACGTTCCTGGCGCCGCGCTTCCCCGGCCAGGTGGCCCTGGTGCGGGCCCTGCAGGCGGCGGGCCACCGCGTGGTCCTCGTGCCGCAGCGGGGGCCGTATGATCTGCTGGCCGTGCCCGGGATGGCGGGGGCCGTGGTGATGTACGAGGAGCGGCCCCTCGCGGCGGAGGCGGCGCTGCGCTGCCTGCTGGGACAGGCGGCGGCGCCGGGCCGTCTGCCCGTGGCGCTGCCGGGGCACAGCGACTGACGCGCAAGCAACGGAACCGCGACACGGCTCCGATCTTGTCACGGATTGCGAAGACAAGGAGGAATCGGTCATGACGGGTACCAGGGAGATGCGAATCCTCACCATCGGTGCGCATGCGGCTGACCAGGAACTCTCCGCCGGGATGATCATCGCCAAGTACACCGCCGCGGGGCACAAGGCGTTCATCCTGAGCCTCACCCCGGGCGAGAAGGGCCACCCCACCCTCTCGGCCGAGGAGTACGCCGAGCAGAAGCGGCGGGAGGCCGCCGAGTGTGCCCGCAAGCTGGGCGCGGAGTCGATCGTCCTGAACTACAAGGACGCCGAGTTGCCGTACAACGACGAGATCTCCCTCGAGGTCTGCGACATCATCCGCGACATCAAGCCTGACGTGATCATCACGCACCCGGAGCATTCCATCCACCGCGACCATCGGCATGCCCACAAGATCGCCATGGACGCCCACTTCTTCGCGGCGCTGAAGTGGATCGAGCGGGCGAAGCCGGCCCACTGGACCCGCCGCGTCTACTTCTCGGAGAACTGGGAGGACATGGAGGACTACGAGCCGGACATCTACGTGGAGATTCCCGAGCCCATCTTCGAGCAGTACTGCGATGCCCTCTCCAGCTTCGCCCTGTGGAACGGCGGCACCGGCTGGCCGTACGCGGACTACTACAAGTCGCTGGCCCGGCTGCGCGGCTGCCTGGGCGGCGGGCTGAACTGGAAGTACGCGGCGACGCTGATGGTGCCCAAGGGCGGCCTGCGCCAATACGCCGCCGGGGACCGGCTGCCGCTGGAACTCTGATCGCAATGCGGAAACTGCCAGGGCAAGTGCGCCCTGGCAGTTCTCTGGCCGACTCCGACCTACCGCAGCGCCGCTGCCACCGCGTTGTGGAACCGGGGGCGCAGGCGGATGATGTGCGGAGTGCGGCCGAAGTGAACCCGGTTGGTGAGGAGGGCCACCACCAGCCGCCGGTGGGGGTCGACCCAGAGGCTGGTGCCCGTGAACCCGGTGTGGCCGAAGGAGCCGGGGCTGAAGAGGTCGCCGCAGCTCAGCGACTCCGAGTCCTCCCGGGCGACGATCCAGCCGAGGCCCCGGTGCTCCGGGCCCTGGATGTGCGGCGTCTGGTCACGGGTGGCCGCCGCCACCATCGCGGGCGAGAGCACCCCGGCGCCGCCGTCGAGCCACATCTGGCCGTAGGCGGCCACCTCGGGCGCCGTGCTGAAGAGCCCGGCGTGGCCGGCGATGCCCCCGAGGGCGGTGGCCGTCTCGTCGTGCACCTCGCCGCACTGGTAGCGGCCCAGCCGCTCCCGGTACTCGGTGGCCGCAGCCCGGGCAGCGCGCTCGCCCGTGGGCAGGAAGCCGGTCTCCGTGAACCCCAGGGGCCCGTGGACCTGCTCCTGCACGAACCGCTCCAGCGGCTGGCCGCTGACCCTGGCTACCAGTTCGCCCAGCAGGATGAAGCCCAGGTCGCTGTAGATGATCCGGGTGCCCGGGGGCGCCTCGAGCGGCAGGGTGGCGATGCGGGCGATGAGCTCCTCCCGGGGCCGGGAGGGGTCCCGCAAGGCCTGGCTGAACGGCTGGAGGCCGGCGGTGTGGGTGAGCAGGTGACGGATGCGGATCTCCTCCCGCCCCTCGCCCTGGTACTCGGGGAAGAAAAGGTGAAGCGGGTCGTCGAGCCGGATGTCGCCCCGCTCGATCAGCCGGAGCACCGCCGGCAGCGTGGCGATCACCTTGGTGAGCGAGGCCAGGTCGAAGAGGGTCTCCGGCCGCATCGGCCGCCGCTCCGGGTAGACGGCTGCCCACCCGAGGGCCCGGTGGACGGCCACCTTTCCGTCCCGGGCGATGACCACAACCGCCCCGGGCAGGCGTTCGGCGGCGATCTCCGCTTCCAGGAGCGCGATGGCCTGCTCCAGGCGCTGCGGGTCGAACCCGGCCTCCGCAGGCCCGGCCGCGCGCAGGCCGCGGGGCCAGCGGGTCTCGTGCAGGGCGTCGACGATCGGTACGGCGTTCACGGTTCGGTCAACTCCTTTGGCAAGCGTGAGGGATGCGACATGGCCAGGATCAGGCTTGGCAACGAGGTGCTGCTCGCCGCCCGCAAGGAGCTGATCACGGGCGTGCGGGTCGGCCTCATCACGAACCACACCGGAACCAACAGCCAGCTGGAGTCGCTGGTGGACCTGCTGGTGGCGGACCCCGCCGTGAGGGTGACGGCGCTCTACTCGCCGGAGCACGGCATCCGCGGGGACGCGGCGGCGGGGGAGAAGGTGAGCAGTTCCACCGACCCGGTGACCGGGCTGCCCGTGTACAGTCTGTACGGCGAACACCGCAAGCCCACGCCGGAGATGCTCCGGGAGGTGGACGTGCTCCTCTTCGACATCCAGGACGCCGGGGCCCGCTTCTACACCTACACCTGGACCCTGGCCCTGTGCATGCAGGCCGCCGCGGAGAGCGGCAAGCGGCTGGTCGTTCTCGACCGGCCCAACCCCATCGGCGGCGTGCAGGTGGAGGGCGGCGTTGTGCGGCCCGGGCTGGAGTCCTTCGTCGGCCTCTACCCCGTGGCCACCCGCCACGGCCTCACCCACGGGGAGATTGCCCGGTGGCTGAACGACCGGTTCGGCCTGGGCTGCGACCTCACCGTGGTGCCCATGGAGGGCTGGCGCCGCACGATGTGGTGGGACGAGACGGGCCTCCCCTTCGTTCCGCCCAGCCCGGCGGCCAACGGGCTCGACATGCTCACGCTCTACCCTGGCCTCTGCTTCCTGGAGGGAACGAACCTCTCGGAGGGGCGGGGTACGGCGCTGCCCTTCCAGGTGTTCGGCGCGCCCTGGCTCGACGAGCGGCGCACGGTGGCCGAGCTGAAGCGGCGGAACCTGCCCGGGGTGCTGTTCCGGCCGGCCTATTTCACGCCCTGGACGTCGAAGTACCAGGGGCAGTTGTGCCGGGGCGTGCAGGTCCATATCGTGAACCGGCAGGCTGTGCGGCCCGTGGCGCTGGGAGCGCACGTTCTGGACGTGGTGCGGCGGCTGCACCCGGGGGAGTTCCAGTGGGTATCGTGGGACGGGACCCGCACCGTCGACCGGCTGAGCGGCTCCGACTTGCTCTACCGGGCGGTCGAGGGCGAGCTGGCGCTGGAGGCGGTGCTGGCCCAGTGGGAGGAGGAGGCGCGCCGGTTCGCCGCGGAGTCGGCGGCATACCACTTGTATAAGTAGAGGGGCGTGTGTGCCGCAGGGGGCACGGGGTCGCCAGGCTCTGGCGGCCCCGTGCGATTTAGCCCAGGTTTTTCAGCTCCTCCCGCCAGGCGCGGAACGGCGGCATGCTCATCTCCTCCAGCCCGCCGGGACGGTTGCGCTGCAGCCACAGGTCCCGGTGCTCGCAGGCGATGGCCTCCAGCTCCCGGCCGAGCGCCTCGCGCTGCTCCGCAGACGGCAGGCTGCCCCGCAGCACGCCCTGCAGCGTCTGTCCGAGGTCGCAGAGGAAGAGGAGCAGGCGAACGGCGTTGCGCAGCTCCCGCATCACCAGGGGCCCCCGGGCGCAGCGCAGGTCGGCCAGGTCGAGGCCGGCGGCGGCGCGACGCACCGCCTCCGCCTGGGCGGCGAAGTCGATTTCGGGCAGGAGCTTCCATTCCCGCCAGGTCCGGGCGCTGTGGAAGAGGCGGCCGAGGGCGGTGCCGTTGTGAATGCGCGGGCCGGCCGCCAGGTAGGTGTTGCCCAGGTCGTACAGCACGCTGCCGATCTGGCCTGCCCCGTCCTCGAAGACGAGGCGGTCGAGGAACGGCCGCACGTCGGCCTCCCGGTTGGCCTCCAGCGCCCAGCTCACGGCGGCGCCGAAGGCCACCGGCAGGTAGGCGACGGGCTCGTAGTCCTGGTGGCCCAGGTCGCCCCAGATGGTGTTCAGGAAGCCCTGGGCGCCGTGCTTCAGGCCGCTTTCGGCGGCGCTGCGCATGTTCTGCAGGGCGTTCTCGGTGCGCCCCACCAGCGACATCCAGGTGGACGTGCCCGGGCAGACGTAGAACGGCACGCCGGCGTGGGCGTAGACGGCACAGTGCTCGTCGAAGGGGTGGTCCGCCTCATAGCCCCACTCCAGGGCGATCACGTCCTTCGGCAGCCGGGCCACGGCTTCGGGATACTTGATGATGATGTCGCCCCAGAACTGCATCGTGCGGCGCCGTTCCGCCACGAGCCGGTGAATCTTGAGCAGCTGCTCCAGGTAGACCTCGTGCTCGCCCCGTTCGGCCACCGCCCGGGCCGAGCGGCCCTGGCCGACGTCCCACGTCTCGTCGCAGCCCACGTTGAAGTACTGGCTGGTGAAGTGCGGCAGCAGCTCGTCGTAAAGCCCGGCGAGGAAGGAGATGACCGAGGGCTCGGCCGGGGAGAGCGAGAACGGCTCGTTCCGGCGCCCGCCCCAGGGCAGTTCGAAGCCGTCGGGTGCCTCGGCCATGTGCTTGTACCGGGAGTGGATCAGCCACGGCGTCATATGGCCGAACGAGTTCTGGTTGGGCACGAGGTCGATGAAGCGCTCCCGGCAGTAGCGGTCGAGGAGCATGATCTCCTCGCCGGTCATGGGCGAATAGGCCTGCCAGACCTCCCGGTGTTCGCGGTAGGCAAAGGTGTGCTCCGTATACAGCTGAAACTCGTTGATTTTCAGATCGGCCAGGAGGTCCACGAAGCGGTAGAGGCTTTCCATCGTGGGAACCTTGCCCCGGCTGATGTCCAGCATCACGCCCCGGCGGCGGAAGTCGGGCCAGTCGGCGATGGTCACCGCCGGCACCCGCCGCCCCCCGGAGAGCAACTGCTTCAGGGTGGCGAGGCCGTAGGCGGCCCCGGCCGGGGCCCTGGCCCCGATGGTGATGCCGTCGGGGGAGACCGTCAGCCGGTAGCCCTGCAGGTGGGTGATGCCGGGGTCCTGGGTGTCGACCGTCACGTGCAGTTCCCCGGAGAGGCCCACCGGGCTGGCGGTCAGGTGGACGGTGATGCCCGCACGGGCCGCGGCGGACTGGAACCGCTGCAGGGTCGGCAGGAGCAGGTCGTGGCTGCCCAGGACGACCACCCAGAGCGTCTCGGGCAGCGTGACCGTCTGGTCGCCCCAGGTGACGGTGCGGGGCTGGGGAAGGAGGGGAAGGGTTGGCATAATAGCACCTCCCGCTGCGGGGCGTGCCCCCGGCCCGCCCCGCGTGTTGCAGTGAGTGGCACACCATAGCTTCTCCATTCGCTGGTGCGCGGCGCATCCCCTACCCCGAGGCGAGAGCCCATGGAAGGGATTGGGCAATCGGGCGGGGAATTCAGAGGAAGTAGCACGAGCAGAGCAGTCCTGTAATGATGTAGGACGGCGTTGAGAAAAGTAAAGGCCTCCTGATACGGTAGGGTGTGAAAGGTAATCACCACTCGTAACAGGAGGTCACGGAACGCAATGCAATTGAAGCAGCGAGCCAGGAAATTGGCCCTGGTCCGAGGTGAACCCACGGTGGTGGTCGGTATCGACATCGCCAAGCGGAAGCACTGGGCCTGGGTGGTCGACGGACGGACCGAGGTGCCCGTGGGCAGCCCCTTCCATTTCCAGAATAGCAGGGAAGGGTTCGACCGTCTACTGGGAAAGATCGCACGAGCGAAGGAGAAGGCTGGCGCTACCCGCGTGGTGGTGGGGATGGAACCGACCGGGCACTACTGGAAGCCGCTGGCGTGGTATCTCCAGCAGGTGGGCTTCACGGTGGTCATCGTCAACCCGGCCCATGTCAAGGCGAGCAAGGAACTGGACGATAACTCGCCCACGAAGAACGACCGTAAAGACGCCTGGCTCAACGCCCAGTTGGTCCTGCAAGGCCGGTTCTCCGTGCCGTATCTGCCAGACGGGGTCTATGCAGAACTGCGGATCCTAACCCAGGCCCGGCAGCAACACCGGAGGAAGCTGAACGCCGCCCTGAATCAGCTGCAGGCGCTCCTGGACGAGTACTTCCCGGAGTACACGGAGGTGTTTGCCGACCCGCTCGGTCAGGCGTCGCTGTATGTGCTGCAGTACCGGCCGTTTCCACAGGATGTGCTGGCGGTGCCGGTGACTCAGCTGGCGGCGGAACTCCGGGCTGCCAGCAACCGGCGGGTTGGGCTCCGGCGGGCCCAGGACCTGCAGGAAGCGGCTCGGCGGTCTATAGGGGTGCCGTACGGGCTGGACGCCGCCCGGCTTCAGCTGCGGCAGATCCTCCAAGAAGTGATCTTTTGGAAGGAACGGTTGGCGGAGACGGAGGCGGCAATGGCCGAGGCGTTGGAGAAGACGGGCCTCGCCCAGTACCTGCTGAGCGTGCCTGGGGTCGGTGTGGTGACCGCTGCTGCCTTCCTAGGCGAGGTAGGCGACCTGCGCCGGTATGCGGACTGGCGGCAACTTCGCAAGCTGGCGGGCTACAACCTGACAGAGAACACGTCGGGGCAGCGGGACCGTAGCCGGACGCCCATCAGCAAGCGCGGCCGGCCTGGACTGCGCCACGTGCTGTACCAGATGGCGATGACGGCGGCCGCCAAGAACCGGGAGTTTCGAGCGCTGTACAAGCACTTCAGGACTCGCCAGCAGAACCCGCTCAAGGGCAAGCAGGCCCTGGTGGCGCTGGCGTGCAAGCTGTTGCGGGTGCTGTTCACCCTGGTCAGGAAGCAGTGTAGCTATGATCCGGCCAGGGCCTTGGGGGCCTGGCGGGCGGAGCAGTTAGGTCTCACCGCCTGAGAGGGCGGTGTGCCGATAGATGTGCCGCTTTGGGTGGGGGAAGCCGACTATGGCTGGAAGGGCATGACCCTGCAGCAAAGTACTAGCTCAAGTTTCACGCGAACAACTCGACATTCGTGGTGTTAAAAGGGCGTATGGGTAGGGAGTGGCCCGGTTCAGGGTAATCTCAGCTCCAGCCAGGGGAGTACCCCGGCTGAACACCAACCGCAGCGTGTCGCCGAGGCACCGAATGGTTGCTCGGCACCGGGCCGCTACTCGTACCAAGAGTCGACTCCCCGCCTCGGCCAGTTTGGGCGAGTTCGTGCTCAGAAACCGCCAAGCCCAGCGCACCAGGTTGAAGGCGAACAAGACCAGCTGCGTGAAGGCGGCGTTGGCCTCATACTTCCGCAGCCGAGGAGTACCAAAGTGGAACGTTCCCTTCCACTCCTGGAACCCGGCTTCGATGGTCTGCCGTCCATGGTAGAGCTTGACGACCTCTGTCGTGGTGAGCTCCTCAGGCTGGAGCGTAGTCAGGATGACGCTGCGGACCTCCCGGCCATCGGCGTCCCAGCGGCGCATGGCGACCAGTCGCACCGGATACGGTGCGAGCAAAGTGGGGCCAGGTACGGTAACGGCTTCGGAGGCAAACCGGTTCTTCTCGACTTCAACCCAGTTCTCTGCCGGTACAGCGTCGAAGAGGTGCTTGTAGGCGACGTTGCTCCCGGAGTAGGACTTGATGGTGAACTCATACCCCAGTTCCAGCAGGCGCTGGATCACTTCCGGCGTGCCAAAGGCGCTGTCAGCTCGCAGCAGAATACGGAGGGGAGCCAGGTTCGTCCGATTCTCCTGCCGGTACTGCCGGAGTCGCTGGTTCACTTCACGGAGGTGCTGAACCTCCTCCTGGAACTCACGCTGCAGCTTCTGCTTCCGGCGGGCGCTGCCCTTGCCTGATACCGTCTGCAGTTGCTGATACAGCTGCCTGACCCGAGCCTTCTGCTGAGCCAGGCATGCCTCGACCCATTCGACTCGCCGCAGGGGACGACCAATCCGGGCTTCGATCCTGGGAATCAGTTCGAGCAGGCAGGCGCCGGAACGGCTGTTGGCCTTGCCGGACTTGAGAAGGCCGTCGATGGCAAAGCGCTGCTGCTTCCCGCTGAGGAAGGCGGCTGCGATCTGATAGCCTCGGGCCAACTTCCCCTGGATGTAGCCGAAGTCGGTACCGGTGTACTGCCTGGTCTCGCCCCGAACCTTCTGGCCGGTGAGGTCAATGTCGACGATGACCATTCCGGAGCGGTCTGGACCTGCTACGGCAGCCACCTCCTGCTGAAGCAGCGGGGCCTGGATCTCAGCGAGTGCGTCGGAAAGCTGCTGAACGTTCTCCTCCGTCAGCTTGCTGAAGGTCGCACAGACGGTGGAAAGTGAGCAAAGCGTTCCTGCCCCCAGGCTTGAGCTACGGCAGGATCGGCAACCAGCGGCTCAGGGTCGAAGTTGAGATCCTTCATGTAGCGACAGTTGCCGAGAATGGCAACCAACGCCTCGACCACCTTGTCAACCGGCGTGTGGGCGTAGGTCTTCTGCTTGATGCGCAGGTGCCGATTCAGGATCTCAGCCAGGTTAAGCCTTTGAGCTACCCAGCCAAGAGCGACGAGAAAACCATGTCGGGTGGTGGACGTGATGGCTTGCGCAGCGATGTTGGGTGTCGTACCATGAGACTGCATCAGTCGAACCTCCACATGGTGGATTGGGAGCGGCCACACTCCCACCATGTATCATTGGTTCTGACTGATGCTTTTTCAATGGGTTTCCATTGCACGAAGTCCGGGTTATTCACGCGAAACTTGAGCTAGCTCGGGGCATTTTACACCACTACCCGTACTTTAACCTGCAGGGTTCAATTACCTTCTGTCGAACAACTCAGTATGCTAAATAATCGCTGTTGGAGTAACTGGTCTGGCGGAGACAGACGGCGTTGTCCCGGAAATCGTGGAAATTCAAAGTGGCGGCCCTCAAGCCCCGTTTGGTATAACGGGGGTGGACAGTAGGAAGGAGGTTGCCGCCACTGATGTCAGTGTACCACGGGAAGACCAAGAAGCGCCAGATGCTGGAGGTGGACAAACAGCACTGGTTGCCCCAGCAGGTGCAGGTGACGCTGCATGCCCTCATGGGAGCAGCCAAGGAGGGTCTGCTGGCCCTGGCCGTCGCTGTGGGGCTTGACGTACTGCGCTCCATGATGGAGGCAGAGGTGACGGCCATCGTCGGCCCCAAGGGCAAGCACAACCCCAATCGAAAGGCTTTTCGGCACGGTGCCGAGGAGGGGCGGGTGGTGCTGGGGGGACGGAAGGTACCCATCCAGCGGCCTCGGGTGCGGACGAAGGACGGACAGGAGGTCAGGCTCTCGAGCTACGAAGCCTTCCAGGATGAGCAGTTGCTGACGCAGGCCGCCCTGGAACGGATGCTTCATGGCCTCTCCACTCGGCGCTACCATCATGGCCTGGAGCCGGTGGGCGACGATCTGCCGGCCGTGGCTACGTCCAAGAGCAGCGTAAGCCGGCACTTCGTGGCGGCCACACGCAAGGCACTGGCTGAGCTGCTGGCGAGGCCGCTTGGTGATCAGCGCTACCTGGTGCTGATGCTGGACGGGATCGAAGTCGCAGACCACACCGTGGTGGTCGCACTGGGGATCACGGACGACGGGCAAAAGCAGATCCTCGGCCTCTGGGAAGGGGCTACCGAGAACGCAACCGTCTGTCGCGCCCTGCTAACAGACCTGGTGGAACGCGGCCTGCGGGTGGACGGGGGCATCCTGGTGGTGATAGATGGGGCCAAGGCCCTCAGGGCTGCCGTGCGGGACGTGCTGGGTGCCAGGGCGACCGTGCAGCGATGCCAAGTTCACAAAAAGCGCAACGTGCTGGACCACCTGCCGGACGAGGCTCGCGCGTGGGTCAGCCGCAAGCTGGAGCAAGCCTGGAGGGAGACGGACTACGAGAAGGCCCGGACTGCTCTCACCAGCCTGGCCAAGACCCTGGACGACAAGTATCCGGGCGCCGCCGCCAGCCTGCGCGAGGGGCTCGAGGAGACCCTGACCGTCCTGCGGCTGGAACTGCCCGAGGCGCTGCGCAAGACTCTCCGTTCCACGAACCCCATCGAGTCCGCCTTCGAGAAGGTACGGATGGCTAGCCGCAACGTCAAGCGCTGGCGGAACGGCCAGCAGGTGCTGCGCTGGACTGCCGCGGGCCTCCTGGAAGCGGAGAAGGGCTTCCGGCGCATCAAGGGATACCGCCAGCTCCCAATGCTGTCGGAAGCCCTAAGCAGACACGCCGCTCCAGAAGCATCCAGCGCCGTGCAAACGGCCTAAAAACGAAGAAAAAGGCCGCCACGAAATTCCACGGCGGCTGGGACGTCGCCGAGACAGACCCTCTCTGGGCTTAACCACCGACAGACCGATGAGTCTCGGTAAGTAGAGCCATTGTTCACATAAGACGTCGACGGGGGTGAGTCCCATTCCCTGCTACGCCCACAGTCCTGGGCCACGGGGGTGGCACGACCTCTATTCCCACCTGACAGAAGTGGCACGAATGGCCTGCCAGTTCGCCGCACCATTCGGTGCTGGGGAACTAGCGTATTGGATCGGGTTCTGCCACGATCTTGGCAAGATAAACCCCGCATTCCAACAGTACCTTGAAACCGTGAACTGTGGACAGCCGCACCCCGTCGTTCCTCACGCCATCTGGGGAGGAGCCCTCGCGTACTGGCTGCTCTGGAAACACAAACAAGATGCTTACATGTGGAAGCTCCTCGCCTTACCCATTTACGGCCACCATGCTGGTCTCCCCAACGGCGGCACAATCAGTTCGGTGTTGGAGCACTTCGTACAGGAAACCCCCGTCGCCCTGGACCAGATGATGGCCTACCTCCAAGAGCACAAGGCTCTGCTTCCCAGGCTCCGTGCCCCTGCCCTTACTGGCACCCGTCTCGAGCTTTTTATTCGAATGGTTTACTCAGCACTCGTTGACGCCGACTACCTCGATACCGAAGGTCACTTTAACCCCGCGGAGGCATCCAAACGAGGCGGATGGCCAAGGCTTGAGGAGTTGCTAGAGCAGTTCAAGCGAAATCAACAGGAGTTCATGGCGCGGGTGCCGGACACACTCGTAAATCGTGTCCGGCGCGAAGTATACGAAGCTTGTTGGCACGCTGCAGAACGACCACCGGGCATTTTCCGCCTCACTGTTCCCACTGGAGGCGGTAAAACTCGGAGCGGCCTGGCATTTGCTCTGAGGCATGCCGTTATTCATGGCCTGCGAAGGGTCGTTGTGGCCATACCTTACACGAGCATCATAGACCAGACAGCTACCGAATACCGGAAGATTCTTGGCAACGCTGCGGTGGTGGAACACCACAGCCAGTTACAACCGCCGGAAGATGAAAGCCAGTCAGAACTGGCCCTGCGGCAACGGTTAGCAACGGAAAACTGGGACGCCCCCCTTATTGTCACCACCACCGTGCAACTCTTCGAAAGCCTCTTTTCAGCCCGTCCACACCAGGCACGCAAGCTTCATAACTTGGCACGCTCAGTAATCCTTCTTGACGAGGTACAGTCGCTGCCTCCAGAAATTCTGGCGCCTACTGTCGACGTGTTGCGGAGTTTAGTAGAGAACTACGGGGTAACCGTCGTTCTATGTACTGCCACTCAGCCGGCCCTGGATAGGGTCCCTGCACTATCTGACTTCCAGGAAGTAGGGATCTCCGAGATCGTAACGGACTACCCGCGACACTTCACCTTGTTACGGCGCGTTCAGTATGAGCGCAGGGCGGAGCCTATGACATGGGCAGAGTTGGCTCGGGAAGTAGCTAATCGGTCGCAAATCATGGTGGTGCTGAACCGCCGTCGCGATGCGCTTGCCCTCTTGGAAGTACTCAAAGAAGACCCCGATGTCTTCCACCTTTCCACGCTTCTTTGCGGTGCACACCGCCGTGAAGTCCTTAACGAGGTCAAACAACGCCTTAAGGACGGCAAACGCGTACGGCTCATCAGTACACAGGTCGTGGAGGCCGGGGTTGATCTCGATTTCCCTGAGGTTTGGCGTGCTGTTGGTCCCCTCGATCGCATTGTTCAAGCTGCGGGGAGATGCAATCGGGAAGGTGCGCGCCATTTCGGACGGCTCGTGATCTTCGAGCCTGCTGAGGGCGGAAGCCCGAGCGGTCCATATAAGGTTGGAATCGAGAAGGCAAGACAGATACTGGAACACTACCCTCCGGACGCTTTACACAGTCCAGATATCTTCCGCGAGTATTTTGCGGAGCTCTACTCCACGGTCAACCTCGACGCCAAGAACATCCAGCAGTTACGGGAAGACCTGAACTATCCAGAGGTGGCTTCCCGTTACCGTCTCATTGCCGAGGATACAGTGCCTGTCGTTGTCGATTACAAGGATGGGTTTCGCCGCCTAGACGACTGGCTCCGGCGCCCAACACTCGAAGCATGGCGGGCTTTGCAACCATACGTGGTCAGCATCTATCGCAGGGAGGTACACCAGAACACAGAGTGGCTGGAACCGGTCTTTGGCGGGCTCTATCGTTGGTCCGGTGGCTATGATCCCAAACGTGGGCTGGTGCAATCCTTCCATGACCCCAGCGATCTGATTGCATGACCTGGTTACGGTTTGGGGGTGCTTCTGTGGACGACAAGGCACGGGTGGCAGTCAAGGTATGGGGAGACATGGCGTGTTTTTCCCGTCCCGAGTTCAAGGTCGAACGGGTCTCTTACCCCGTCATGACCCCGAGTGCTGCCAGGGGGATTCTGGAGGCTATATTCTGGCGGCCGGAGTTCCGTTACCAGATCCGGGCAATCGGCGTTCTCAAACCCGGCAAGACGATCTCTATCCTCCGTAATGAACTGGCAGAGCGCCAGGGTAATGCGCCGATCTTCATTGAAGATCAACGGCAACAACGCGCCAGCCTCGTCTTACGGGACGTGGCATACCTCATTCACGCTGACATGGTACTGCGCCCGCACGCTACCGATCCCATCTACAAGTATGTGGACCAGTTTCGTCGAAGGGTCGAACGCGGGCAGTACCACCACGCGCCCTACCTCGGTACCCGGGAGTTCCCGGCCTTCTTCAGTCCCGATAACGGTGAGACCCCTCCGGACTTGAATCTGGACGTTGGCCCGATGCTGTTTGACATCGCCTTTATCCCTTCCTCCCAGAGGCCAGAAATGGAGTTCCACCGCCACGGCCCAGGAGGAGCCTGCCGGGTAACCGGGTACGCCCAACCTCTGTTCTTTGATGCCCGCGTCGAGCATGGGTGGCTACACGTGCCGCCACAGAAGTACGACGACCTGTATCGAATGGAGGGGGACGATGCTGCGGGAACTGGTCAGGGCAGCCGACCGTTTTCGGGCTGAGGGTCGCCTGCCGCCTACTGCGTACAAGGTCAAGTCGCCGCGATGGATTGTAAACCTGCGGGGCGGAAAGGCGTACCTGGAGGGTCCTTATGCCCGCAGGGACATAGCACCGACTCCGGCTCCGGATCGACAGCGTTCAGGAACACCCTCGGAGTCCAACCTCAAACCCTACCTGTTGGCAGATGACGCCCGTTACGCCCTTGGCAAGATCGATCCGCAACGCCCTCATCAGGCGGAGTTGCAACACCGGAGCTTTGTGGAGTTATTGAATCAGGCCTACCAGGAAACTGGGTTGGCGCCGCTGCGAGCCATCCTCGACTTTCTGACAAGTCCCGAGGCTGCCGTCATCCGCGATCGGATCGACGCTGACGGCCTGGTGGCATTCAGGGTTGATGGCACGGACCCAGCCGAAAACCATGAGGTGCAGCGATTTTGGGCCCGGTACCTGGCTAGGGAACTCGCCCTGGATCATTCCTCTTACTGTGCGGTCTGCGGCGAACACACTCACATACTGCGTATCCTTCCGCGCGAGGTCGTAGTGCTGGGACAAAAGTGCCAGATCACGTCCTTCAACCAAACGGCCTTCCGCTCCTTTGGCAAGGAACAAACCGCCAACTCTCCCATCTGTTTTGCCTGTGCCAGCAGCGCCATCGATGCGCTGGATTACATGATTCGAACCGAGCGTCACCACCGCGTCCTGGTCAACAACCCCAAGGGGCGGGGGTTGGCCAATCAGCTCGCGGTGTTCTGGATGAAAGACCCTCTCGAGGTACGGGTGGGGGAAGTGACCTATGAAGTAGAGGACCTGCTGGGCGCCGTCCTCGGCGTTGGTACCGGGCTGGGACAAGGAGACCCCCCGGCAGATCTGGCTCAACTTCGGGCCCTGTTGAACGTGCCATGGACAGGCAAGGACGTTTCCCTCACCCTGGGTGATAACCAGTTCTACTTGGCCATCCTTTCAGCCAACAAGGGGAGGCTCGTGGTCCGGGAGTGGTTTGACGTATCAGTCGCTCGCTTGAGGGACAGCCTGCGCACCTTCCTCGATGCTCTTCGTATGGTGGACCCGTCGGGGACAACTGTATCTGCGCAAACCATCGACACGCTGGTGCTGGCTCTGGAAAGCGAGGATCCGAACCTGTCCCGTAGCCTCCTCCGCAGTGCGTTTCTGGGCTACCCACCCCCGTGGGAGATCGCTGAGGCGGCGGTGCGCCGGTTTCGGGTAGCTGTCGCCAGGCAAGATCCGGCACTACAGCATCGACTCGCGGCTGCCCTCAAACTTGGCTTGGTATTTGGAAAGTCGGAGGAAGAGGTGAGGCAGATGGAAATGCTCGACCCAAGTCGCAATGTACGGGCCTATCTGTGCGGCCGCCTCTTTGCGGTATTGGAGGAAGTCCAGCGGCGGGCAGCAGTCGGCAAGCTGAACGCAACGATTGCGGATCGGTTCTACGGAGCCACTGCCGCCGCACCGGCGGCCAACCTTGCCTACCTGCTCAACCGTGCACAGACGTCCCACCTTGCAAAAATCCGGAGAGAAAGGCGGGGCCACGGGGAACTGGAACAACTGATCGGCGAGGTACTCGCTCGCATCCACGAACTGGGCGGCTTCCCCAAGACTCTGACGCTCCCTGAGCAGGCCGAGTTTGCCTTGGGCTTTTACCATCAACGAGTGCAGTTCAGAGCTAAGGGCGGTCAAACATCCAACTTGAAGGTGGAAGGGGCTGTTGCACCGTGAGTCACACGGATGTGAGTAAGCGTCATGAGTTTGTCCTGCTGTTTGACGTACGGGACGGGAATCCCAACGGTGATCCCGATGCCGGCAACTTACCACGGATCGACCCCGAAACCATGCACGGCTTGGTTACGGATGTAGCACTCAAGCGCAAGGTACGAGACTACGTGTCCGGCGTCCTCGGCAAACCCATCTTTATCCAGAGCAAGGTCGCCCTCAACACCCTCATCCTGGGGGCATTCCGGCACGTGGGGTACGAGCCTGTTGTTACCTCGCTCCAGGGCGAGGAGCTGGAGGACGAGGAGTTGATGGCCTGGCTGGCCGGAAAGGCAGACGCCGGCTTCGCCGTAGACGGCGAGCGACTCCTGTACTCCGGCGAGTCTCTTCGTCAACAGGACATCATTCGGGCACTCACTGAGGGCATTGACGAAGAACAGCGAGAGCTAAACCGTAAACTACGAGACCTTGGCCGGCGCCTGGCCGACGCCGCCAAGGCCCGCAAGGGCGAACTGACGGCTGAGACTCAGGATAAGGCGCGCAAATGGCTGTGCCAAACCTACTACGACATTCGGATGTTCGGCGCTGTGCTCTCCACGGGTCTCAACGCCGGTCAGGTACGTGGGCCGGTGCAGCTTACCTTTGCCCGCTCCCAGCATCCCATTACCCCCCTGGACCTGTCCATCACCCGCCAGGCCCGTACCACTACAGTGCGCATGGCAACCGGCCCAACAGAGATGGGCCGTAAGCCGATCGTCCCCTATGGCCTCTACCGCGCCCACGGCTTCTTTAACCCGTTCCTCGCCGAGAAAACCGGCGTAACGGATGACGATCTCCGCATCCTCTGGGACGCGCTGCAGCACCTATTTGACTACGACCGTTCTGCCGTCCGTGGCGAAATGAACATGCGGGGCCTCTGGGTCTTCACCCATGATGACGCCAAGGGGTGCGCCCCGACGCACAAACTTTTCGAGCTAATTCAGACGGATAAACTCCGGAATGGGGTTGAGGTCCCCCGCGATTTCAGCCACTACGATGTACAGTCACCACCTGAAGGTCCCCTGGATGCACTTGGTTACCCCGGCGTTACCCTTACGTGCCTGGTGAAGCCGTAATTGCGTAAGGAGGGGATGCCCCGTGTGGCACGGGCCGTTTGGCCCGGTCACCGGGGCGCTTAGTCTGAGCGTCCAGGTGGCTTTCCCCGAGTACCGTAGCACCCAGCTGCAAGGCTATGTGAGGGTTGAAACAGGGGAAGTGTCACCTGAGGCGTCATCCTCGTAAGGCTTAGGATGGTTTGAAATCTAATCAGATTGCCTAGCACCCGGCCGCGAGACCGGGTAAGGATTGGCCACTTTTGCTCGGACTGGTACGAGGCGGTCGCACGTAGCACCCGGCCGAGAGTCCGGGTGAGGATTGAAACGTGTTCGATGAGGGGGCAATTGAGTTCAACTCGCGGGGTAGCACCCGGCTCTTGAAACCCTGTCACCCTGGACGCTTCGACTGTCACCGCTGGTAGCACCCGGATCCAAGGCCGAGCAAGGATTGAAACGCCGAGTACCTCTCGGCCACCATCTGAGGCACGCCCAGTAGCCCTCGGCGTGGGCTGGGTGAGGATTGAAACCAGAGAGTGAACGCCCTGGAGAGGTAGCAGAGCGCCCGTAGCAGCCGGCCCTAAAGCTGGGTGAGGATTGAAACACGATGGCCTCAGCCATATCTGCCATGGCTCATGTAGCACCCGGCCCAAAGGCCGGTGAGGATTGAAACTCGTCGATGTCGATCACGCCGCCCAGGAGCACCTGCCAGTGGCACCCAGCCCTAAGGTAGGGTGAGGATTGAAACATCATCTACTACGCCGCCATCATCGGGGACAGCCCTGGTAGCACCCGCCCCCCAGGCTGGGTGAGGATTGAAACAGTGCAACCTCAATCAGCAGGGCCATGTGCTTAGGCAGCGCCCGGCCGTAAGGCCGGTAAGGATTGAAACGACGAGTACGGCAAGCCGGTCGCCATCATCCGCCGGTAGCACCTGGCCCAAAGGCCGGGTGAGGATTGAAACGGCATCGCCCTCGCAGACATGACCCTTGGACATGATCGCAGCACCTGGCCACAAGGCCGAGTGAGAATTGAAACAACGTCGCCGGCCTGCTCCGCGGTGACTAGAAGAGGTAGCACCCCACCACAAGCCGGGGGAGGATTGAAACCCCTCAACGATCGCCGTGTCAATCAGGTGACCGATGGTAGCACCCGGCCACAAGGCTGGCCCAGTGGGCTGACCTAGGAACCTGTCTGAGTAAGCCAGTTCTGTAGGAGCAAAAGGGTTGGGTGTCCAATGTCTTCAGCATGAGCAAGAAGACGTATCGACCGTATCAGCCCAATCAACTGTTGCTGCTGCCCCCTGCCCTGCAGGACTGGCTTCCGCATGACCATTTCGCTTACTTCCTGAGTGATGTCGTGGACTCACTCGATTTGAGCCAAATCGAACGGACATACGAGCGAGAGCTGCGAGGTTACCCACCGTACCATCCGCGGATGATGGTCAAGGTGCTGCTGTACGCCTACTGCAACGGCGTCTACTCCTCTCGCAAGATCGAACGCCGGCTGCAGGAGGACGTAGCCTTCCGCGTCCTTGCGGCCAACAATCAGCCCGATTTCCGGACGATCAGCGATTTCCGGAAGCGGCATCTAAAGGCCCTCTCCGACCTGTTCCTGCAAGTGGTCAAGATCTGCAAGAAGGCCGGGCTGGTTCGCCTGGGTCATGTGGCCCTGGACGGCACCAAGATCAAGGCCAACGCCTCCAAGCACAAGGCGATGAGCTACAGCCGGATGGTGGAGGAAGAACAACGCCTGAAAGCGGAGATCGCTGAGTTGCTCCAGAAAGCCGAGGAAGCTGACCGGGCCGAGGATGATCGCTTCGGCCCGCATCGTCGTGGGGATGAACTGCCCGAAGAACTCCGCTTCCGAGAGCGGCGGCTGGCCAAGATTCAAGAAGCCAAGGCTGCTCTGGAAGCCGAAGCGCGCCTGAGGGCCGGCGCTGACGAACATGAGCCTCCAGAGGAGCCGGGACCCAAGGGGCCCAAGGGCGGTCGTCGGCGGAAGCGGTCGAAAGCAGACCCCGCACCAACAGCGCAGCGCAACTTTACGGATCCCGATTCCCGGATCATGAAAGGCTCTGATAAGCAGTTCATCCAGGGGTACAACGCCCAGGCCGTCGTCGATGCCGATACGCAGATCATCGTAGCTGCTGCCGTAACAAACCAGGCGGCAGATGCTCCGCACTTGATCCCCATGATGGAGCAGGTCGAAACCAATGTCGATGAGATGCCGGAGGAGGTTTCTGCCGATGCAGGGTACTTCAGTGAGCAAAACGTTCAGTGGCTCTTGCAGCGGCGAATCAATCCCTACATGAAGCCCAGTACGAGGAACTGGTCCGGAACCTCCTGGACGAGATTGACCAGTCGGAAGACAGCTTGCGCATCTACCGCCTGATGGAACCCAAGGAACAGTACGTACAGGAGTTCGGTGTTTTCCGTGCGATCGACTTTGAAGGGCCGCTCGTTCTCTAAGTGCGAACCAGTAATGCTGACAAAAACCCGGGGGGTTCGCAAATGTCTCCAAGGCCAGGTGGGAAGCGGGTTTCGCGTTTCACCTGTCACCGTAGGATATTGCCGAAACGGTCTCTGCAGTGCGGTTCGCAAAACCAGGACCGAGACCTGGCTCAGGAAGCGGCCTCCCCTCGGGTAGGGGTAGCACCCGGCCGCGAGGCCGGGTGAGGATTGAAACAGGTCGGCGCTGTACTCGGCGTCAGTCTTCTGCCGGTAGCACCCGGCCGCGAGGCCGGGTGAGGATTGAAACGATGATGTTGCCGGCCAGGATGCGAATTTCGGCCAGGTAGCACCCGGCCGCGAGGCCGGGTGAGGATTGAAACCTGCAGGGGGATGATGTTTGCGCCCTCCACCGGGCCGGGTGTAGCACCCGGCCGCGAGGCCGGGTGAGGATTGAAACACCACAGTGGCCGCCCGGTTGATGGTAACGGTCCGGTAGCACCCGGCCGCGAGGCCGGGTGAGGATTGAAACCCCCAGGAGGAAAACCGGTTGCTCCGCCAGCTCATGTAGCACCCGGCCGCGAGGCCGGGTGAGGATTGAAACTTCTCGACCATGGCGATCTCTTTGGCGCAGTTGACGGGTAGCACCCGGCCGCGAGGCCGGGTGAGGATTGAAACATCGATATGAAGTGGATAGAAGAGGAAGAAGGTGAGTAGCACCCGGCCGCGAGGCCGGGTGAGGATTGAAACGTGTTCGAGGAGAACGGAACCCCGGTTGATGTTGCGGGTAGCACCCGGCCGCGAGGCCGGGTGAGGATTGAAACGTCATCCAGAGCGCCACCAGGGCGGCGCCCACGGGTAGCACCCGGCCGCGAGGCCGGGTGAGGATTGAAACATCGCTCATTCCTCCAGATGCGCAAGACCTTGCGCTGGGTAGCACCCGGCCGCGAGGCCGGGTGAGGATTGAAACATGACCCTGCAGCCTATCTGGGCGGCGATGCAGGGGTAGCACCCGGCCGCGAGGCCGGGTGAGGATTGAAACGAGCGGATGGCCGCCGGTCTGAAAAACGCCCACCGTAGCACCCGGCCGCGAGGCCGGGTGAGGATTGAAACATGATGACCATCTCGATGCAGGAGATCGAGCGGGAGCGTAGCACCCGGCCGCGAGGCCGGGTGAGGATTGAAACGTGGCCGAGGCCGAGAGGGTGAAGCACTACGCCGGGTAGCACCCGGCCGCGAGGCCGGGTGAGGATTGAAACATGGTGGAGTCGAGGATGAACCAGCGGCCATCGTGGTAGCACCCGGCCGCGAGGCCGGGTGAGGATTGAAACCTCCTTCAGTGAGTTGATAGTCCCCTGCACTTAGTCGTAGCACCCGGCCGCGAGGCCGGGTGAGGATTGAAACCTCGGCCTCGCATGCGACCTGCTGGGAATCGGACGTAGCACCCGGCCGCGAGGCCGGGTGAGGATTGAAACCTCATCGTCCCACATGACGATTGCCTGCCCTGTCCGCGTAGCACCCGGCCGCGAGGCCGGGTGAGGATTGAAACTCCCGGTAGCCGGCGAGGGTCGCCTGCTCGACGATGGTAGCACCCGGCCGCGAAGCCGGGTGAGGATTGAAACAGGAATCCGTGGTCCAAGGAGCACTGGAACCTGACGGTAGCACCCGGCCGCGAGGCCGGGTGAGGATTGAAACCTTCGTGCAGTACGACCTCCACGTGATGCGTGAGGGGTAGCACCCGGCCGCGAGGCCGGGTGAGGATTGAAACTTCGGGGTGCGGTGGGTGCCCCCCACGGAGCGCACAGGGTAGCACCCGGCCGCGAGGCCGGGTGAGGATTGAAACCTGGTCGCCACCAAGAAGGCCCCTGGCCGCGAGTAAGGTAGCACCCGGCCGCGAGGCCGGGTGAGGATTGAAACGTCTTCCCACTCCACAACGCCGCCGAGGGCCTCGGGTAGCACCCGGCCGCGAGGCCGGGTGAGGATTGAAACCTCGGTCGGCCGCGAAAAGTCCTACCCACACGAGTAGCACCCGGCCGCGAGGCCGGGTGAGGATTGAAACCTTACGCCGTGGTTGAGGTGGACTAACCAGCCCAGGTAGCACCCGGCCGCGAGGCCGGGTGAGGATTGAAACGTGAATGGGGTTGCGCTCGCGCACTTCCTCTTTAGGTAGCACCCGGCCGCGAGGCCGGGTGAGGATTGAAACACCAGCTACCGACAGATGCAGCTCGCCTACAAGGCCTGTAGCACCCGGCCGCGAGGCCGGGTGACCCGACTTTGGCCCGTTCTTCAACCAGATCCAGCACTTGGTGGAGGATCCGTGGTCGCCGGAGGGCGTGCAGGCGCTCTGGAAGATCTCGCCGATCGCGTACGTGAAGAACGTCAAGACGCCGATCTCCCTCATGCACTCGGAGTTCGACTACCGTTGCCCGATCGAGCAGGCCGAGCAGTTCTACATGGCGATCAAGTTCTACAAGAAGGCCCCGACCGAGCTGGTCGCCACCCGCGCTCCAACCACGACCTGACCCGCCAGGGTCCGCCCGTCCTGCGGGTCGACCGGTTCCACAAGATCCTGCGCTGGCTGAACATGTACTGCCCGCCCAACAAGGCGGATGGACCCGCCACCATGTAAGCGAAGATGCCCCGACCGCCCATCTGGTGGTCGGGGCATCTGGTCTATACCAGGCCGGCCCTGACGAGCAGATCCTCCACCTGTGCTGGATCCGCACCGGGTACCGCACCGACCCCTTCGACCTCAACCACCGGGAGGGAGCGGAAGCCCAGCGCCAGGATACGTTCACGGTCTGCCGACTGCTCGTCCACCCGGCGCTCCTCATAGGCAAGTTGGAGATAGTTCAGCATACGCTTGATCTGAAGGCAACCGGGACAGCTCTCCTTCGTGTACACCCTGAGCGCCGCCATGGATCACACCTCCGACTAGAGATCATCGAGGTCGATATTGGTCGACTTGGCGTAGTTGGTCACCCGCGTCTCGAAGAAGTCGGCCTTCGTCTGATTCAGGTTGCTGAACGACTCCACCCACTTGATCGGGTTGGGGTGATTCCCGTACAGCGGTTCGAAACCAAGGGCGCGGGCGCGCTGGTCAGCCAGGTGCTTGACATAGCCCTGCAGGACCTCCCCGGAGAGGCCCTGGATCCGGTTGCCGACGCAGTAGGCGGCCCAGGCCATCTCGTGCTCGGCCGCCTGCCGGATCATCGCCCGCAGGTCGGCGTCCAGCTGCGGGGTGAACAACTGGGGGCGCTCCTGCCGCAGCCCGTTCAGGATGTTCTGGAAGACGGCGACATGGGTGATCTCGTCCCGGTTGATAAACTGGATCTCCGTCGCCGTGCCCTTCATCTTGCCCATCCTGGCCAGTGCGTAGAAGAAGGCGAAGCCGCTGTAGAAGTAGATCCCTTCCAGCACATACTGCGCCATGCACGCCCTGACGAAGTGCTCATCCGTGGGGTTGTCCGCGAAAAGCTGGAAGGTGTTGGCGATGTACCGGTTCCGCTCGAGCAGCTGCCGGTCCTCACGCCAGAGGTCATAAATGTACTGGCGGCGCTCGGCGGGCACGACGGACTCGAGCACATAGCCGTACGACTTGCTGTGCAGCGCCTCGTGGAAGTTGTGGATCGAGAGGCACATGTTGATCTCCGGTGCCGTCACGTAGTTGATCAGATTCGGCATGGAGACGGTCAGAATGCTGTCCATGAAGATGACGAACGACAGCATCCGGTCGTAGGCCCACTGCTCGTCCGCTGTAAGCTCGAGGTACTGCTTGGCGTCGTCGAGCAGGGGGACCTCCTCGGGGATCCAGAAGTTCCTGAGCATTATGTCGGACAGCTTCTGGGCCCACTCGTACTTGACGTTGGTCAGCTCCATGATATTGGTCGGGTTCCCGCCGATAATGCGGCGCTTGCCCCAGTCGCGCTCCCCGTGTTCGTTGAAAAGCCGCTTCCGCTCCGCGAGACGTTCCATGCTGTCCCCTCCTTGCTTCCCCTATGCCTGGCAGGCCTCGCACTCCGCTTCCGTCACTTCGAGGCTGCGCGACCGCACGTAGTAGACCGTCTTCAGGCCGTTCTTCCACGCCTGCATGTACAGGTTCAGGAAATCCCTGCCCTTGATGTCCGGACGGATGTAGAGGTTGAAGGACTGGCTCTGGTCGATGTGGCGCTGCCGCACCCCCGCCGCCCGGATCGACCAGGTCTGATCGATCTGGTGGGCTGGCTTGTAGTAGAGATAGGTCTTGGGGGAGAGGCCGGGGGCGGCCAGCGGGATCACCTGATCCTTTTTGCCCTCGTTATAGACCCGGTCATAAATCGGATCCACGGAGGCGGTGGTCCCGCAGAGGAGAGAGGTGGAGCTGGTCGGGGCGATGGCGAGCAGGTATGCGTTTCGCAGGCCGACTTCAGCGGCCTGCCGGCGTAGCGCCTGCCACCGGTCGCTCTCGTAGCCGCGTAGCGCAAAGTACTCGCCGGTCTCCCAGTCGGAGCCCTTACAGAGCGGATAGCACCCCTTCTCCGCTGCCAGTTCAATCGAGGTTTTGACGGCGTAGTAGTTGAGCAGCTCGAAGACCTCGTCGGCCTTCCGCAGGTGGTCTTCCGACTCCCAGTGGATGCCGAGTTCGGCCAGCATCTGGTGGTAGCCGTGGACGCCAAGGCCGATGGCGCGGTACTTCTTGTTCGTGATCTTCGCCTGGGGCACCGGATAGAAGTTGAGGTCGATCACGTTGTCCAGCATCCGGATCGCCAGGGGGACCACCTCAGCGATCTTCTCCTCGGTGTGCACCTTGCTCAGGTTAATCGATGCCAGGTTGCAGACGACGAAGTCGCCGGGCTGCCAGCGGTAGGTGATCACCTCCCCGTCATCGGTCTTCTCGATCAGCCTGGTGGGGCTCTGGTTCTGTGCGATCTCCGTGCAGAGGTTGGAGCAGTAGACCATGCCGGCATGCTTGTTCGGGTTCAGCCGGTTGACCGTGTCCCGGAAGAAGAGGAACGGGCCGCCCGTCTCGTACTGGCTCTTGAGCATCGCCTTGGCAACTTGCCTGGCCCTCACGACGGTGGCGTCGAGCTTGTCCGCATGGGCAGCTTCCACGCACAGCCGGTACCGCCGCTCCCACTCCTCACCCCAGGCGTCCTCCAGGGAGAAGCCCATCTCCGTGCGCACTTCGTGCGGGCAGAACAGGTGCCAGTCAGCGTCCTGCTCCACGGCACGCATGAAGGCGTCGGGAACGCAGACACCGGGGAAGATGTCGTGGGCCCGCATCCGGTCGTCCC
Organism: Symbiobacterium thermophilum IAM 14863; assembly: GCF_000009905.1. GTDB lineage: Bacteria > Bacillota > Sulfobacillia > Symbiobacteriales > Symbiobacteriaceae > Symbiobacterium > Symbiobacterium thermophilum. Next base: position 360,554 of record NC_006177.1, read on the forward strand.
CGTTGTTCAGCTTCAGCGCCAGGAACTCGAAGATCTCCTTGTGCCACACGTCGAGCCAGATTGAGACCGCACCCTTGCGGGCGCCCAGCTGGTCGACGGCGACGGCGGTGTCGTTATAGTTTCGCACCCAGGGAATCACACCGGCCGCCGCTCCCTTCCGGCCGCGAATGGCGGAGCCGCGGGCGCGCAGCTTGCCGATGTAGATACCCATGCCGCCCCCGTGCTTGGAGACCTGTGCAAAGGACTGATTGGTGTCGTAGATCGACTGCAGCGAATCGTCAACGGTGTCGATGAAGCAGGAGGAGAGCTGGGGTAGCGGGGTGGCCGCGTTCCGGAAGGTCGGGGTGGCAACGGTCATCTCCTGCCTGGAGAGGACGTCGTAGAACCGCTTGGCCCACGTCACCCGGTCCGACTCGACGCTTGCCAGGTGCATGGCGATGTGCATGTAGCGTTCCTGGGGTAGTTCGAGAATCTCGCCGTGAAACCCCTTGATCAGGTAGCGGTCGGCGAGGTGCAGGAGCCCGACATAGGTGAAGAGCTCGTCCCGTTCCGGGCGAATATACCGCCCCAGTTCCCGAATCTCTTCCTCGCTGTAGGCCTCGATCATGTACGCCCCATAGACCCGATTGCCGGCCTCATCGCCCATGGCATGGAGCTGGCGGACCAGTTCGTAGAAGTCGCCGTAGCCCGGCTGATGGTACCCCCGGTTCCTGGCAGCCTCCCCGTATAGCTTCTGGAGGTAGAGCCGGGCTGCAACGTACTGCCAGTCGGGCTCCTCGACCGAGGTCTTCTCCGCCGCGAGTCGCGCAGCGAGGTCCATCTGCTGGGACCGGTCCGTGGTGGCGTGCAGGAGCGGCCGCAGCTCAGCGATGAACTCGCTTGCCCGCTCCGGGTAGATCGACCGGCAGGCTGACACCACAAGCTCGGTCAGGTCAATCTCCGGGACGTTCACACGTTCATCCAGCAACATGTTCAATTCCCCCTGATATGGTTGTGCGGGCCGTACAGCGTTTGAGATGGCACCATCAGGGGGCGACAGGTCGTGGCTGTTGGGCGCGAACAGTGGTGGCACACCCGGAGGGTGCCACCATCCCGTTCAAGGCGCGCACAGCAATGCCAGCCATAGCCCAGCCCTCCCCTCGAAGGCGCTTGGTCCAATCCGCTCTCCCTGAAAGCGGATGACCGGCAGGTCTTCGGACTTGCAGGCGGGGCGGCACCATCTGCCGCCTGTCCTACTGGCCACGCTTCCCAGGCCGGAGCCCAGTGCTTGCTGTGGCGGTCGTTCCTGCTCACCGCTGCGGGGCAGTCCCTGATTCGCACAGGGTTCCCTTTTCAGCACCCGATAGGTGCACCGGTCACAACCCCAATATATAGTGTTTGGAAAGCAGAGTCAACACTACATACGGCATGCTCGTCAAGTTTGTGGGCGCTCTAGCGGATGCCTTCTCCTTCCTCGAACACGTACCCGGCCTTGGTGGGCTCTACGCTTCGATGCGTCAGGGTATCCACGGGCTGGACAACCTGATCACCGAGTTTGGGGAGTCATCCCGACAGGGTATGGTGGAGGCCGTCGCCAACGTCAAGGCCGCAGGGGCTGAGGTGGTGGACGCAGCAAAGGACCAGTTCGCAGCCATGAAGGAGTTCGGACGCGATGCAGCGGGCGTCGTTAGGGACTTTTTCAAGGAGAAGGACAAGCCGCCCCTGCCAGAGGTGGGGGATGACGCCAAGTACGCCTCCGACCAGCTGGGCGACCTCAGCGGCACGGCCAACACGGCGGCCGGCGGCATGGACGCCCTCCGGGAGTCCGCCGAGAAGGCCGGAAGCGCCGTCCGGGAGGCGTTCGGCGGTTTCAAGGCATACGCCCTCGGCGAGGTCGCCTACCGTTTGGGCGCCCTGGCTCCTGACTGGCAGAGCCTGGCCGCCCAGCAGTACGCGGCAGCCAACCGCTTCTCGGCGGGGCTTCCGGCGGCGGCCTATGCGACCGCTCCGGCCAACAGCACCCTGACCATCGACGGCTCGGTGCGGGTTGAAGGCGTCAACTCCCGCGGCGACCTGGTGGCTGTGACCCGGCTCCTGGCCGATGACCTTCGAGCGGAGGCTGAGCGGTATCCGGCGGCTCCGTCGCAGAGGAGGTGGCGGTGATGTCTGATCTGTGGGGAAAGACCCCGCTCCGGGTAGTGAGTATGGCGAGGCCCAAGACACAGGTTGGTCTCACCGAAAAGCCGGTGATTCCGGCACCCGGAGCAAGCGGCCCGCAGTCCATCCTGATGGGCACCGGAAGGCTTCGCCGGCGCCGGGAGATCCGGGGCCTGGCGACTCCGGCGGAGTACGACCAGCTGGAGGCCGACTATGAGGCCCTGGTGGTCCGCACGGTGACCTTGGCTGACGGCATGGTGATGCGGGCCATGATCGCAAGTCTGGAGGCGGACGAGGTGGAGGGGACCGGTGGTTCCCTCCTCTCCTATACCATGACGCTGGTGGAAGCGTGAGGGGGTGACCGACCGTGTTTCCAATCCCTGAGCAGATCAGAAGCCTTCTAAAATCCCGAAGCATGGTCGGCCCCTCCGCCCCCTCGGCGGTGGTGACATTCGATCTGAGGAGCCACCTGGCCGGTAAGCCCTTCGGCGAGTGGCCCACAGTGCCCCTCCCCAACCTGCGAGGTATCACTTGGCGGCGGAGTGACCGGACATACTTCATGGTCCAGAACAGCCCCCGTGCCCTGGTTCAGTGCGACCAGGCCGGGAATGTGATTAAGACCCTGGACGTGAATGCCTCCCTGATCGGCCTTGACCTGGACAGCACCGATAATGACCTGCTCTGGCTGGCCGACTACTACCGGGGCGTCCTGGCCGTGCGGATCAGCACCGGAGCCATCGAGGTAGACCGGGTGATCACAGACCTCCCATATATCACTGCCGTCTGCGCCTTGCCGGACACCATCTGGGTTGGTTCTGGATACAATTTCCAAAGGAAGATCGCCGTCTATGACCGCCAGGACTGGACTCTCCTGGCGACTATCGCCACGCCTGTGGGACCACGGGACATGACATGGGACGGCCGGTACGTCTGGCTGGCAGGCGACAGGGATATTGTGGCCCTCGACACGGAGACCCTGGAGGCGGTGCCAGGCCAGGTGGTGAGCGTCCAGGGGGCCAGCCGCTTGAACGGGATCGCCGTCGCGGACGACTCGATCGTGGTGACGGACGGCGGTCGGATCTACCGGGTCCACATGCCCAGCCTGACCGTGCGGCCCGAGCGGGTGCGGATCAGCAAGGATAAGGGCGCCGTCGCCCAGCGGGCGCAGGTATCCTGGCCGAACGGCAACCCGTACAATCCCCGCGACCTGCCGGGCTACTACAGCCCAGACCGGGGGATCGACCGACCGGAGACCCTGAACGGGTGGAAAGACGTGGTGGTCCCTGGTGCCGACATCACCATCGAGATGGGCTACGGCGAGGACCGTTCCCTGGCGTTCGCGGGCCAGGTGGATGAGGTGTCAATCGACGTGGAGGGCGGGGACTCCGGGGCCGACTACAGCATCTCCATCGACTGCCGGGACCACGGGTGGCGGCTCCTGGATCAGACGGTGGTCAACGACCAGGGCGAGTATTACCTGGCATACGAGGACCCAGAGGGCATCGAGGCCAGCCTGACCGCCCGCGACCTGCTGATTCGGGCCGGGTTCGCACCCGACAAGGTTTTCACCGAACCGACGGGCATCGTGGTCCAGTGCAAGGTTTTTGAGAGGCAAAGCTACGCTGACGCCCTGGAGTGGCTGAGCAACGTCACGGGCTATGAACTCCTGCTCTATGACGATGGCAGCGCCTACTGGCGCTACCCCTCCGACCGCCAGCCCGCCGAGTGGCGCCAGCCGCTTCGGCTGGAAGGCACGGATTGGGTGACCCTCGGCCATGCGCCGATTGTGGCGGGCTCCATGGTGCTGGAGGACCCCACCGAGACGGACGAGGGTGGAACCCCGGTGTGCTACACCGAGGGCGTGGATTACGAGGTTGACCTGGCGGCCGGCGCAGTCCGGCGGCTGGACGGGGGTTCGATCCCAGACGGCGGCCAGGTATTGGCCAGCTACGTTTACGCAGCCTGGACCTTCCGTGAGGGCGAAGACCTGTTCAGGATCGGGTACAAGCTGACCCGCCGGGATCAGTACGCCCGAATCCGGGTGGCGGGCGAGGCCACGGACCCGGATGACCCAACCCAGAAATTCCCAGTCTACGGCACCTGGACGCACCCGGCCGCGGCTGCTAACGGCCTGCCTCCGGCCAAGGTCCAGTTCGTCGAAATTCGGGAGTTGGACAGCGCCGAGAAGTGCCAGGCCGCCGCCAACCAGCTGGGCCACGACATGCTCCCGCACGCCCGCGAGGTGCGCTTCGCGGCGGTGGCGGTGCCCTGGCTCCAGCCCGGCGACTGCATCCAGATCGTGGAGAGCAGCACGACCATCAGCGAGGTCTACCGGATCAGCGAACTGGAGATCGAGTACGGCCCGGACGGGGCGATCATGTACGGCGTAGCCCACCACTACGGTTACGCCCCGCCCCCGGCCACTGAGGAGGTGACACCCGATGCCTAACCCGGTACGCGAGATCATGCGCATCCAGGATCGCCGGGCCGCCCTCGGCTCCGTGCCCGGCCAGCAGCAGACGATCAGCGAGCGGAGCGGCTGGAGCAGCCAGGTGACCGGGCTCGGGGTGGATGGTCATCCGCTCCTCGGCGGTGCGATCCAGCTGGTCGCAGGGGCTGGTGTGACCCTCACACAGGACCCGGTGACGGGCCGGATCATCATTTCTGCCTCCGGGGGCGGTGGTGGCGGCGTCGGCTACCCGCGATTCGACCCGGACGAGCCGCCTGCCATCCCCAGCCAGTGGGATGATGAGTTCAACACGAGTGTGCTTCATCAGAAGTGGACCCCTCTGGCTGTCCACGGCCAGGGTGGCTTCCAGGCCGGCGAAGTCATCTCCATGCTGTCCTGCTACGGCGGTCACAATGACGTGAACCCCATGGCTCTGCTTCAGTCTGCGCCCAGCGGCCCGTGGGTGATGACTGCGAAAGTAATCAACGCCCAGCAGTACCTCAACGGTGGTGGGGGCGATGGCAGTGCCTGCGTGGGCCTGGCAGTGGCGCCAGCAGCGGACCAGGGTGACGCGATGGACACGTGGGTGATAGGCCATTACTCGAACGCCAACACCTACATACGGAGCGAAATTTGGGCCAAACCGATCAGCTGGGGCGGAAGTAAGGGGATGTTCACCTTTTCCTCGCCCTCCGCCTATCTGCGGATCGTCTGGGATGGCACGCGGCTGTCGTACTGGGCGGCTCCCGATGGCCTGGCCTGGTATCAGTGGGTGTCGCCTTACGCACCCAACTGGACCCCCGGCCGCATTGGGATCACCGTGCGCGGCGCCGTGGGGCCGTCGTATGTGGATTGGTTCCGAGTGACCACTAGCTCAAGTTTCACGCGAACAACTCGACATTCGTGGTGTTAAAAGGGCGTATGGGTAGGGAGTGGCCCGGTTCAGGGTAATCTCAGCTCCAGCCAGGGGAGTACCCCGGCTGAACACCAACCGCAGCGTGTCGCCGAGGCACCGAATGGTTGCTCGGCACCGGGCCGCTACTCGTACCAAGAGTCGACTCCCCGCCTCGGCCAGTTTGGGCGAGTTCGTGCTCAGAAACCGCCAAGCCCAGCGCACCAGGTTGAAGGCGAACAAGACCAGCTGCGTGAAGGCGGCGTTGGCCTCATACTTCCGCAGCCGAGGAGTACCAAAGTGGAACGTTCCCTTCCACTCCTGGAACCCGGCTTCGATGGTCTGCCGTCCATGGTAGAGCTTGACGACCTCTGTCGTGGTGAGCTCCTCAGGCTGGAGCGTAGTCAGGATGACGCTGCGGACCTCCCGGCCATCGGCGTCCCAGCGGCGCATGGCGACCAGTCGCACCGGATACGGTGCGAGCAAAGTGGGGCCAGGTACGGTAACGGCTTCGGAGGCAAACCGGTTCTTCTCGACTTCAACCCAGTTCTCTGCCGGTACAGCGTCGAAGAGGTGCTTGTAGGCGACGTTGCTTCCGGAGTAGGACTTGATGGTGAACTCATACCCCAGTTCCAGCAGGCGCTGGATCACTTCCGGCGTGCCAAAGGCGCTGTCAGCTCGCAGCAGAATACGGAGGGGAGCCAGGTTCGTCCGATTCTCCTGCCGGTACTGCCGGAGTCGCTGGTTCACTTCACGGAGGTGCTGAACCTCCTCCTGGAACTCACGCTGCAGCTTCTGCTTCCGGCGGGCGCTGCCCTTGCCTGATACCGTCTGCAGTTGCTGATACAGCTGCCTGACCCGAGCCTTCTGCTGAGCCAGGCATGCCTCGACCCATTCGACTCGCCGCAGGGGACGACCAATCCGGGCTTCGATCCTGGGAATCAGTTCGAGCAGGCAGGCGCCGGAACGGCTGTTGGCCTTGCCGGACTTGAGAAGGCCGTCGATGGCAAAGCGCTGCTGCTTCCCGCTGAGGAAGGCGGCTGCGATCTGATAGCCTCGGGCCAACTTCCCCTGGATGTAGCCGAAGTCGGTACCGGTGTACTGCCTGGTCTCGCCCCGAACCTTCTGGCCGGTGAGGTCAATGTCGACGATGACCATTCCGGAGCGGTCTGGACCTGCTACGGCAGCCACCTCCTGCTGAAGCAGCGGGGCCTGGATCTCAGCGAGTGCGTCGGAAAGCTGCTGAACGTTCTCCTCCGTCAGCTTGCTGAAGGTCGCACAGACGGTGGAAAAGTGAGCAAAGCGTTCCTGCCCCCAGGCTTGAGCTACGGCAGGATCGGCAACCAGCGGCTCAGGGTCGAAGTTGAGATCCTTCATGTAGCGACAGTTGCCGAGAATGGCAACCAACGCCTCGACCACCTTGTCAACCGGCGTGTGGGCGTAGGTCTTCTGCTTGATGCGCAGGTGCCGATTCAGGATCTCAGCCAGGTTGAGCCTTTGAGCTACCCAGCCAAGAGCGACGAGAAAACCATGTCGGGTGGTGGACTTGATGGCTTGCGCAGCGATGTTGGGTGTCGTACCATGAGACTGCATCAGTCGAACCTCCACATGGTGGTTTAAGAGGGGCAACTCCCACCATGTATCATTGGTTCTGACTGATGCTTTTTCAATGGGTTTCCATTGCACGAAGTCCGAGTTATTCACGCGACACTTGAGCTAGCTAAGCGAATAGCGCACGTCGGGTCGCCTAACGCCGGGGCGGCCATTTCTGATGCAGGCGGCGGGATCCGAGGTGAGGCGGATGGAGGAGGGCCTGATGAAGCTGGCCATCGAGCAGGGACTCTGGGCGGCACTCTTTGTGGGGCTGCTGCTGTGGACCTTGCGCCAGAACAACGCTCGTGAAACCCGGTACCTGGAGATCATCAAGACACTTGGCGAGGAGGTTCGGGCACGACTGGACAGGCTGGAGAGTCTGGCCTCCCGTGGCCGCCGGGATGAATAGCGCAAAATGGGCCGCTGGCACACGCTGGCGGCCCTTCTTCATGGAGGTGAGACCATGGTTACCCGAATCGTCCTGGACCCCGGCCACGGCGGCTGGGACCCCGGCGCTGTGGCGAACGGCATCACCGAGAAGGACTACCAGCTGGCCATCGGACTGCGGCTCCGGGATGCCCTCCTCGCCCGCTATGACGACGTGGAGGTCCGTATGACCAGGGAGACGGACGCCTCGGTGGACCCGGCGGGCATGAGTCTGCCGCCTGGCACGGCGAGACTGGCCCGCGAGCTTCAGGCCCGCGTCAACATCGCCAACGGCTGGCCGGACTCGGTGCTAATCTCCCTGCACAACGACGCCGCTGGTGACAGCCGGGCCCGTGGCGGAACGATCTACGTGTATGGCCCGCAGTCGTGGGTGGCAGCTGTGGCCCCTGACGGCAAGATCAACCACCGGGCGCCCCGCAGCTACCAACTGGCGCAGGCCATGGAGCCGATCTTCCGGGAGATGCTGGCGAAACACGGCATCCCCTGCAACGGGACCAAGGCAGGTGATTTCCAGGTTTTGAGAAATACGGCGGGGCGGGCCGTGCTGGTCGAGGCATTCTTCAGCACCTCACCTCTGGACGCCGCCGCCGCCAAGACGGAGGCTTTCAAGGCAGACCTGACGGACGCCTACTGCCGGATGATCGCCGCCGCCCTCGGCCTGCGTGAGAAGGCCCCGGCCACTACTAACCCCCGGCCCGTCCGGGTCGTCCTGCCCAGCGGCAAGGTCATCACCGGGGAACTGCGAGACTCGCACACCTGGATCGAGGTCGGCGGGGTCTGGTGCCCGCTCCGGGCGTGGGCAGAACTGCTTGGCTTCGAGGTGCTTTGGGATAACAACGGCCCCACCGCAACCGTGCGGCTTCCCAAGTAGAGAGGAGGATGCCCCATGACTGTGACGCTTACCCAGACCCAGCTGCTCCTGGCCGCTGTCGGCCTGTCGGTGATCGTGACCCTGATTCTTGGCCCCATCGTGACCCTGCTGACCCGGCGTGTGCCTGCGTCCACCGTGCGGACGGTCCTGGACGGGGCGGAGCAAGTGGCTCGTGTGGCGGAGGCCATCCTGCCGGACGGCACCCTGCCGGATAAGATCGCCCGCTACGCCGGCATGGCCGTGGCCGCCGCCGAGCAGATGTTTGACGTGTCCCAGCGCGAGGACAAGTATGCGTACGCTGATGACCTGGTGCGGCAGGCCCTCCGGGCGGCCAGCGTGCCGGAGGAGCAGATCGAGCGGCTGGGCGGAGTGATCCAGGGCGCCATCGAGGCGGCTGTCCTGGCCCTGCCTGATAGCCACAAGACGGAGGCCGTGGGGGAGTAACCCTCCGGCCTCTTTTTCTTCGCTATATGAAGGAGTGAACCACGGATGGCAAAGCCTCACACCTGTCCCGATTGCGGCGCAGAGGTTCCGCCGCTCAGCCCGGTCTGCCCGTCCTGCGGCGCCCCGAGCCCTTGCTGAGGGTAGCCGGGGCGCCAGGATGGCGCTACGGCGTGCGCTCCAGTTCCCGCAGGCCCATGACGATCCGGCCGGCCAGCCGCTTCATGCGCTTGGCGTTTACGTACCGGGCACCGAAGAAGTGGCTGAAAACCGACTCGCACAGCCGCAGGACGGCGGTCGGGTCCGGCCAGGCATCACCCAGCCCAGCCACCAGCTCGCGGATCTCAGGTTCGTACTCGTCTTCTGGCGCTCCTATCGACAGGAGCCCCATAGGGTCGGTCTGGTTCACCGCACGGGTCACGACGGCCGTTACGGCCGCAAGCCGGTCCTGATCTCGCATCGTCATCGCTCCTCCTTCTGGCCTGCCGGAGAATGATGGCTGGGTGCTGGTCGGTGGGCTTCTGGGGCCGCCGAAAGGAGCGGCTGGCGCCGCTCGTTCTCACAACAGCCCCCTGCCGGGTGAATGGCACGGTTTGCTGTTCCTGGCAGGGGGCCTGTAGCGGCACAAACCCCACCCGGCGAAGCCGGATTCGGCGGTTCCCCTATCCCCTGATCCAAAAGCACGCGTGTATCTTCTTTGGGTATCTTCCTTATATAACTTCGGGTATCAGGGCTGACAAGGGAGGGTTATCACCCGTGATACCCCCTATCACGTGTGATAAGGGGTACCCCTGTGTGCAGACACAGGGGTCAACCAAGCGCAGAGCCCCCGCCGGACTGATTGGCGGGGGCTGCTTTGTGTTTCAAGGTCTTCATTGTCAGGTGGTTGGGATTCCGCAAAGGGCCTCGATGCGTTGCCGGAAGTCGGCGTATTCAGGGGTGCTCTTGTCCTTCAGGAGACGCAGGAGGAAGAACTCATTAGTGGTAGGAGTTTGAACCCTTGCCTTGACCAGGTCGATGTTGCTGGTGTTGACGATGGTCCAGAACTCGGTGAATCCCTTCTTCTTGGCCTTGTTGTGACTCTTCTCCGCTTCGCCAAGGCGGTTGTAGATATTGGAATTATCCTCCCCAGCCTTGACTTCTATGGAGAGAGTACGTTTCACGTTCCGCCCTACCTTCTCTTCAATCCGAACGTCTGGATCAGCCCCGATCCGAATAGTGACCGTTCGGCCCGCCGAGTTCGTAAGTACAATCGAGTTGGCGTCAGACTTCGTAATGTAAGGCGCTACAATGTCTTCGATGATCAGGCGAACAGCGTGCATCCCAGCCATGCCGATGGCGACATTCCTGGCCCCTTGAAGCTGGGAACCGAGAGTAAGCAGTTGGAGGTCATCAAGCAACTCTCGTGTAATGCGCTGGATACCCAAGCCATCAACCAGCTTCTCGGCGGAGGCAATCATCGCAGAGCAGATGGTCGGAATGTGGGGCCGAAGGCGCGGATTGATGACTCCCTTTTTTTCCAACGTTTCAAACGGCCCTAACGGCGAGTTCATCCGATACAGCCGCTTGGCCGAGTAGCCCAGCAGCAGCCTGTAGTAGGCAATCAAGCGGGGATTGGCCTCGATCAGGCAAGGCACCGGGTAGACAATCTCCGCGCGCAACCCGACGCCGGCCATCTCCTGGAGCCGATGAGCTGGTACGTACTGGGCCAGTTCAGCGTTGAGCACGTTAAGGTCCAGAGTCTTCACGGTGGCGAGAAGGGCCTGGACCAGGAACAACTGCCGGAGTGCATCCAACGATGCCCCAAACTCGATAGCACCAGCAGGATCGGGAAGAACTAACGGGCTTGGCAGGTTCAGTGGTTTCGGCGGCTTCCGGGCGCTTGCCATGCTAAATCACTACCTTTGTAACTTGTGGGGCCTCGGTCAGGATGCTTGTCAAACGCTTGACGGCGATTTGAATGTACTCCGGGTTAAGTTCGATGCCTACATATTTACGATCCAGATTCTGACACACTACAGCCGTTGTGCCTGACCCAAGGAAAGGATCGAGCACGTAGTCGCCAGGCTTACTGCCAGCAAGGATACACGGCTCAACCAGAGTTGTGGGGAAGACCGCAAAATGGGCTTCCTTGTTTGGCTGGGTGTTGATGTGCCAGACAGAGCGGCGATTGCGCCCATTCTCTTCTCGAATGGCCTGATAGTCGTAATAGTACCTCTCTGACTTGGAAAAGAGGAAGATGTACTCATGCGACCGGGTTGGTCGATCCTTTACGGACTCCGGCATGGCATTAGGCTTATGCCAGATGATGTCGGATCGCAAATACCATCCGTCTTGCTGGAGGGCGAAGGCGAGGCGCCACGGGACGCCGATCAGGTCTTTAGGCTTCAACCCTTCTGGGGTATCAGGCCGTATCGACATAGCACGGGCCTGGTTTTTCTTATCGGGTGCCCGCCAGGTACGGCCGCCACTGGTGTAGCTGTCGCCGATATTGAGCCAAAGGGTGCCGTCTGGCTTTAGCACCCTGCGGACCTCGCGAAAGACGCTTACCAATGTGTTGATGTACTGGTACACCGAGTCTTCCAGGCCGATCTGCCCTTCGATGCCGTAATCCCGGAGGCTCCAGTATGGCGGTGAAGTGACCACACACTGGATTGAGTTGTCTGGAATTCGTTGCAGGGCCAGCCTAGCGTCACCTTCAAGGATGAGCGATCCCTGCAGTTCTAGCTTTGGCGGTGGCGTGATCCTTTCGTGCTGCACGGACGCAACCTCCCTATTTGATCTTCATATTCGGAAGATGGACCGCAGCATCCTGCTACACATCGGCGAAACAAGAACGGGTGCCCAACCTGTCATTGGGCACCAAGATCATTGTTTTGTGTTGCATTACTTTACAACCAATGGTATAATGAAATTGCCGTTGAGAGACGGCAACAACTTAATAGCAGGACGGCGCCTGAAGAAAGGAAGCCGTTCTCCAAACAGGAAGTCGTTTGTCAGTAGTAGGTATCGGTCGCCTATCTCCCAAATCCAGGGGCGCAGTATGCGCTCTGGGGGGTAGGCGACCTTCGTGTTTTTCGCGGGCTTGGACCTGCAGGAGGAGGTGGTGCATAGACATTTGTCAGGCCGGGTCTGGTGTGCCGGCCAGGGGGGACTGCTATAATGAAGACAGCTGTACGCTGGGTTGTGTGCAATCACGTCCCGACTGCTCGGGGTATTGTATCATTAGATGAACTGACCGGGGCAGAGCGTCAGGCGATTGTAGATCGGATCTATCTGGCGATGGCCCGTGCCATGGCCCCAGAGGGGGTCGAGGTGCGGCTGGCAAGGGGGCATCAGATCCATGGGCAGGACAAGAGGCAGGCGATCTAGCCCGTCCGGGGAACTTCGGCGGGCCGCCGCATACATTAGGGTGTCAACGGGCATGCAGGCGGAGGAGGGCGAAAGCCTTCCAGCCCAGCAGGCCCGTCTTCACGCGTGGGCCAAAGAGAACGGTTATGTGATCGTGCGGGAGTACGTCGATGCTGGAGAGTCGGCCCGCACAGCGGATCGCCCGCAGTTTGTGCGGATGCTCCAGGACGCCAAGGCGCAGCCCCGTCCGTTTGACAGTGTTTTGGTGTGGAAGTGGGACCGCTTCGCACGCAACATGGAAGACGCTTCCATGTATAAGGCCCTGTTCCGCCGGAGGCTGGGTGTGGAGTTGGTCAGCATCACCCAACCCACGCCGGAAGGGGCTGTGGGCCAGCTGTTGGAACGGATGCTTGACCTGATCGCAGAATTCCAAAGCGCCTTGACCGCCGAGAATGTGTACAGCACCATGGCCTACCTGGCGGAGCAGGGCCGCTGGCTTGGCAAGCGGCCGTTCGGGTACGACCTTCGGGATGGCCGCCTGGTGATCAAGCCTGATGAGGCGGAGGCTGTGGCGTGGGCGTTCAGGATGGTGGCTCGGCGGGAGCGATCTGTCTACGCCATAGCCGAGGGCTTTGGCACAGGCAACCCCTTTCCGGCCACGTTGGCTCGGGGGTACAAGTGGTCCCCAACCGCCGTCAGAAAGATGCTCCAGAACGAAGTGTACATCGGCCGGGCTACCTGGAACCGTCGCTATACAGATATTGACCACGTGGATGGTAAGTCCACGAAGATTCGTGGGTACCGTGACCCATCAGATTGGATCACTGTCGAGAACGCCCACCCTGCCATTGTTGATGAAGAGACGTTCGAGGCCGTCCAACGGGTTCTGGAGGAGTACAGCAGCCGCTACCCCAAGTCAAAGCGTGGTGAGTACCTGTTCTGGGGCATGGTACGGTGCGCCAGGTGCGGGCACCACCTGACCTGGCACGAGACGAAAAAGTCACCCGCTAGGCTTGTCTGCTCAGAATACTTCCGGCCGCGGCACATGGCCTGCCGTCCGATGGTCTACATTCGCCCCAAGGACTTGGAGGAGGCCGTCATAGGGGCGATTCAGGAGATCATCGCCGGGGCCGAGCAGACCCCGCTTACCTTTGCGATCCCGAAGCAGGCCAGGGCGGCCTCGCCAGAGGCACTGCTCGCCGCTAACGCCGCAAAGGTCCAGCGCCTCCTGGAAGCATACGAGGCCGGAGCCATCACCCTGGATGACCTCAAGACCCGGCGCACCATACTGGAGCAGGAGGCGGAGCGGCTGCGGCAAGCGGCGGCCAGCAAGGACAGCGGCCCGGATTACGAGGCGCAGGTTGCGGCCCTCCGGGAGCGGCTGACGGACGTGCTGGCCATCCTCCAGGACGAGGAGGCTCCTGTAGCCGCCAAGAACCAGGCGCTCGGTGCCGTCATCCGGGAAATCGTGATAGACCGGGAGGCCCAGCGCATCGACATCCACTGGCGGCCGATAGAGGAGGATTTACAACAGTAATAGAGGGGATCCCCTGTTTATCTGGGGGGCTGTGGCGGTCGGCATGTTCGGCATGCCGGCCCTGGGCCACACCATGGCCCTGGCCCACTACATCGCCGCCCTCCTCGTGGGGCTCACCTTCCGGTTTTACGGGATCCACGAGCACGAGCGGACGGCCGAGCCGCCGCGGGAGGGGAACATGCTCAGCCGGGCCCTGGCCGCGCTGATCAAGGCCCGGCAGGAGGACGGCCGGCCGCTGGGCCAGATGCTGGGGGACGCAATCAAGGATTCGATGAGGACCATGGCCCTGATCTGCGGGTACATCATGATGTTCGCCGTGCTGGCCCGGATGATCGACGTCACCGGCCTGTTCCCCTACGTTTCCGCGCCCTTCCGGTGGCTGTTCGCCGTGCTTCACATTGACCCGGCCCTGGTGCGGGCGGCGGTCACGGGGCTGCTGGAGATCGACCTGGGGACGCTCGCGGCCTCCCGGGCCACGGATGCGCCGCTGGCGCAGCAGGTCGCCATCGCCGGGGCGATCATCGCCTGGAGCGGACTCTCGGTGCACGGCCAGGTGGCCAGCGTGCTCAGCGGCACCGACATCCGGATGGGTCCCTACGTGGCGGCGCGGCTTCTGCACGCGGTGCTGGCCTTCATCTGGACCCTGGTGCTGCTGCCCATGGCGGGGCCGCTGTCCCTGGGCGCCGCCCGGGTGCTGCCGACCCTCGGGGGGCTCCCTGCCGCACTGTGGCAGACGCCCTTCTGGGAGCACCTCATGCGGGGGACCCGGTGGTCGCTGGTCATCCCGCTCTGCCTGGCCCTGATCGGCGCCGGGGCTGCGCTGCTGACGGGCGGCGTCCGCTGGGTGCACTTCCACACCCGCCGCTGAAGGCCCCTGGGATAGGTACGGCTTGCGACCATACAACGATCTAACTATAATGGCAACATGGCATTCGGTCGGAACACGGCGTGAAAGGGGTCTTCAAGAGTGTCTGATGCGGTTTCTGAGGCTCTGGTTGAAGCGATCATAGAGATCCCGGCAGGCAGCCAGAATAAGTACGAGGTCGACAAGAAGCGCGGTCTGCTGCGCCTGGACCGGGTGCTGTATTCGCCCGTCCATTACCCGACGGACTACGGTTTTGTCGATGAGACCCTCGAGGAGGACGGCGACCCCATCGACATCCTGGTCCTGGTCAGCAACCCCACGGTGCCCGGGTGCATCGTTGACACCCGGATCATCGGCGTGCTGGTGATGTCGGACGACAAGGGCGTCGACAACAAGCTGCTGGGGGTGGCGCAGAAGGATCCCCGTTACGCCCAGGTGGCCGACCTCAGCGGGGTGCCGCCGCACAGGCTGCTGGAGATCGAGCACTTCTTCCGGACGTATAAGGAGCTCGAGGGTAAGAGGACCGTGATCGAAGGCTGGTTCGGCCTGGACGTCGCCCTGGAGAAGCTGCGGGCGGCCAGGGAGCTGTACCGGCGCACCAGGTCGGCACACGAATGAGAGAGCAGCGGGAATCCGTACACCTGGCGGTCGACTGCGGCGGTGCGGGCTACGCTGGCCGGGCCCGGCCGCCGCAGCGCACTCGCAGGCGCGGAGGCCGCAGTGTACGCAAGGTGGTAGCGCAGTGAGAGAACGAATCGCCGAATTCATCCGGGAACAGGCCTACAAGCCCATGGGCTTCGCCGAACTCGCCGAGGCCCTGGGCATTCCGGAGAAACAGCACGCACGGTTGCGCAAGGTTCTGGAGGAGATGGAGCGCGCCGGCGAGGTGGTGCGGACCCGCACCGAACGGTACGGGGCCCCCGAGCGGATGAACCTGGTCGTGGGCCGACTCCAGGGGCACCCGCGGGGCTTCGCGTTCGTCATCCCCGACCATCCCGGCTTCGAAGACGTGTTCATCGGCCGGGAGGCCCTGGGCGGCGCGTGGCACAACGACCGGGTGATCGCACGCATCCACGTGCCGAGCCGGGCGGATGGGCGGCCCGAGGGCGAGGTGATCCGCATCCTGGAGCGCGCCAACGCGCGCGTGGTGGGCACCTTCGAGACCTCCAAGCACCTGGCCTACGTCGTCCCCGACGACAAGCGGCTGCCCGAGGACATCTACATCCCCAAGGGCATGACCAACGGCGCCCGCAGCGGCGAGAAGGTGGTCGTTCAGATCGTCCGGTGGCCCGACGCCCGGCGCGGCGCGGAGGGGCGCGTGGTGGAGCGTCTGGGCATGAAGGGCGACGTCGGGGTGGACATCGTCAGCATCATCCGCAAGCACGGGCTGCCTGAGGCGTTCCCCGCCGCCGTGCTGCAGGAGGCCGAGCAGGTGCCCGAGGCGGTGACGGAAGAGGCCCTGAACGAGCCCGGGCGCCGGGATCTGCGGGACTGGACCATCGTCACCATCGACGGCGAGGACGCCAAGGATCTGGATGACGCCGTCAGCGTCGTGCGCCTGGCCCCCGACCGGTGGCAGCTCGGCGTCCACATCGCGGACGTGGCCGCTTACGTCCCCGAGGGCTCGGCGCTGGACCGGGAGGCGTACCGGCGGGGCACTTCGGTCTACTTGGCGGACCGGGTGGTGCCGATGCTGCCGCCGCGCCTGTCCAACGGCATCTGCTCCCTCAATCCCGGCGTGGACCGGCTGACGCTCTCCTGCGTCATGGAGATCGACGGCCGGGGCGAGGTCCGGTCGTACGCGATCTTCCCGTCGGTGATCCGCACCGCCGCCCGGCTGACCTACACCCGGGTCAACGCCATCCTCAACGACGAGCCGGGGGCGGCCGCGGGCCTGGAGCACCTGGTGCCCATGTGCCGGGAGATGGCCGAGCTCATGGCGGTGCTGCGGGAGCGGCGCATGCGCCGGGGCGCCCTGGACTTCGATCTGCCCGAAGCCAAGGTGAAGCTGAACGAACAGGGCTGGCCCACCGACGTCCTCCGGGTGGACCGGGGGATCGCCGAGCGGATCATCGAGGAGTTCATGCTGGTGGCGAACGAGACGGTGGCCGAACACTGCAGCACCCGTGAGCTGCCGGTGCTCTACCGCGTCCACGAGCCGCCGGCGTCCGACAAGGTGGCCGGGCTGAGCGAGTTCCTCCAGCTGTTCGGGTACAACCTCCGGATGCCCCGAGACGGTTCCGTCGCCCCCAAGGACCTGCAGAAGGTGACCCTCTGGGCCAAGGACCGCCCGGAGGAGAACCTGATCGGGTCGGTGCTGCTTCGGACGATGAAGCAGGCCCGGTACAGCGAGGAGCGACTGGGCCACTTCGGCCTGGCGGCGGAGTATTACTGTCACTTCACCTCGCCCATCCGCCGGTACCCCGACCTGGTGGTCCACCGGGTGCTGCGGGCCCACCTGCAGCACCCCAAGGCACTGCCGGCCAAGCTCAGGAGCCGGTGGGAACGCAAGATGCCCGATGCTGCCCAGCACTGCTCGGAGCGGGAGCGTGCAGCCGCCGAGGCGGAGCGGGAGACCATCGAGCTGAAGAAGGCCGAGTACATGTCGGAGCGGATCGGCGAGCGGTTCGAGGGCATCATCTCCGGCGTGACACCCTGGGGCTTCTACGTGCAGCTGCCCAACACGGTCGAGGGGCTGGTGCACGTCTCGACGCTCACGGATGATTACTATCACTTCCACCCGGAGCACTACGCCCTGATGGGCGAGCGGACCCGCAGACGGTTCCGCCTGGGCGACCGTGTGATGGTGCGGGTCAGCCGGGTCGATGTGGACAACCGGCAGGTGGACTTCCTGCTGGACGAGGAGAGCGACGTGCAGACGGTGGTTGCCGTTCCCCGCAAGGGGCGGCAGCGAGCCGCGCGCAAGGCCGCCGCGGCCGGTCGGTCCGGCGGGTCGGGCCGGTCCAAGGCGGGGGCGCGCAAGGGGCGGGGGAAGGCCAAGGGCCGGGACCGGGCGTCCGGCATCGCCGCGCATTCCGGGGGCAGCGTGACGGAACCGGTTCGGGGTGCGGACGCGGCGCCCCTGCACGCGCCGGGGCGCGAGAGCATCCGCTACGACATGTGGGGACTGCCCATCCCGGCCGGCCGGGGCAGAGAGCGGGAGGTGTCGGATCCCACGGTCAACAACCCGTTCTCCGTCACGAAGTCCCGGAGCGGCGGGCGGGCGGACGGACGGTTCTCACGTTAACCAGGGGCTTGGCGGGCGGCGGGCGGCTCGGTGCGCCCACCGCCCGCCGTCCTCGCCGGGCGGCGGCAGGTCGGTCTGCTTTACAGATTGCAGCCTTCGCGGTATAATAAATGCTCCTGGCGAGGTGAGAGCATGGCCCGAGCGAAGGCCGAGATCCAACCCGTTGCGGAGAACCGCAAGGCTCGCCACGATTACTTCGTGGAGGAGACCTACGAGGCCGGCATCGTGCTCGTGGGCTCGGAGGTCAAGTCCTGCCGCGCCGGGCGGGTGAACCTGCGCGACGCCTACGCGCAGATCAAGGACGGCGAGATCTTCCTCCTGAACTGCCACATCAGCCCGTTCGAACAGGCGAACCGGTTCAACCACGAACCGCTGCGGCCGCGCAAGTTGCTGATGCACAAGTCCGAGATCCATCGCCTGTACGGGAAGGTGCGCGAGAAGGGTTTCACTCTGGTCCCGCTGCGGCTATACTTTAATCAGAAGGGCAAGGTGAAGGTCGAACTGGCCCTGGCAAAGGGCAAGCGGGCCTATGACAAGCGCGACGACATCGCGGCGCGCGAGGCCAAACGCGAGATGGCCCGGGCCCTGCGTGGCCGGTACGACGACTGATCCTCCCCGTTGGCACGGGCTGGGGTTTCCCAGCGGAGATATACGGGGGCGAAATAGGTTCGACGGGGGAGAGTTCATCCAGGAAAGCGAGCCGAGGTGGCGGCAGGCCTCGTTAAACAGGCCGCAAGCAATTAAGTGCCAACGAAGACTTCGCTCTCGCTGCGTAAGCAGCGCGCGGCCTAAGGCCGCGATCGCTCCTCCGGACTGCGGGCACCGTGCGCCGGGGTTGTAGCGTCAACGCAACGGGCTGTTCCGTCCGGGGTCACCGCGGACCCGGGCGGCGAGGATCCTTCTGCGGTTGGTCCGGACTGCAGCCGGCCGTCAGGCGGCAGGCCGGGCGAGACGCAAACTGACGGCTGCGCTCGGAGACGTCCTGTTTGAATCTCCTTCGGACGCGGGAGGCAGAGCCCGCCGCCTCCACCAGAATCGCTACGCCCTGTGGCCATCGCCGCAGGGCGTTTGCCGCGCCATTGGGGTACGTTCGACAAGCCACTGACGCGGAATGTTCGCGTTGAGGTATTTGGATTATGCGAACCAACAGGAACCCCTAAACGTATTACAGGGTGGGGATCCATGCAGGAGATTTGGCCCAACTCAGCCAATCACCACAGTATCCTTTATTGCCCCATACCTTTCGGGGGGCAGAGGGTAGGTGGATTACACCAGGCATTTCCCGTGGGGGTGACAGGGTATGCTTGTAAAGCCGTCGGTGAGTTCGCAGGTGGCCGAGATCGACAGCCTGCTCCGTGAGGTGGGCGGCCTGCTGCGCAAGTGGGGGCGTGATATCTTGGGGGGATTCGATATCACCAACCCACAGTTTGAGGCCCTCCTCGTGCTGCGGGAGCACGGTGAGTTGACCATGGGGGAGCTCTGCGCGAAGATGTTCCTCGCCTGCAGCACGGCCACCGACCTGATCGACCGCATGGAGCGGAACCAGTTGATCGAGCGGGTGCGGGACACCGCTGACCGCCGGGTGATCCGCCTGCGTGTGCTCCCGAAGGGGAACCACCTGATCGATCAGATTCTCGAGGCCCGCCAGGCCTACCTGAGCAACGCAATGGCCGGGATGGCCGCCAGCGACAAGGCCCGCCTCATCTTGTCGCTGCAGCAGCTGACTGCTGTGCTGAGCCGCGAGGCGTAAGCCGCACAGGCCG
Source organism: Symbiobacterium thermophilum IAM 14863 (assembly GCF_000009905.1). Classification (GTDB taxonomy): domain Bacteria; phylum Bacillota; class Sulfobacillia; order Symbiobacteriales; family Symbiobacteriaceae; genus Symbiobacterium; species Symbiobacterium thermophilum. Next base: position 380,146 of record NC_006177.1, read on the forward strand.
GACGCGCAGGCGCCGCCTCCGTGAGGGTGGCGCCTGCGCCGCGTTGTTTCCGCAACTCCGTGTATCGGCGCTGCGTCCAACCCGTACGTTAGGTTAGCGAGTGTAAGATGTTCCGCAACCACCCGAAGGAGAGCACGTTTTCATGACACAGTACATCCCGGACACCCAGCGCCCCATCGGTCTGTTCGATTCCGGCGAGGGCGGCCTGACCGTGGCCCGTGCCGTGGCCGACCTTCTGCCGCAAGAAAACCTGATTTACGCGTGCGACACGGCCCACTTTCCCTATGGTCCTCGCCCGCTCGCTGAGGTGCGGGCGTTTTTCCGGCGGTTCATGGAATTCTTCGTCGAGCAGAACTGCAAACTGGTCATTGTGGCCTGCAACACGGCCACCGCCGCGGCGATCGACCTGTTGCTGGCCGATGCGTTCCCCATCCCGGCGCTGGGGGTGGTGCAGCCCGGCGCCGCGATGGCCGCGGAGGCCTCCGTCACCGGCCGCATCGGCGTGGCGGCCACCCAGGGCACCTGCGACTCAGGCATCTATCCGCAGACGATCCGGCTGTTCCGCCCCGACGCCTACGTGGTGCAGCAGGCCTGCCCGATCCTCGTCATCCGGGCGGAGGAGGGCGTGATCTCCGGGCCTGAGGTGCGCCGTGAGGTGGAGCGCTGCCTGGCGCCCATCCTCGCCGAACGCGTGGACACCCTGGTTCTGGGCTGCACGCACTTTCCGCACATGGCGAAGGTGATCCAGGACGTGGTGGGGCCGGCGGTGCGGCTGGTGGACCCAGGGAAGGCCACGGCCGTACAAGTGGCCGATCTGCTGCGCAGGCGGGGCCTCCTGAATCCCGGACCGGGGCCGGGGCAGCGGCGCGCCTTTACCACGGGCGACCCACAGCGGTTCCTGGAGGTGGCCTGCCGCCTGTGGCCCGGCGGCGTCGACGCAGCGGCGCACATCCATCTCTGGTCGCAGCAGGAGTGAAACGCCCACATGCGGCAGGACGGTAGGTTGCCTCACGAGATGCGCCCCGTGCGCATCACCCGCCACTACAACATCCACGCCGAGGGATCGGTGCTGATCGAGGTCGGCCGTACCCGCGTGATCTGCACGGCCACCTTGGAGGATCGCGTCCCGCCGTTCCTCAGGGGAAGAGGAGAAGGCTGGATCACCGCCGAATATGGCATGTTGCCCCGCGCCACGGGACAGCGCACGGCGCGCGAGGCCGCCCGGGGCCGGCAGGGCGGGCGCACGATGGAGATCCAGCGGCTGATCGGCCGAGCCCTGCGGTCGGTGATCGACCTGGCGGCCCTGGGCGAGCGAACGCTGATCATCGACTGCGACGTCATCCAGGCCGACGGTGGCACGCGCACGGCGTCCATCACCGGCGCATACGTCGCGATGGTGGATGCGCTGGCCGGCCTGCGCGCAGCCGGGCTCATCGACCGCCTCCCGGTGAAAGATTACCTGGCGGCGACGAGCGTGGGCGTGGTGGGCGGCGTGCCGGTCCTGGACCTCACCTACGAGGAGGACTCCCGGGCCGCGGTGGACCTGAACCTGGTGATGACCGGGTCGGGCGAGGTCGTCGAGATTCAGGGGACGGGCGAGGAACGGCCCTTTACCCGGCGGGAGCTGGAGGAACTGCTGGCCCTGGCGGAGAGCGGCGTGCGCCGGCTGGTGGCCCTCCAGCGGGAGCAGCTCGGCCCCCTGGGCGTGGAGGTTGGAGCCGTTGTCACAGAAGCGTCTGGTATTGGCCACCAAGAACCAGGGGAAGGTGCGGGAGTTTCGCTCGCTCCTGGCGGGGGCGGGCTTTGAGATCGTCGGGCTGGATCCGGATGCACCGGAGGTCAGCGAGACGGGGGATACCTTTGAGGAGAACGCCCTGATCAAGGCGCGGGCGGCGTCCGCCTTGACGGGGCTTCCCGCCCTCGCGGAGGACTCGGGCATCGTGGTGGACGCCCTGGGCGGCGAGCCCGGGGTGCACTCCGCCCGCTGGGTGCCCGGAAGCGACGAGGACCGGGTGCGCGCTCTGCTGGCACGGATGGCGGAGGTGCCCGCGGAACGGCGGACCGCCCGCTACGTGTCGGTGATCGCGGTGGTACTGCCGTCGGGGAGGGAGGAGCTCTTCCGGGGCGAGCTGGAAGGCCGGTTGGCCGAGGCGCCCCGGGGCACCGGCGGATTCGGTTACGATCCGATCTTTGTGGTGGCGGACGGGAGGACCGTCGCGGAGATGGCCCTGGAGGAGAAGAACGGGATCAGCCACCGTTCCCGGGCGCTGGCCCGCTGCCTGGAGCGGCTGCCCGCCCTGCTGGAGGAGGGTTAGCATGCTGCGGGTCGGCGTCGTGAGCGACAGCCACCGGCGTTTCGGCAAGGTGGCGTCCATGCGGGCACAGTGCGGACGGCTCGACTGGCTCCTCCACGCGGGCGATCACCTGACCGACGCGCCGCGCATCGCCGAGGCGGTGGGGGTTGAACCCGACCGGGTGCGGGCGGTGGCCGGCAACTGCGACTTCCCCGAGACCGAGCCGGCGGAACTGCTGCTGGAACTGGCCGGCGTCAGGATTCTGCTGGTCCACGGCCACCAGCACGGCGTGAAGACCGGGCCGCAGCGGCTGCTGTACCGGGCACAGGAGGTGGGCGCCAGGGTGGCGGTCTTCGGCCATTCGCACATACCCTTCCTGGAGGACGTGGGCGGCGTGCTGCTGCTGAACCCGGGCTCGCTCAGCATGCCCCGGCGGCCGCAGGATCCGCCGTCGTGTGCCGTGCTCGAGTTGGTCGACGGCGCGGTGCGGGCCTATCATGTTTTCCTGGGGGTGTAGGCAGCATTTAGGTTTTGACAGCAGGGGCTGCAATGCGCTATACTCTCTTGTGCGGATACGCCGGGGTGTGGCGCAGTCTGGTAGCGCGCCTGCTTTGGGAGCAGGATGTCGCAGGTTCAAATCCTGTCACCCCGACCAGCGCAGCCACTGCAGCGTCGGGCCGACACACCACATGCGGGTGTAGCTTAGTGGTAAAGCTCCAGCCTTCCAAGCTGGCGACGAGGGTTCGATTCCCTTCACCCGCTCCAAACCGAGTCCATCACGGGGGCGAACGAACTTCGTCCTCTTTTGTCTAGATGGTGTCGGCCCGGCGCTGTCGGCACGGGCGCTTTGTGCTGGGGTTACCTCCTGTGCTAAACTATCCCGTGCTGTACAGGCGCCTGTAGCTCAGTGGACAGAGCAACCGCCTTCTAAGCGGTTGGCCGCAGGTTCGAATCCTGCCAGGCGCACCAAGTTCGCTTTTTCCGTTCATCGACGTTCATACGCTGACCGTAGCTCAGCTGGTTAGAGCGCCAGATTGTGGCTCTGGAGGTCGCCGGTTCGATTCCGGTCGGTCAGCCCACACCTTGGGGCGTAGCCAAGCTGGTAAGGCACGGGACTTTGACTCCCGCATGCGTAGGTTCGAATCCTGCCGCCCCAGCCAGCGGCCAGACCTCCGCCCTCGGCGGGGGTCGAGGCCTGACGGGCCATTAGCTCAGTGGCAGAGCATCCGCCTTTTAAGCGGGGTGTCGTTGGTTCGAATCCAACATGGCCCACCAAGTGCGCAGCTCCCTCCGCCGGTACGCGGAGGGAGCTGTTGCGGTTGCGGGACCGTCGGATCTTCGGGTGCAACAGAGCGGGACCCCCTGGTAGCGCCGGTCAGTTGGCTTTGCAGCCTGTGCGACCTGTGCCTGTCGGGGGTCCCGCTATAGGTTTATGCAGCAGGCGCCGGGAGGTGACCTCCCGAAGGCATTCCAGATTCTGCCGCAGGTTCTCGGCCCAACGGGCAGGCCGCCGTGCATAGGCGCGGCGCCGCCTGTACACCCTACTCCCCAGAAAGGGAGCGGTGTGAGAGTGTTCATTGCAAGACTGCTCGTGATCATCGGCGCCCTCAATTGGGGGCTGATCGGGCTCTTCGGGTTCGACCTGGTGGCCTTCCTGTTTGGCGGCCAGATGTCGCTGATCTCCCGCCTCGTCTACACGCTCGTGGGCGTGGCCGGCGTGTTCGTGATCGGCGACCTGGTGGGAAACCGGCAACGAACCTGAGTCTCGCGACACGGCACACCTTCGGCTTAGCCGGGGGTGTGCCTGTATGTGGCCCTTTACACGGGCGCGAGCGCTGCGGTAACATATCATCTGCACACCACGCGCGAGAGTGGCGGAACTGGCAGACGCGCGAGACTTAGGATCTCGTGCCGCAAGGCGTAGGGGTTCAAGTCCCCTCTCTCGCACCACCAGGACGGTTTACAGGCTACAGGGAGGACCCTGTAGCCTTCTCGTATGGTGTCAGGGCGGGGGCGGCTCAGGCGAAAATCTGACACAAGCGGAGCCGACCTCACCCGGGGTCGGCTCCGCTTGACGGCTTTCCCCCGCCGGTGCGGCTACCGTCTGGCGGACAGCGCCATGCGCCGGTAGGTGTGTCGCCGGCCCTTTACGGCCAGGCAGTAGGCCAGGATGTTCTCGGGCACCGCCACGCCGTGGTAGCCGGCGTCGCCCAGGTGGTGCAGGTCGACCCCGGCCATCTTGGCGCTGAGGGCAATCTGACGGATCGTGGCCTCGTCCGCACCCTCCTGGGAGGTGCCGATGGCCGCCATCGCCAGCGCGCCCTTCCGGTGGGCCGCCTGCACGCAGGCACGCACCTCCTCCACCGTGGTGCCCGGCACCGTGCCCGGAGCCGGCAGCAGCACCACGTCGGCGCCGGCGTCCACGAACGCCTCGGTCTCCTCCGGCGTGATCAGGCCGCGGCCGGGCGAGAGGCCGGAGCCGGCTGCGTGCATGCGGCCGGCGACCAGGACAGTCCGGTCGCCCACGGCCTCCCGGATGTGCCGCAGGCTCTCCAGGATGCCCGCGTTGGTCACGAGGGTGTGGGGGTTGCCCGTCAGGCAGATGAAGTCTGCGCCCTGCTCCACCGCGCGGCGCGCGTTCTCCGGCGTGGCCCGTCGGCCCGGAGGAACCCGGTCGCTGGGCTCCAGGTTCACCCCCACCGGCCGGCCGACCAGCTCTTTCAGGTCCTGGCAGGTCTGCCCCTTCCCGGGTTCCCCGGGCAGCCCCAGGATCGCGGGGTCGACGCAGTCGTAGCAGTTGAGCAGCAAGATGTCCGCGCCGAAGGCCGCCGCGAGCTCCGCGTTGCTGACGCCGTCGATGAGCGGCGGCGCCACGACGATGGTCTCGGCCACGACGAGCCGCCCCTCGGAGAGCCGGATGCCCTGCAGCAGGTTGGCGCGCGTGAGCTGGATGAGGCCGGAGGGGGGCATGTCAAGCAGTCGCATCGCCTTTCCTCCCTTCCAGGAGCCGGCAGACGACGTCCCGGCCGGCCACGACGGGGCCGCTAGCCAGCACCTCGACCGCCACATCGGCCCGGGCACCGGCGCCGGCGCTTAGCACCACCAGCGGGCTGAGCGGCGACCGGGACTGAGCCCGGAGCCCTTCCAGGTCCATGTAGATCAGCGGCTGGCCCGTCTCCACCCGGTCGCCCAGGGCGACGACCGGGCGGAAGACGCCCTTCGCCCGGCTGCTGTCCAGGCCGAGGTGCAGCAGGATCTCGACGCCGGAGTCCATCCGCAGGGCCAGCGCGTGGCCGGTGGGGAAGAGGGCTACCACCTCGCCCGCGGCGGGCGCGACCACCAGGTCTCCGCTGGGGTCGATGGCCACGCCGTCGCCCAGCATGCGGCCGGCGAACACGGGGTCGGGAACGTCGTCCAGGGGCACCGTGCGACCGGTGATGGGGGCCAGCAGGGTGACCACGGTCATCTAGATCATGTCCTTCATGATCTGCTCGATGCGCTCGGCGGACGTGCCCAGAATCACCTGCACGACCTGGCCGACCTTCATGACGCCCACCGCTCCGGCCGCCTTCAGCCGCTTCTCATCCACCGCACCGGGGTTGTTCACCACCAGGCGCAGGCGGGTGATGCACGACTCCAGTTCAGTGACATTCTCCTTGCCGCCCAGTGCGGCCAGGATCTCCTGTGCCCTCGTCCGATCGTCCAAGCCCATCACTCCTCGCTTTCGCTTCCCGAGGTATTCAATTAGACACCGGGAACATGGCTCTCCTCCGGCTCGCGGCCGGGCGTCGGAATGTTGAACCGTACGATGACCCAGCGGAAGACGACGTAGTAGACGACGCCGTACACCAGGCCGATGGGGATCAGGAGCCACGCGTTATCCGAAGCGATGCCGTAGTTCAGCACAAAATCGATCAGTCCGGCCGAGAAGGTGAAGCCGTGGTGGATGTCCAGCAGCTGGGCAATCGCCATGGAGGTGCCGGCCAACACGGCGTGGATGGCGTAGAGCAGCGGCGCGACGAACATGAAGGCGAACTCGATCGGCTCCGTGATGCCGGTCAGGAATGAGGTGAAGGCCGCCGAGAGCATGATGCCGCCCACCCGCTTGCGGTTCTCGGGCCGGGCCGCGTGGGTCATGGCGAAGGCGGCGCCGATCAGGCCGAACATCATGATCGGGAACCAGCCGGCCATGAAGAAGCCCGCGCTCGGGTCGCCGGCGAAGAAGCGCCACAGGTCCCCGGTGGCCACGGTGCCGTCCGGCTTCTGGAACTCGCCGAACATGAACCAGACGATGCTGTTGATGACGTGGTGCAGGCCGAGAGGGATGAGGAGGCGGTTCAGCAGGCCGAAGACGCCGACGCCGATCGCACCGGCGGCGGTCATCCAGTTGCCCACCGCCCCGATGCCGTGCTGGATGGGCGGCCAGATGAAGCCGAAGATCAGGCCGAGCACGGTGGCCGCGCCGGCGGTGACGATGGGCACAAAGCGCCGGCCGCCGAAGAAGCCCAGGTAGTCGGGCAGCTTGGTGTCCTTGAAGCGCCCGTACATGTTGGCCGCCAGGATGCCGGCGATGAGACCTGCCAGGACGCCCATGTTGATCTCGGCGTTGATGGTGACGGCGACGTTGGTCATGACGAAGTAGGCCACGACGCCGGAGAGGCCGGCCACGCCGGAGTCCTTGGCCAGGCTGACCGAGAGGCCGACGGCGAAGAGCAGGGGCAGGTTGCTGAAGACCGCGTCGCCGGCGTTGGCCATCCACGGCCAGTCCAGCACGTCCGGCTGTCCGAGCCGCAGGAGCAGCCCGGCCGCCGGAAGGACCGCCACAGGCATCATGAGACCCTTACCAACTTTCTGCAGCTGCGCGAGCATGCCTCAGACCTCCTTCTCACGGGATGATGGACCGACCCGGACCGGCAGCGGCGCGGCTCTGCCTTCCCTCCTTCCCACCGCGGCGTGCGCCAAACGGAAAGCCAGCCAGGGAGCCCCCAGCCACCCATGCCGGTGCCGGGACTCCTCTGGCTGGCTCATGCCCGCGTCAGCGCTGCGGTTACACGCCAGCTCCGAGCCTCACTGGGTCAGGTTTTTCAGCCGAAGGAGATGGAGCGCCAGATATCCGACCTCGTCATCGCTCACCGGCCGCTCCAGCCGTTGGGCCATGTAGTCGCCCAGGCGGCGGGCGCGGGCGAACTCCTCGGGGTACTCGCTGCGAATGCGGTCCAGAACCGGGTTCGTTTCGGCCTTGCCCGAGACAATCAAATCAATCGCCAGCCGCAGGTGCAGGAGCACGCGGGAGAGACGCGGGTCGTCGTCGGACCAGGAGATGCCTGCCTCGGCCGCCAGGAAGGCCGCCGACTCGCGGATCAGGGCCTGGTGGCGGGCCATCACCTTGGGGGACTCTCTGCGCCACGCCCCCAGCAGGTGCAGTGCCAGGATACCCTGCTCCTCTTCCGGAAGGGTCACGCCCAGCCGGGACGCGATCATCTCCACCGCCTGACCGGCCAGCGCGTACTCCTCCGGGTAGAGCAACTGAATCTGCGCCAGAAACGGGTTGGGGATCGGCATCCCCTTTCGGACCCGGTCGACGGTCGCCGCCAGGTGCTCTGCCAGCGTGAGGTGTGCCTCCTCGCCCAGGGGGCCGAATCGGGCAGCGGCCAGGTTGAGGATCTCCTCGGCCACGCCAATGACGTCCCCGGAAAGAGTCTCCGTCAGCCGCAGGAACCGCTTGCGGTTCCGGCTCTCGTCCAGCCGGAAGACTTTCTCGATGCGGGGATCGTCGGGACGGATAGGGCCCGAGACCCGGAACCCCAGCCCCCGCCCCACCACCACAACCTCCTGGCCACACGCTGGATCGTAGGCGAGCAGGACGTTGTTGTTCAGGGCCTTGAGGGGGCGCAAGGAGAGGTCCCTGTTCGTGCTCATGTTTGCTATATTCCTCCCCGTCTGAAAAATTCCTGCCTCGGGCCCGCTCCAACGCAGAGCGATCCTGACGCGGGCGGCGGCCCTCCATTGCACGTCGGATCCGGCGTCGGCACCGGGCATCGGGGAATGACCCTAGATACGGTTACGCCTTAGGCACAAGGGGCCTATCCCGACGGATCGGATTTGGCCAAATCGAGATGACACGTGCGCCCAGTGGACGGGGAGGCGGTACAATAACGGTGAATGTGAAAGGGTGAACAAAATGGCAGCGGAACGAACGCCCACCGGTCAGAGACTCCACATCGCCTTCTTCGGCCGGCGCAATGCGGGCAAGTCCAGTCTCATCAACGCCCTGAGCCGGCAGGCGGTCTCGCTGGTTTCCCCGGTGCCCGGCACGACCACCGACCCGGTGCGGCGGCCGATGGAGTTGCACCCCCTGGGTCCGGTGGTCCTGATCGATACGGCCGGAATCGATGACGAGGGGGACCTGGGCCGCCTGCGGGTGGAGCGCAGCTTCCAGGTGCTCGATCAGACCGATCTGGCCGTCCTGGCCGTGCCTGCCGGCGAGGAGCCGGGCGAGGCGGAGGAGCGGCTGGTGGCGGAGTTGAAGCGGCGCGGCACGCCCGCGGTCGGCGCGGTGACCAAAGCGGACCTGGACCCCGCCGGCGCCCGCCGGCAGGCCGCCCGGCTGGAGGAACGGTTCGGCTTTTCGTTCTGCGCCTGCAGCTGCATCGGCCAGCCCGGGGTGGCGGCGCTCCGGCAGCGGATCATCGCCGCCGCCCCCGTGGACCCCACCGAGGTGCCGCTCCTGGCCGACCTGGTCCGCCCCGGCGACCTGATCGTCCTGGTGGTGCCCCTCGACTCAGGGGCGCCCAAGGGGAGGCTCATCCTCCCGCAGGTCCAGGCGATCCGGGAGGTGCTGGACGCCGGGGGCATCGCGGTGACGGTCCGGGATCGGGAGCTGCCTGACGCCCTGAAGTCCCTGGGACGGCGGCCGGCCCTCGTGGTCACCGACAGCCAGGTGTTCGGGACGGTCAATCGGGCGGTCCCGCCTGAGATCCCGCTCACCTCGTTCTCGATCCTGATGGCCCGGCACAAGGGCGACCTCGCCGAGCTGGTGCGGGGCGCGCAGGCGATCGACAGGCTCCGCCCGGGGGACCGGGTGCTCATCGCCGAGACCTGCACCCACCACCAGCAGAAGGACGACATCGGGACGGTCAAGATCCCGCGCTGGCTGCGGGAGCGGGTGGGCGGCGAGCTGCAGTTTGAGTGGGCGCACGGCGGCGAGATGCCTGAGGACCTGTCGCCGTACCGGCTGATCGTCCACTGCGGCGGCTGCATGGTCAACCGCAGGCTGATGCTGAGCCGGATCCGCAGGGCCCAGGCGGCCGGCGTCCCGATCGTCAACTACGGCGTCTGCATCGCCCATCTGAACGGAATCCTGCCCCGGGTCCTGACGCCGTTTCGGGAGCAGGGCGGGATGTCGGGGGGGAATGGTGGATGATCCGGCAGGAAGTGCTGGCGCTGATCGCCCGCGCCGAGGCCGGCGCGGACCTGAGCCGTGACGAGCTCACCTGTCTGCTGAGCCTGGGGGGCGAGGAGCAGAAGGCGCTTTTCGCCGCGGCGGACCGGGTGCGCGCCCGGGTGATGGGCGACGGGGTCCACCTGCGCGGCCTGATCGAGTTCTCCAACATCTGCCGCATGGACTGCTGCTACTGCGGCATCCGCCGCTCCAACCGGCACGTCCGCCGCTACCGCATGACCCCGGAGGAGATCGTGGCCGCTGCACAAGGCGCGTGGCGGCTGGGGTACGGCAGCGTGGTGCTCCAGTCCGGCGAAGGCGACGCCCTCGATCCCGAGGAGCTGGCCGGCGTGGTGCGGCAGATCAAGGCGACCACCCCGCTGGCGGTGACCCTGAGCGTGGGGGAGCGGACCCGGGAGGAGTACGCGCTCTGGCGGGAAGCGGGCGCCGACCGCTTCCTGCTCCGGCACGAGACCGCCGACCCGGAGCTGTTCGCCCGGCTGCGGCCCGGCCGCCGCCTGGAGCAGCGCATCCAGTGCCTGCTGTGGCTGCGGGAACTGGGCTACCAGGTGGGCAGCGGCTTCATGGTCGGGCTGCCCGGCCAGACCGTGGGGACCCTCGCCGACGACATCCTGCTCCTGAAGAGGCTCAACGTGGAAATGGCGGGCATCGGGCCGTTCATCCCGGCCCCGCACACGCCCCTGGCGGACGCCGCCCCGGGCACCGTGGAGCAGACCCTGAACGCGGTCGCCTGCGTCCGGCTCTCCATCCAGGACGCGCACGTGCCCGCCACCACCGCCCTGGGATCGATTCACCCCCGGGGGCGGCAGCTCGCCCTGGCGTGCGGGGCCAACGTGATCATGCCCAACGTCACCCCCGGGAAGTACCGGGAGCACTACCAGCTCTACCCCAACAAGATCTGCCTGCGGGAGGAGCCGGAGCAGTGCGAACCCTGCGTCGCCGCCCTGATCGTGGGCGAAGGTCGCTTTGTGGCCACCGGACCGGGGCACTCTCCCCGGTGGACCGCCTGAAAGGAGGCGTCATCCATGCCTGTTGCCGCGGAGAAGGCGAGTTTCATCGACGATGCGCTCCTCGACTGCCTGCTGGGCCAGGCCTCCGCGCCCAGTGCCGCCCGCCTGGGGCAGATCCTGGACAAGGCGGCCCTCGCCGGGGGGCTCGACCTGGAGGAGGTCGCCGACCTGCTGATGGTGGAGGATCCTGACCACCTGGAGGCGTTGTTCCGCACCGCCTTCGAGATCAAGCAGAAAATCTACGGCAACCGCATCGTGCTGTTCGCGCCCCTCTACGTCAGCAACCTGTGTGTGAACAACTGCCGGTACTGCGGGTTCCGCCGGTCCAACGACCAGGAGGTGCGCCGCCGGCTCACCCAGGAGGAGGTGGCGGCGGAGGTGCGGGCCCTGATCCGCATGGGCCACAAGCGGGTGCTGCTGGAGGCCGGCGAGGATCCCGTCCACTGCGACATCGACTACATCGTCGACTGCATCCGGACGATCTACGGGGTCCGGGAGGGCAAGGGCAACATCCGGCGGATCAACGTCAACATCGCCGCCACCACCACCGAGGAGTACCGGAAGCTGAAGGAGGCCCAGATCGGGACCTACCAGCTGTTCCAGGAGACCTACCACCGGCCGACCTACGCCCTGATGCACCCCTCGGGCCCGAAGCACAACTACGACTGGCACACCACCGCTCACGACCGGGCGATGGAGGCCGGCATCGACGACGTCGGCGTGGGCGTGCTGTTCGGCCTGTACGATTACCGCTACGAGGTCCTGGCGATGCTGCTGCACGTCCGGCACCTGGAGGAGGCGTTCGGCGTGGGGCCGCACACCATCTCGGTGCCCCGGCTCCAGCCTGCGCCGGGGGTCGACCTCCACACCTTCCCCCACCTGGTCACGGACGACCAGTTCAAGAAGCTGGTCGCGATCCTCCGGCTGGCGGTGCCCTACACCGGCATGATCATCTCCACCCGGGAGACGCCCGAGATGCGGGCGCAGGTGCTGCGGCTGGGCGTGTCCCAGATCAGCGCCGGCTCCAGCGTGGGCATCGGCGGGTACAGCCAGATGACCGAGGAGCAGCGGGCGGCGACGGCGCAGTTCGTCCAGGGCGATCACCGCTCCCCGGATGAGGTCATCCGCTGGCTCTGCGAGGAAGGCTACCTGCCCAGCTACTGCACCGCCTGCTACCGGCAGGGGCGGACCGGCGACCGGTTCATGGCCCTGGCGAAGACCGGCCAGATCCAGAACCTCTGCCAGCCCAACGCCATCCTGACCTTCGAGGAGTACCTGGAGGACTACGCCTCCGAAGCGACCCGGGAGGTCGGCCGGCGCACGGAGGCGGCGAACCTGGCCCAGATCCCCAGCGAGAAGGTGCGCGCCGAGACCGAGCGGCGGCTTGTGCGCATCCGGGCCGGTGAGCGGGACCTGTACTTCTAGCCGGATCGCCCCACCGGGGCGGAGCATCCAGACGGACAGAAAGACCACCGCGGCCCGCGCGGTGGTCTTCCGCGTCGGTGGGGACGGCCGGCGGCGTCAGCGGGCCACTTCGCCCCGCCAGGTCACCATGCCCCCCGCCACGTTCTTCACGTTGGTGAACCCCAGCCGCTTCAGGAACTGGTACGCGACGGCGGAGCGGCTGGCGGTCCTGCAGATGAGCAGGATCTCCTCGTTCCTGTCCAGCTCCCGCGCCCAGGTGCGGATCTGCCCGAGGGGCTTCAGGACTGCGCCGGGCACGTGGCCTTCGGCGTACTCCCACGGCTCACGCACGTCGATGATCTTGGGGCGCTCGCCGCGCTCCAGACGGGCCTGCAGTTCGGCCGTGGTGATCGATTCGATGCGGGGACCAAAACCGAACACGACCATCGCCCTTTCGTGTAGATTTCGGGGACACACCTCAACGCTGTCATCATACCCCTACCAGTAACGGTAGCGCAAGAGGGGTTGAAATACCGTAGGGGGTATGGTGTATCATGGGACCTGAGCGACCGATCAGGGAGGCGAAAGGATGGCGCAGCGCAAGATTGTGATCGTCGGCGGCGTGGCCGGCGGAGCGACGGCGGCGGCCCGCGCCCGCCGCACCGACGAGCACGCCGAGATCGTCCTGTTCGAAAAGGGCCCCTACATCTCGTTTGCCAACTGCGGGCTGCCCTACTACGTCGGCAAGGAGATCGGCGACCGCTCGGCCCTGCTCCTGCAGACCCCCGAGAGCTTCCGCGCCCGGTTCGAGGTGGACGTCCGGGTGCTGCACGAAGTCGTCGCCATCGACCGGGCAGCCAAGCGTGTGACCGTGCGGAACCTGGAGACCGGTGAGGTGTACCACGAGTCCTACACTGCGTTGGTCCTCGCGCCGGGGTCGGTGCCCATCCGTCCGCCGCTGCCGGGCATTGGCCTGCCCAACGTCTTTACGGTCCGCACGGTCCCCGACGCCGTCGCGATCCGGGAGTTGGTGGAGCGGGAGAGCCCGGCCCGGGCCGTGGTTGTGGGGGCGGGCTTCATCGGGCTGGAGATGGTGGAGAACCTGGCGGGTCTCGGCCTCGCGGTGACGCTGGTGGAGAAGGCGGACCAGGTGCTGCCGCCGCTGGACCCCGAGATGGCGGCCTTCGTGCAGTCGCACCTGGAGCAGATGGGCGTGGAGGTCATCACAGGCGACGGCATCGCGGCCTTCACCGGCAACGACCGGGCGACGGCGGCCCGCCTGGAGAGCGGTCGTGAGGTGGAGGGCGACCTGTTCATCCTGGGGCTGGGGGTCCGGCCGGACACGCGCCTTGCGCGGGAGGCGGGCCTCGCGATCGGGCCGACGGGCGGCATTCAGGTCAACGAGCGGATGCAGACCAACGATCCGGCCATCTACGCCGCGGGCGACGCAGTGGAGACGATCCACCTGGTCACCGGCCGGCCCGCGCTGATTCCGCTGGCCGGTCCGGCCAACAAGCAGGGGCGGGTGGCCGGCGCCAACGCCGCGGGCGACTCGCTCACCTTCCCCGGCGCCATCGGCACCGCCATCGTGCGGGTGGGAAGCCTGGTGGCCGCGGTCACCGGCCTCTCCGAGAAGGCAGCCCGGCGGGAGGGGCTGAAGGTCTACACCAGCTACACGCTTTCCGGCGATCACGCCGACTATTATCCCGGGATGCAGGAGCTCATGACCAAGCTGGTCGTCGAGTCGGACACCGGCCGGCTGCTGGGGGCCCAGGTCATCGGCGCAAACGGCGTCGACAAGCGGACGGACGTCTACGCCACGGCCATCCTGGGCCGGATGACGGTGGACCAACTGGCCAACCTGGACCTGGCCTACGCGCCGCCCTTCGGGGCAGCCAAGGACGCCGCGGTCGTGGCCGGCATGGTGGCGCAGAACATCCGGCGGGCCGCGCTTCGGGTGATCACCCCTGAAGAGCTGCTGGGGCGGATGGAGGCCGGCGAGGAGCTTCAGGTGGTCGACGTGCGGAACCCGTACGAGTACGACATGGGCGCGGTGCCCGGTGCCGTCAACATCCCGGTGGACGAGCTGCGCAGCCGCCTCGGCGAGCTGGATCCGTCCCGGGAGACGGTGGTGTACGACCGCACCGGCGCGATGGCCTACGTGGCCGCCCGGATCCTCGCACAGCGAGGCTACAGCGTTTCCAGCCTCGCTGGTGGATATGCCCTCTTCCCGGCTGCCGAGGCGGTGCGAGCGCAGCGCACGCTCTAGGGCCAGGACGAACCGGCCCCCCGGGCAGGGGCCGGTTCGTTTTTCCATGGGCCGGCGGCGGGTTCCGGAGCGGGGGCCGGTGCCCGGTGGGCAGCTCTGATACCAAAGGACTATTTCCGGGGCTCGGTCGCCGTATGGAGTGGTGGGCGGCCGCGGTCCAAAAGCGTCGCAGCACCGAACCTCGGCGCATGTGCGAGACGTCTTATAAGCGCACGGGGACGTTCGTTGTCCCCGCGGCTGCGGCATGGTATAATACCTAAGTTGCAGCCAACGGACCTGGCTGAAAGCAGCGTATATGGCCGGCCGGTGGGCGCCATATACTGAACAGTTGAGGGGGAAACCGAATGAAGGCGACCTGGGACAAGTTGGAAAATAACTGGATGCAGTTTGAGGTAGAGGTGGATGCCTCTGAGTTCTCCAAGTCGGTGGAGGCGGCGTTCAGGAAGATGAACCGGCAGGTGACCATTCCGGGCTTCCGCCGGGGGAAGGCGCCGCGGGCAGTCTTCGAACGCGTCTACGGCAAGGAGGCGCTTGTCCAGGAAGCCGTGGATCAGATTCTGCCCCGGGCCTACAGCGAAGCGCTGGAGCAGGGGCAGATCGAGCCGATCAGCCAGCCGGAGATCGAAGTGGTCCAGGCGGAGGACGGCAAGCCCCTCATCTTCAAGGGCAAGGTTCAGGTGACCCCGGAGGTGACGCTGGGGCGGCTGTCGGGCTTCGGTATCGAGAAGCAGGTCCCGGAGGTCACCGACCAGGAGGTCGAGGAACAGCTGAGCGCCCTGCGGGAGCGGCTGGCCACCCTCGTGACCGACGAGTCCGGGGAGGTCGGCCAGGGCAGCTTCGCCGTCATCGACTTCGAAGGGTTCATTGACGGCGAGCCCTTCGAGGGCGGCAAGGGCGAGGGCTACACGGTGGAGATCGGCTCCGGCACCTTCATCCCCGGCTTCGAGGAGGGGCTGGTCGGCGCGAAGGCGGGGGAGACCCGTGAGGTCACCGTCACCTTCCCCGAGGATTACCACGCCCAGCACCTGGCCGGCAAGCAGGCCGTGTTCAAGGTCACGGTGCACGAGGTAAAAAAGAAGGAGCTGCCTGAGCTGAACGACGAGTTCGCCCAGCAGGTGAGCCCCTTCAAGACCGTGGAGGAACTCCGGGCGGACATCAAGAATCGTCTGAGTGAGGCCGCGGCCCAGAAGGCGGAGGAGGACTTCCGCAACAAGGTCGTCGAGGCCGTCGCCGACGACGCCTCCGTCGAGGTGCCCGAGGTGCTCGTCCACGACAAGGTCCACGACATGATCCACGACTTCGAGCACCAGCTGGCCCAGCAGGGGATTACCCTGGACATGTGGCACCAGATCACCGGCAAGACCCATGAGGACCTTCACAAGGAGCTGGAGCCCCAGGCCACGAAGCTCGTGAAGGTCGACCTGGTGCTGGCCGCGGTGGCGAAGCAGGTGGGTCTGACCGTGAGCGATGCCGAGCTGGAGGCCGAGTTCGACCGGCTCCTGGCCATGTATCCGAAGCAGCAGTCCTACATCCGGCAGTTGCGGGCGAGTGCGGCCTACCGGGCCCAGCTCCGCAGGGACCTGCTGAAGCAGAAGACGGTGGAGCACCTGGTAGAGCTTAACTCCGCTGCCTGATTCTAGGCCGGTTGCGGTATAAGTATCGGGTAGAGGAGGTCAGACTATGAGCTACCTGATTCCGTATGTGATCGAGCAGACCAACCGCGGCGAGCGCTCCTACGACATCTACAGTCGGCTGTTGAAGGACCGCATCGTGTTCCTGGGCACGCCCATTGATGATCAGGTGGCCAACGTCGTGATCGCCCAACTCCTCTTCCTGGAGAGCGAAGACCCGGACAAGCCGGTCAACCTTTACATCAACTCACCGGGCGGCTCGGTCAGTGCCGGCCTTGGTATCTACGATGCGATGCAGCACATCAAGTCGCCGGTGAATACCACTGTGGTGGGAATGGCCGCTTCGATGGCCGCTCTGCTTCTGGCGGCCGGCACCGGCAAGCGGTATGCCTTGCCCAACGCCCGGGTGATGATCCACCAGCCCCACCTGAGCGGGGTCGGCGGTCAGGTCACCGACATCGAGATCACCGCACGGGAGGCTGTGAAGACCAAGCAGCTCATGGCCGAGATCCTCGCCAAGCACAGCGGACAGTCGGTGGAGCGCATTCTGGCGGACACCGAGCGCGACCGCTGGATGTCGGCGCAGGAGGCGGTGGAGTACGGCCTTGTCGATGAGGTGCTGCACCCCAGGGAGAAGGCGAGCCGCTCCGCACGCTAGCTGCTGAAAAGGGGTGGGGGAATGTTCAAGTTCACGGGTGAGGATAAGGGCCAGCTCAAGTGCTCGTTCTGCGGCAAGTACCAGGACCAGGTGAAGCGGCTTGTCGCTGGGCCCGGTGTCTATATCTGCGACGAGTGCATCGAGCTCTGCAATGAGATCATCGAGGAGGAGCTCAGCGAAGAGGTCGACTTCGAACTGAAGGACGTGCCGAAGCCGGCCGAGATCAAGGCGATCCTCGATCAGTACGTCATCGGGCAGGAGCGCGCCAAGCGCACGCTGGCCGTGGCGGTCTACAACCACTACAAGCGCATCAACCTGGGCAGCAAGCTGGACGATGTGGAGCTGCAGAAGTCCAACATCCTGATGCTCGGGCCCACGGGCTCCGGCAAGACGCTGCTGGCGCAGACCCTGGCCAGGATTCTGAACGTTCCCTTCGCCATTGCGGACGCGACGTCGCTGACCGAGGCGGGTTACGTCGGTGAAGACGTCGAGAACATCCTGCTCAAGCTGATCCAGGCCGCCGACTACGACATCGAGAAGGCCGAGCGGGGGATCGTCTATATCGACGAGGTCGACAAGATCGCCCGCAAGTCCGAGAACCCGTCCATCACCCGCGATGTGTCGGGCGAGGGCGTGCAGCAGGCCCTGCTGAAGATCCTGGAGGGCACGATCGCCTCCGTCCCGCCCCAGGGCGGCCGGAAGCACCCGCACCAGGAGTTCATCCAGATCAACACCACCAACATCCTGTTCATCTGCGGCGGCGCCTTCGACGGTATCGACAAGATCATCGCCAACCGGGTCGGGCGGAGCGGGCTGGGCTTCGGCGCCGACATCCGCTCGAAGCAGGAGCAGAACGTCGGCGAGCTGCTGAAGCAGATCATGCCGGAGGACCTGCTGAAGTTCGGCCTGATCCCGGAGTTCATCGGCCGGCTGCCGATCGTCGTCACGCTGGATGCCCTGGACGAGGATGCGCTGGTGCGCATCCTTCGGGAGCCGAAGAACGCCCTGGTCAAGCAGTACCAGAAGCTGCTTCAGCTGGACAACATCGAGCTGGAGTTTGAGGAGGAGGCCGTCCGGGCGATCGCCAAGGAGGCGCTGCGGCGCAACACCGGCGCCCGCGGCCTCAGGGCGATCATCGAGGACATCATGACGGACGTGATGTACGAGGTGCCCTCCCGCACCGACGTCACCAAGTGCGTCATCACCAAGGACGTGGTGCTGAAGAAGCAGGAGCCGATTCTGGTCACGACCAACGATGCCAAGAGCCGGCGCACCAAGAAGGAGGAGTCCGCCTGATTTTCCGGCGGCCGAGCCCCGGTGGTCAAAATGACCACTGGGGCTCTTTTCATGTGCGGAACGTTCATCCAGCATTCGGCCCATGCGGGAGCGGCATACTACCCGAGAACAGCCGCGGGGTGCGCGCGCTGCGCGCAGCGCCCAACTCGGATGCGGAGGAGGGTTTCCAAGCATGGCCCTGGGCGGCATTTTCGCGATCATCCACGTGCTCTTCGCCGTCGTGATCGGCGTGTACTTCTGGAACCTTCTGCGGAGCCAGCAGGGGAACCGGCTCGCCGTCGAGCGCGAGTCGCGCCGGGAACTGGACAAGCTGCGGCGCATGCGGGCGGTCCGGCTGACGGAGCCGCTGTCCGAGCGCACCCGGCCCGCCAGCTTCGACGAGATCGTCGGGCAGGAGGAGGGCATCCGGGCGCTCAGGGCGGCGTTGTGCGGGCCCAATCCGCAGCACGTGATCATCTACGGGCCGCCGGGCGTAGGGAAGACGGCGGCGGCCCGCCTGGTCCTGGAGGAGGCCAAGCGGAACCCGGCCTCCCCGTTCGGCCCCGACGCCGCGTTCGTGGAGATCGACGCCACTACCGCCCGTTTTGACGAACGCGGCATCGCGGACCCGCTGATCGGATCGGTCCACGACCCCATCTACCAGGGGGCGGGGCCGCTGGGGCTGGCGGGCATCCCGCAGCCCAAGCCCGGCGCGGTGACCCGGGCGCACGGCGGCATCCTCTTCCTGGACGAGATCGGCGAACTCCATCCCGTGCAGATGAACAAGCTGCTGAAGGTGCTGGAGGACCGCAAGGTCTTCCTGGAGTCGGCATACTTCAGCCCGGATGATCCCAACATCCCCTCCCATATTAAGGATATTTTCCAGAACGGGCTGCCGGCGGACTTCCGGCTGGTGGGCGCCACGACCCGCCTGCCCCACGAGATCCCCGCCGCCCTCCGCTCCCGCTGCATGGAGATCTTCTTCCGCCCGCTGCTGCCGGAGGAGGTGGCCCAAGTCGCGCGGCGGGCGGCCGAGAAGGTGGGGCTCGTCCTGGAGCCGGACGCGGAGGAGGTCATCAAGCGCTACGCCGCCTCCGGCCGGGAGGCCGTCAACATCGTGCAGCTCGCGGCAGGGGTCCTCGCCGGCACCGGCCGGCGGTCCATCCCCCGCTCCGAGGTGGAGTGGGTGATCAACTCGGGCCAGCTTCAGCCCCGGCCGGACCGGCGGATCCCCAGCAAGCCCCAGGTGGGCTCCGTCAACGGTCTGGCGGTCAGCGGCCCCAACGTCGGCCACCTGCTGGAGCTGGAGGTGGACGTGCGCCGCGCCCGGGCCGCCGGACAGGGGGTAGTCATCGTCACCGGCGTGGTGGACGAGGAGGAGATGGGCGGGCCGGGCCGGACGATGCGGCGCAAGTCCATGGCCAAGGGCTCGGTGGAGAACGTCCTGACGGTGTTGAAGCAGTACCTGGACGAGGACCCGCGCGATTACGACATCCACGTCAACTTCCCCGGCGGCGTGCCCGTCGACGGCCCCAGCGCCGGCGTGGCGATCGCCGTGGCGGTGTACAGCGCCTTCACGGGCCGGCCGGTGGACAACCGCACTGCCATGACCGGCGAGGTCTCCATCCGGGGGCTGGTCAAGCCGGTGGGCGGCGTCGTGGCCAAGGTCGAGGCGGCGCGGCAGGCCGGCTGCACGCGGGTGATCATCCCCCAGGAGAACTGGCAGGAATGCTTCGCGCGCCTGTCCGGCATCCGGGTCGTGCCGGTGGAGCGGCTGGACGAGGTCTTCGCCGTGGCGTTTGACCTGCAGCGTGAGCGAGCCGCCGAACCGGCTCCCGTCGAGACCCTTCCGGTGGAGGAGCCGCGGCCCGTGCCGGTATTTGAGGTGCCACTGCCCCGGCCGGCCGTGTCGCTCACCGGAACCGAGCGCTGAGCGGGACGGGGCGGGGACTGCCGCAGTCCCCGCCCCGCATACTCGTCTCGGGGGCAGCGAAAGCTAACTTCCGTTCGAGCGTCCAGGGCTCCCAGGCGCACCTTTGGCCGCCCGGAGACGTCTTAATATAACGCGTACAGTTGTCTGCGCGTGGTTTTTGAGGCGACGGATGGTAGAACCGGTCTGTTATGATAGAATCGGAACACGTGGTACTGCCAGGAGGTGAGACCGGTGGCCGACAAGCGCACAGAGCAGTTGCTGAACCTGCCCTTGCTCCCCCTGAAGGGCCAGATCGTCTTCCCTACCATGATCGTTCCGCTTGAGGTGGGCCGGGAGAAGTCCATGCGGGCGGTGGAGGCCGCGATGAACGAAGGCCGGCGCATGGTCCTCGCCATGCAGAAGGATGCCAAGAACGAGATGCCCACGCCCGACGACATCTACCTGGTGGGTACGATTGTCGAGATCAAGCAGGTGGTCAAGGTCCCGGGAGGCACGCTCAAGGTCGTCTTCGAGGGCGTAGCCCGTGCCCGCATCGACCACTACGTCTCCGAGGAACCGTATATGCGGGCAGCCGTGGCCCAGGTGCCCGAGCCGACCACTCGGAGCGCCGAGGCCGAGGCGCTCATGCGGATGGTCATCAGCCAGTACGAGCGGTACGTCAAGTCGGCCAAGAAGGTGCCGCCGGAGTCGCTGGTCACCGCGGTCCAGGTGGAGGAGCCGGGGCGCCTGGCCGACACGATCGCGGCCTATATGACCAACCTGGACATGAAGGACAAGCAGGCGGTGCTCGAGGCCTTCGACGTGGTGGAGCGGCTGGAGCGGATCTCCGACATCCTCAGCCGCGAGATGGAGGTCCTGGATCTGGAGCGCAAGATCAACGTGCGCGTCCGCAAGCAGATGGAGAAGACGCAGCGGGAGTACTACCTGCGCGAGCAGATCAAGGCCATCCAGAAGGAGCTGGGCGAGCGGGACGACCGGGGCACCGAGGCCGAACAGTTCCGCGAGAAGATCGAGAAGCTGGGCATGCCGGACGAGGTCAAGGAAAAGGCCCTGCGCGAGGTGGACCGCTTCGAGAAGATGCCGCCCATGGCCGCCGAGGCCGTCGTCGTGCGCAACTACCTGGAGTGGCTCACCAGCCTGCCCTGGTCCACCTTCACCGAGGACCAGGACGACCTGAAGCGGGCCGAGGAGATCCTGGAGAGCGAGCACTACGGGCTGAAGAAGCCCAAGGACCGCATCCTGGAGTACCTTGCGGTGCGCAAGCTGGTCAAGAAGATGAAGGGGCCCATCCTCTGCCTGGCCGGTCCGCCCGGTGTGGGCAAGACCTCGCTGGCCAAGAGCGTCGCGCACGCGCTGGGCCGCAAGTTCGTGCGCATTTCGCTGGGCGGTGTGCGGGATGAGGCGGAGATCCGCGGGCACCGGCGCACCTACGTGGGCGCACTGCCCGGCCGCATCATCCAGGGAATGCGGCAGGCGGGCAGCCGGAACCCCGTCTTCCTCCTGGACGAGATCGACAAGATGTCGTCCGACTTCCGGGGTGACCCGGCGTCGGCGCTGCTGGAGGTGCTCGACCCCGAGCAGAACCACAGCTTCTCGGACCACTACATCGAGGTGCCCTTCGACCTGTCCGATGTGCTCTTCATCACCACGGCCAACGTGGTCTGGAACATCCCGCGCCCCCTGCTCGACCGCATGGAGCTGATCACCATCTCGGGTTACACCGAGGACGAGAAGGTGGAGATCGCCAAGCGGCACCTGCTGCCCAAGCAGCGGAAAGACCACGGCCTGAGCGAGGAGAACCTGGAGGTCTCGGAGAACGTCATCCGCACCATCGTGCGGGAGTACACCCGGGAGGCTGGGGTGCGAAACCTGGAGCGGCAGCTGGCGGCCCTCTGCCGGAAGGCCGCCCGGGAGATCGCCACCCACGACGGCGTGCAGACGGTGCGGGTGACCACGCAGAACCTCCACACCTTCCTGGGCGCCCCGCGTTACCAGTGGGGCAAGAAGTTGAAGGAGGACCAGGTCGGCGTGGCCACCGGCATGGTCTACACCGAAACCGGCGGCGACATCCTGCCCATCGAGGTCTCCCTGATGAAGGGCAAGGGCAGCCTGATCCTCACGGGCAAGCTGGGCGAGGTGATGAAGGAGTCGGCCCAGGCCGGGCTCTCCTACATCCGTTCCCGCGCCCGGGACCTGGGGCTGGAGGAGGACTTCCACGCCAAGCACGACATCCACATCCACGTGCCCGAGGGCGCCGTGCCCAAGGAGGGGCCTTCCGCCGGGATCGCGATGGCCACGGCCGTGGTCTCGGCGCTGACCAACCGGCCCGTCCGGGCGGACCTGGCGATGACCGGCGAGATCACCCTGCGGGGCCGGGTTCTGCCGATCGGCGGGGTGAAGGAGAAGCTGCTCGGCGCCCACCGGGCGGGCATCACGCACATCATCCTGCCCCGCGAGAACGAGAAGGACCTGGAGGAGATCCCGGGCAACGTGCGCAAGAAGCTGCACGTGCATCTGGTCGACCACATGGACGAGGTGCTCCGGCTCGCCCTCCTGGAGCCCAGGGAAGGCGACGAGCAGATCCTGCCGCCGCCCGAGGCCATCGACGTGGAGGGGACGCAACCCACCAGTCCCGTGGTATAGGGTAGAGCAGCGCGGCGGGAGGAACCTCACGGGGTTTCTCCCGCCTTTCGCGTGACGTCGGGGCCGGTCCGGGCGGGACTCCCCCGCGCTCCGGGACACGGCCGGACCAAGGAGGGATTGCATGGGCGTACACGCCGAGTTCGTGCTGAGCGCCGTCGCACAAGGCCAGTTCCCGCAGGACGGGCTGCCGGAGGTGGCCCTGGTCGGCAGGTCCAATGTGGGGAAGTCGTCGTTGATCAACGCCCTGGTGCGGAACCGCAAGCTGGCCAGGACTTCCAATACCCCCGGCCGCACGCAGGCGCTCAACTTCTATCGCGTCTGGCCGCAGGGCAAGCCCCGGCCGGAGGGCGAGCCACAGCCGGACAAGGACGCCGGCAGGACGGCGTTGTCGGGCCCGGTGCTGCAGGCGGCCCGGGAGAGCGGCGCCTTCTACTTGGTGGACATGCCCGGGTACGGCTTCGCGCGGGTCTCCGAGGCGCAGCGGCGGGAGTGGGCCCGGTTGATCGAGGGGTACCTGCTGACGCGCGGGGCCCTGCGCGGGGTTCTGCAGATCGTCGACCTGCGGCACCCGCCGACCCGGGACGATGTCACCATGCGGGAGTGGATCCGGCACCACCGGCTGCCGAGCCTCTGCGTGGCCACCAAGGCGGACAAGATCGGGCGGACGGCCTGGCCCCGGCACCGGCAGGTCATCGCTCGGGAGCTGGGGCTGGACGGCGACGGGGAGCCGCTGGTTCTGTTCTCTGCCGAGACCGGACTGGGGCGCGACGACGTCTGGCGTTGGATCCGCGAGCACGTACAAGACTGGACATTTGACATGTAATCTATCGCAAGTGTTTTAATATCCGAGTCATGTGTGGTACATTTAGGATTGTACGGTTTCAGGCTCCGTCGAAAGCGACGTGCGCGGAGGGAGTAGTGTATGCGCTGGTCTCATCTGATCAATCCACTCCAGTGGAACTTCGGTATTCGTACGGTGGCCACGCTGTTCACCTGGGCGCTCCTGCCGGTCTTCCTCACGACCTTTGTGGCTTTCAGGCGGCTGGGCGCGGCGGCGCAGACGCTCGGACTAAGCGCGCAGCAGCTGCAGGCCCTGGAGTCCCATCTGCTGCAGGCCGTCCTGTGGGTCGAGGTTCCGATCGTCATCGTCGTGATCGGGGCGTCCATCCTGTTCGCCTACGTGGTGGTCAAGCCGCTGGCCCGCCTGAAGGAGGCCATGCAGCGCGTCGCCCAGGGCGACCTGTCGCAGACGTCGGTGGTGGTGACGAGCCGGGACGAGGTGGGACAGGCCACCCGTTCGTACAACATGATGGCGTCGCAGCTGGCGGCGATGGTCCGTACGCTCGCCCAGACAGCGTCAAACCTCGAGAGGGCGGCCGCCGAGGTGGACCGCAGCGCCCGGGAGGCCGATGAGGTGACGGGCGCCTCCAGCCGGGAGATCGCCAACATGGAGACGATGGCCGCCAGGCAGGCGGAGTACGCCGCGGACGGCGCGCGGGCCATCCGCGAGGTGGAGGAGGCGGCTTCGCAGGTCGCCGCGGCCGCGCAGTCGCAGGCTGAAGAGGTGGAGCGGGCTGCGGCCACCGTGCGGCAGATGGCCGAGGCGATCGAACAGGTGGCGGAGAGCGCCGGCGTCGTGGCGGAGGCCGCGACGCGCACCCGCGAGGCCGCCGAGCAGGGCGGCGAGGCGGTGCGGCAGTCCGCCGAGGGCATGAACCGGGTGCGCGACCGCGTGCTGGACGCGTCGAACCAGGTGCGCCAGCTGAGCGAGTCGCTGCAGCAGGTGGATGAGATCCTGCAGCTGATTACGGAGATCGCCGGCCAGACGGACCTGCTGGCTCTGAACGCGGCCATCGAGGCCGCCCGCGTGGGCGAGCACGGCAAGGGCTTCGCGGTGGTCGCGGGCGAGGTGCGCCGCCTGGCGGAGCGGGTCCGCACGGCGGCCGGCGAGATCGCCGGGCGGATCGAGGGGCTGCGGAGCAGCGCGGCTGTGGTGGTGCAGACCATGGAGGCCGGCACCGCGGAGGTGGAGCACGGGGTGCAGCTCTCCGCAGAGGCCGGCGCGTCGCTGGAGCGGATTCTGGCAGCCGTGGCCGACACCCAGAAGGAGGCGCAGTCCATCTCCGCCGCTGCCCAGGAGATGGCCGCCGCCAGCCAGGACGTGGTGAACGCCACGGTGCAGCTCTCCGCCATCGCCGAGGAGAACGCGGCCACGGCGGAGGAGATGCTGGCCAGCGCCAAGGCGGTCACCACCCTCATCGGCCAGGTGGAGGAGCAGTCGCAGGCCGGCCGGCATGCCATGGCGGCGATGAGCGCGTCCGCCACGCAGGTCCAGGCGGCCATGCAGCGGCTGGTGGAGCTGGCCGGGAAGGCTTCCGACATGGCCAACGCTCTGCGCCAGCAAGCCGCCCAGTTCCGTTTCTAGCTTGCGGCTGCCCGCCGGTCCCGGCCGGCGGGCAGTTCGGCCATCAGCATGCCGGCGATGATGAGCGCTGCACCGGCGTATCCCCGGGGCGTGAGGACCTCGCCGGCCAGCAGGTAGGCGAAGACCGCGCCCCAGACCGGCTCGGCGGCGAAGATCAGGGCCGTGTGCGTCGCGGTCGTGTAGGGCTGCAGCAGGTTCTGGAGCAGGTAGGCGGCGGCGGTGGCCAGCAGACCGCAGACGATGACGGCGGTCCCTACGTGGGCGGGCCCGCCCCACCAGAGGACGCCTGCCACTCCCGGCAGGACGGTGCCCCGGTCGGCCAGGTGCAGCAAGGCGGAGAGCACGCCGGCGGTGCCCAACTGGATGACGGCCAGGGCGTACCGGTCGTGTGCCGCGCCGAAACGGCTGACCCCGGCCACGTGCAGACCGAAGCCGAATGCGCCCATCAGCACGAGCAGATCGCCCCGCGAGGGGGCCAGGCTGCCGTCCAACGAGAGCATGGCCAGGCCCGCGAGGGCCGTGAGCACGCCCAGCCAGGCCGCAGGCGACGGCGCCGTCCGCAGCCAGACCAGCGACAGCACCGGCACGATCACCACCGAAAGCCCGGTGATGAAGGCGGCCTTCGCGCTGGTCGTGTAGGCCAGGCCAAAGGTCTGGAACGCGTAGCCGGCAAACAGGAAGATCCCCAGGAGAACCCCGGCGCGCCAGGTGGCCGCCGGTAGCCTCCTCAGCCGCCTGTGGAAGACGGCGGCCAGCAGCAGGGCCGCCATGAGGAACCGGACCGCAAGAAACCAGTAGGTGGGCACGCCGCCAGCCTCGAGGCTGGTGGCGTTCTTCACCATGGGGAACGTCGCGCCCCAGATCGCCGTGATGCCCAGGAGAACGAGATCTGCCTGCCAGGTGCGGATCTGCAACCCGGAACTGCCTCCTTACTTTCTACTAATACCGTAAATCCTAGCAAATTGGTGAACGTGCGTCCAATGCGTCGGCGGGCGCCGGGCCGTTCCGCCCGGCGGCCCGCCGACACTTTTTCCCTGAAGGTGGCCTGCCGTCGCCCGTCGAAACCACAGCCGGTGGAACGTTAAACAGTCTACGGAGTAAGGGTGTGCAACCATCAACATGGCAACCACGGACGACGTCTTGCCGGGTCTGCCCCGGGTGGGGCTGAGGCCGGTGGAGCAGGCCGATCTCGCGCTGCTCTCCCGTTGGGACGAGGACCCGGTCATCGGCGCGCTGATGGGGAGGCGTTTCGTCGGTCAGAGCCCGGCCCAGTGGCTGGAGGACGTGCGGCACAGCAGGACCAGCCGGGTGTGGATGATCGAATGGGAAGGCCGGACGGTGGGCGAGGTGGAACTGGCGCAGGTGAACCGGCGCGCCGGCACGGCGGAGGTCCGGGTCTGCGTGGGGGAGAAGGCCCTCTGGGGGAGGGGCATCGGGACCGCCGCCATGTCAGCCCTGCTGAATGAAGCCTTCGTCGTCATGGGGCTGGAGACTGTCTACCTCCGGGTCTTCACCACCAACCTGCGGGCCATCGGCCTGTACGAACGGCTCGGGTTCCGACGCGAGGGGCTCCTGGCGCCGAGCAGCCGCCGCGCGGACCCGGCGCCGGTGCTGCTGATGAACCTGTCACGGAGCCGCTGGCTGGCCCGGAAGCGCCGGGAACCGGCCCTCTGTTGACAACGCGGCCCGCGCGCCCTATCATGGTGCCATACGCATCCATCCAACGGCGTTGAAGCGGAGGAGTAACCCGCACACCGCCTCGCAGCGAGGGAGCTCCGCGGGTGGAAGGGCTCCCAGGCCAGGAGCGGGTGAAGTCGCCGCAGATGCCGTGCTCCCGAACCGTGCCGGGCCACAGCGCCCGCTCGCTGAAGGAGCGCCGGGTTCGCCCGTTACAGCGCCAGAGCGCCCCGATGGGGGAAGTAAGGTGGTACCGCGAGCCCCGGCTCGTCCTTATGGGACGGGCCGGGGTTTGATCTCGTTGAGGGGGGACTCCGACATGTCGGCAGAACAGAAGCAGGGCGGGACGGAACTCGCGCCGCGCTACGACGCCAAGCTGGTGGAGGACGAGTACTACCAGTACTGGATGGACGGCGGGTTTTACCGCGCGCCCATTGTGGAGGGAAAGCAGCCCTACACCATCGTGATCCCGCCGCCCAACGTGACGGGCACGCTGCACCTGGGACACGCCCTGAACAATACCATGATCGACATCCTCATCCGCTGGAAGCGGATGCAGGGCCATCCCACGCTCTACCTGCCGGGCACCGACCACGCGGGCCTGGCGACCCAGATCCGCGTTGAGGAGGACCTGCGCAAGTCCGGCGGCCCGACGCGGCACGAGCTGGGCCGCGAGGCCTTCGTGGCCAAGGTGTGGGACTGGAAGGAGCGGTACCACGCGACCATCACCAGCCAGCTGCGCAAGCTGGGCGTGTCGGTCGACTGGAGCCGGGAGGCCTTTACCATGGACGAGCGGCTCTCCCGGGCGGTGCGCGCCTTCTTCGTCCAGCTCTACAAGAAGGGGCTCATCTACCAGGGCACCCGCATCACCCACTGGTGCCCCAAGGACCAGACGGCGCTCTCCGACATCGAGGTGGAGTACGAGGAGCGGCAGGGCCACATGTGGCACTTCCGCTACCCGCTGGCGGACGGCTCCGGCAGCATCGTCATCGCCACCACCCGGCCCGAGACGATGCTGGGCGACACGGCGGTGGCGGTCAACCCTGAGGACGAGCGCTACAAGCACCTGGTGGGCAAGATGCTGCGCCATCCCGCCACCGGCCGGGAGATCCCGATCATCGCCGACGAGTACGTGGACCCGGCGTTCGGCACCGGCTGCGTGAAGATCACGCCCTTCCACGACCCCAACGACTTCGAGATCGGCCTGCGACATGGCCTGGAGATGCCCCAGGTGATCGGCCCCAAGGGGGAGATGACCGAGGCGGCGGGCAAGTACGCCGGCCTGGACCGGTATGAGTGCCGCAGGCGCATCGTGGCCGACGCCGAGGCCGAGGGCTGGCTGGTCAAGGTGGAGGAGCACCAGCACGCGGTGGGCTGCTGCGCCCGCTGCGGCACCGTGATCGAGCCCTTGATCTCGCGGCAGTGGTACGTGAAGATGAAGCCGCTGGCCGAGCCGGCCATCCGGGCGGTGGAGAGCGGCCAGATCAAGATCGTGCCCGAGCGGTTCACCAAGGTTTACCTGCACTGGATGGAGAACATCCAGGACTGGTGCATCTCCCGGCAGATCTGGTGGGGCCACCGCATCCCGGTGTGGTACTGCGACGACTGCGGCCACCTCACCGTCAGCGAGACCGACCCCACCCGGTGTGAGAAGTGCGGGTCCGCCAACATCCGGCAGGACGAGGACGCGCTGGACACCTGGTTCTCCTCGGCCCTGTGGCCCTTCTCCACCCTGGGCTGGCCCGACGACACGGCGGATCTGCGCTACTTCTTCCCCACCGATGTGCTGGTCACCGGGTATGACATCCTGTTCTTCTGGGTGGCCCGCATGATCTTCAGCAGCCTGGAACTCACCGGCAAGATCCCGTTCCACACCGTGGTGCTGCACGGCCTGGTGCGCGACGCCCAGGGGCGGAAGATGTCCAAGTCGCTGGGCAACGGCGTCGACCCCATCGACGTGATCGACCAGTACGGCACCGACGCCCTGCGGTTCATGCTGGTCACCGGTTCCAGCCCGGGCAACGACATCCGCTTCCACACCGAGCGGGTGGAGAATGCCCGCAACTTCGCCAACAAGCTCTGGAACGCCAGCCGCTTCGTGCTCATGAACCTCGCCGACTGGCAGCCTGCGGCGGAGGGGGCGGCGCTGCAGTACGACGTCGCCGACCGCTGGATCCGCCACCGGTTCAACGAGGCCGCCCGGGCGGTGAACGAACTGCTCGGCGAGTACCAGTACGGCGAGGCGGCCCGCACCATCTACGACTTTATCTGGAGCGAGTTCTGCGACTGGTATATCGAGCTGGTGAAGCCCCGCCTGTACAACCCGGCGGATCCCACCCGTGCGGCCGCCCAGGAGACCCTGGCCCGGGTCCTGGAAGGGACGCTCCGGCTGCTGCACCCGTTCATGCCCTACATCACCGAGGCGATCTGGCAGAAGCTGCCCCTGCGGTCGCCGCAGGTGGAGACCGCCCCGGAGATCGCCCGGGCCGCGGGCAGGGACGCGCTGCCTCCGTCCATCTCCGTGACGGCGTATCCGACGCCGGTGGAAGGCTGGGCCGACGCCGAGGCCAACGAGCGGATGGCGCTGATCATCGACACGATTCGCGCCCTGCGCTCCATCCGGGCCGAGTTCCGCCTGGGCGAGCACACGCGGATCGACGCGGTGGTCATGGCCACCTCCGACCAGGCGCTCGCCATCCTGAACGAGGGGCGCGCCTTCATCGAGAACCTGGGCAAGACGGGGCAGCTGACCATCCAGCCGGTGGCCGAGGCGAAGCCGAAGAACGCCGCGGCGGCCGTGGTGACCGGAGCCGAGATCTACGTGCCGCTGGGCGGGCTGATCGACCTGCCCAAGGAGATCGAGCGGCTCACCAAGGAGCTCACGACCACCGGGGACGAGCTCGCCAAGCTGGAGAAGAAGCTGAGCAACGAGGGCTTCCTGACCAAGGCGAAGCCTGAGGTCGTGGAGAAGACCCGCGAAGAGGCCGCCGCCCTGGCGGAGAAGCGGCAGGCGCTGGAGAACCGGCTGGCGATGCTCAGGAGCATGCAGGGATGAAGACCATGACCTACGAAGCAGCCCTGGCCTATCTGGCCGGGCTGCAGCGCTTCGGCATGAAACCCGGCCTCGAACGCACGGTGGCGCTGCTGGAGCAGCTGGGTCGGCCGGACCGCCGGGTCGGGCGGGTGGTGCACATCACGGGCACCAGCGGTAAGGGGTCCGTGGCCGCCATGGTGGAGGCGGGGCTCCGGGCGGCCGGGCGGCGGGTGGGCCTGTACACCTCGCCGCCGCTCATGCGGTTCAAGGAGCGGATGCAGGTGAACCGGGCCGAGATTCCCGAGGCGGACGTCGCCCGGCTCACCGCCCGGGTGGCGGAGGCGGCGGAGGCGGTGATCGCCGCGGGGCTGGAGCCGCCCACCGAGTTTGAGGTCATCACCGCCATGGCCCTGGCCTGGTTCGCCGAGCAGTCCGTCGACGACCTGGTGCTGGAGGCGGGGATGGGGGGGCGGTTCGACGCCACCACTGCCGTGGAGAAAGCCGCCGTCACGGCCATCACCAACGTCGGCCTCGACCATACCCAGTGGCTGGGACAGACCCACGAGGCGATCGCCTGGGACAAGGCCGGCGTCATCCGCCCAGGCGTGCCCTGCGTTACGGGCACTGACCACCCCGGCGCCCTGGCCGTCATCGAGCGGGTGGCGCGGGAGCAGGGCGCTCCGCTGCTGCACGTGACCCCCGCAGACTTCCGGGTGCTCGGGGCGGACCTCTCCGGCCAGGTGGCGGACCTGCGGGGTGAGCGGGGCTGGTACCGGCGGGTGCGGCTGAGCCTCCTGGGCCGGCACCAGGCGGCCAACGCCGCCGTGGCCCTCCGCATCCTGGAGGTGCTGGGCGTGGACGAGGGCGCGATCCGGGAGGGGTTCGCCCACGTCGCGTGGCCGGGGCGGATGGAGCTCCTGCGGGCGGCCGGCGGGCAGCTGGTGCTCCTGGACGCGGCCCACAACCCCGCCAAGTGCGCGGCCCTGGCCGGGGCCGTGGCCGAGCTGTTTCCCGGGCGGCGGGTCCACCTGGTGGTGGGGATGCTGGCGGACAAGGACGCCGCTCAGGGGCTCGCGCCGTTGCTTCCGCTGGCCGAGCGGGTGTGGGCGACGACGCCGGAGAGTCCCCGGGCCATGCCGGCCCCGGAGCTCGCGCAGCTGTGCCGTGAGCTGGGGCATCCCGCGCTGGTCGCGGCAGACCTGCCGGAGGCCCTGGAGGCGGCCCTGGCCGCGGCCGCCCCGGGAGACCTGGTGGTCATCACCGGCTCCTTTTACACCGTCGGACCGGCCCGGCGGATTCTTGTCCCGGGCCAGGTTATACAAGCCCTCCCCCCCGCATAGGCATGGTGGGGAAACGACCCGCACAGGCGAGCGGTCAGGGGCCGACACCGTGAGCCGCCCCGAACCGTAAGCTCCACCGGCGGGCGAACCACCCAAGCGGGAGGGGACACCATGCATCGGTTTGGACGATCCGTGCAGAAAAGAGCGAATGACCGGTGGGGCGGCGTGTTTATCCTGGCCGTCGTGCTGGCCGTGGTGGGGGCCTGGCAGCTCGGCGGCGTCCTGGGGAACCTCCTGGGCGAGGAGAAACCCGCCGCGATGGAACCCGTACCGGGACTGGAGGAGGCCACCGGGATCTCCGGACCCGCGGGCTCGCCGAGCCAGGTCGCCATCGTTCCGAGGCCCTTCCAGGTCCACTTCGTTCAGGTCGGCGCGTTCCGGTCGGAGGGAGCCGCCCGCAACCTGGTCAGCGAGCTGGCCGGCCAGCAAGTGGTCGCGGCGATGACCCCGCGGAACGCCATGGGCCTGGTGAAGGTTTACGTCGGGCCGTTCATGTCCGGGGAGGAGGCCGGCGAGGTCCTGGACGTGATGCGGGAGACCGGGGTCGCCCCCAACGCCTTCACGGTGGCCCTGGACGTGGACTACGCCCCCGAGGCGGTCATGGCCATGACCGGATCGGCCAATCCCGATCTGCAGACCGGGCTTGATGCCTTGAACAACTACCTCTACGAGGCGGGCGCCTGGTTCGCCCGGCGGGCGGCGGGCGAGCCGGCCGACGGCGGCATGCTGGTCGCCCTCGGCCAGGAGGTGAGGCAGGCGGCCGCCCGGCTCGCAGCGGCTGAGGAGAACCCGGCCATCACCCGGTTCCTGGGGCTGGCGGACATGGCATCGGTCAACGCCGCCGACATCGAGGTCGCCGCCAGCGCCGCTCCCGGCAGCGAGGAGTTCCAGCGTGCGATGAACGGCTACGTCAGCCTGCTGGAGCAGTACCACAACTTCTATGCGGCCGACGCCGCAAGTGAGTAGGGCGTGATCCGGGCCACCGCCATCCGGTGGCCCTATTCCATATATTGCCAACCTCGGTCCCCTGTGCTATGCTGGGGGCGGGTCTGCCTCCCGCGCAGGAATCTCGCCGGGAAACCACGAAACTTAGGCTATTCGAAGTGCGTCATATCAAGAGCCGCGCCAGCTAAGGGGGCAGTTCTGTGAAACGCGGTTGGCTGGTGTTCATGTGGGCGCTCATCGGCGCCGTCGTGGGACAGCTGTTCGGCGCAGCCCTCGCCCACTACGTTCCCTTCCTGAACTATCACATTCCGCTGGGCATGGCGCCCGCGACGATTGACCTGAACTTCCTCGTGGTGACCTTCGGGGTTTCGTTCAAGCTAACGGTAGGCGGCGCGATCGGGCTGGTCCTGGCGCTCTGGCTCGCCCTGCGCTGATGTGAGGTGACGGCGTTGCAGCAGCTCATTCTGGCCTCATCCTCCCCCCGAAGGCAGGAACTCCTGCGGCAGGTGGGGATTCCCTTCGTCGTCGCGGTTCCGGAAGTGGACGAGCACGCGGTGCATGCCGACTCCCCGGCGGAGCTGGTGGAGCGCCTGGCCCTGCGCAAGGCGCGCGCGGTTTCCGTGCGGTACCCCGGGGCCATCGTGCTCGGCGCGGACACCATCGTCGTCGTGGACGGCGAGGTCCTGGGCAAGCCGGCGGACCGGGCCGAGGCCGAGTGGATGCTCGGCCGGCTGTCGGGCCGTTCCCACCAGGTGCTCACGGGCGTGGCCCTGGTGCGGGGGGATGAGGAGCTCGTGGCGCACGAGGAGACCGTCGTCCGGTTCGCCCCCCTCAGCCGGGAGCAGATCCAGTGGTACGTGGAGACCGGGGAGCCGATGGACAAGGCGGGGGCCTACGGCATCCAGGGCCGGGCCGCCGCCCTGATCGCATCGATCTCCGGCGACTACTATAACGTCGTCGGCCTTCCCCTCCACCGCACGGTTCAGATGCTCACGCAGTTCGGCTATCCGATCTTCACGGGAGGCGCCGGCTGAAGGGAGAGCGACGGGTCGTGACCCCATCCCTGAAGAGGCTGCCCGAGGCGGACCGGCCGCGCGAGCGGTTGCTCCGGCTGGGTCCGGAGAAGCTCTCGGATGTGGAACTCCTGGCGATTCTGCTAGGAACGGGTTCCAGAGGCCGCTCGGTGATTGAAGTCGCCCGTGATTTGCTGCATCATTGTGAGGCGAAAGATCCCGGCGGCGGGCTGCGGGCCCTGCTCCACCTGCGGGACGCGGAGCGCAGCGAGCTGGTGAAGGGGCTGGGCCCGGCCAAGGTGTGCACCATCCTGGCCGGCCTGCATCTCGGCCTCCGGGCCAGTGCCGCGCCGCTCCGGCGGGTGGACCTCTGCAACCCGCGGGCCGTTTTCGAGTTTCTGGCCCCCCGTATGGCCCACCTCAGCATCGAGCAGTTTCACGTGATTCTCCTGAACGCCAAGAATCAGGTGATCGATGTCGAATGTGTTTCTGAGGGGACGCTGACCGCCTCGCTGGTGCATCCCCGCGAGGTGTTCAAGACGGCCATCCGCAGGAGCGCCCATGCGGTGATCCTCGCGCACAACCACCCCAGCGGCGATCCCACTCCCAGCCGGGAGGACCGGGAGATCACCCGCCGGCTCGTGCAAGCGGGCCGGGTCATCGGCATTGAGGTGTTGGATCATCTGGTGGTGGGGCAGGGCGGATACACGAGCTTCCGCGAGCGGGGCCTCCTGACCGGATGAGCAGCCGGATACCGTCCGCGCTCGGAGAAGAAAGGGGAACAGTGCGGTGTCCTTCTGGCAGTTTTTCGCACGCGACATCGGGATTGACCTCGGTACCGCGAACACCCTGGTATACGTCAAAGGCCGCGGCATCGTCATCGACGAGCCCTCCGTGGTTGCGGTGGACCGCGACCGGAAGGTCCCGCTGGCGGTGGGTGCGGAGGCCAAGCAGATGCTGGGCCGCACCCCCGGAAACATCGTGGCCATCCGCCCCATGAAGGACGGCGTCATCGCCGACTTCGACACCACCCAGACCATGCTGAAGTACTTCATCAACAGGGCGGGCAGCCGCCGTGCCCCTTTCCGACCGCGCATCATCATCTCCATCCCCTCCGGCGTGACCGGCGTGGAGCGGCGCGCCGTGCAGGATGCCGCGCTCCAGGCCGGCGCGCGTGAAGCGCACGTCATCGAGGAGCCGATGGCGGCCGCCATCGGGGCCGGCCTCCCCGTGGAGGAACCCACCGGCTCCATGCTCGTGGACATCGGCGGCGGCACGACGGAGGTGGCGATCATCTCCCTGGGCGGCCTGGTGACCGCCAAGTCGATCCGCGTCGCCGGCGACGAACTGGACGAGGCCATCGTGCAGTACGTCAAGCGCAATTACAACCTGCTCATCGGCGAGCGCACCGGCGAGGAGGTCAAGCAGACCATCGGCTCGGCCTATCCCACCGGCGAGGAGGAGGCGATGGAGATCCGCGGGCGCGACCTGGTGACCGGCCTGCCGCGCACGCTGCGGGTCACGTCCGACGAGATCCGCAAGGCCATGGCGGAGCCCGTGGCGGCCATCGTCGAGGCGATCAAGATCACCCTCGAGAACACGCCGCCCGAGCTGGCCGCGGACATCATGGACCGGGGCATCGTGATGACCGGTGGCGGCGCCCTGCTGAAGGGGCTCGACGTGCTCATCTCCAAGGAGACGGGCATGCCCGTTCATGTCGCGGACGAGCCCTTGCTCTGCGTGGTGAAGGGATGCGGCAAGTGCCTGGATAATCTCGATATTTTAAAGCGGGTGGCGCGCAACTCGTAGCTCTGCGCCGGCCGTCCGGAGGGCGTGAAGCTGTCACCCATGCGATATAATAAGCACCTACGCCTTCTTGGCGTTGCCCTGGGCGCGCTGGTCGTCATCTTCATCACGATGGCCCTGACGGCGCGCGGACGCACCGCGATCACCCCCCTCGAGAAGGGGATCGCGACGGTGCTCTACCCGTTTCAGGTGGCCACGGACTGGGTGCGCGACCGGGCCCGGGGCATCGTCGATTCCATCCGTGAGCTGACCCGGCTGCGCGAGGAGAATGCGGCCCTGCGGCAGCAGGTAGCCGACATGGCGCAGGACCGGGCCCTCATTGTGCAACTGCAGCAGGAGAACGAGCGGCTGCGGAAGGAACTGGGCCTGAAGGAGCGCACGCCGTACCCCATGCTCACGGCCGAGGTCATCAGCCGTTCGGCCGAGAGCTGGTACCAGACCGTGATCATCAGCCGGGGCAGCCGCGACGGCGTCCGCCAGGGCATGGCCGTCGTCAACTGGCAGGGCCTCGTGGGGAAGATTGCCTATACGACCCCCTACACGTCCACAGTTCAGCTGGTGAGCGACGTCGGCTTCAGCGAGGCGGGCTTCACCGAGGCCGGCTTCGGCGCCGGTGCGAAGCTGCCCAACGGCGAACAGGGCGTGTTGGAGACGGTGGAGGGCGGCTACCTGCGCATGCGCTTCTGGTCCACCGATCCCTCCGTCGCGGTGGGCCAGCCCGTGTTTACCTCGGGGCAAGGGATCCTGCCCGCGGACCTGCTGGTGGGCTGGATCGAGGAGGTGGATACCAGTTCCTCGTTCGTCAAGTCCGCCCTGGTGCGCCCGGCGGTGGACGTGCACAAGCTGGAAGTGGTGCAGGTGGTGCTGACCCCCAGCGAGGATGACAGGGGGTCGAGCGCACCATGAGGTACTGGGTCCTGACGGCGATCACGCTGGTCGCGTATCTGGTCGAGAGCGTGCTGGGTCCGTTCCTGGCCATCGGCGGGGTGGCCCCGAATGTGGTCTTCGTGGTCGCGGTCTCCTGCGGCCTGCTGTTCGGATGGCAGGTGGGGCTGGGCGTGGGGTTCGGCGGCGGGCTGCTCATCGACCTGACCATCGGTCAGTTGATCGGCAGTCACGCCCTCGCGGGGAGCCTGGTGGGGTTCATCGCGGGCGTGGTGGAGGAGCGGGTCTTCAAGGACAACCTCCTCCTGCCGCTGATCGGCGGCCTGGTCGGGTCCGTGGTTGGGCAGGCCGTGGTGCTGGCCTCGCTCCTGCTTTTCGGGCGCCATGTTCCCCTGGCCGAGCTCAGCGGAAAGCTGCTTCGCTCGGTGGCGTACGACACGGTGCTCTGCGCGCTGGTCTACTGGCGCATCTTCCGGATGTATGGCTTCATCCGACCCGACCCGCG
Organism: Symbiobacterium thermophilum IAM 14863; assembly: GCF_000009905.1. Classification (GTDB taxonomy): domain Bacteria; phylum Bacillota; class Sulfobacillia; order Symbiobacteriales; family Symbiobacteriaceae; genus Symbiobacterium; species Symbiobacterium thermophilum. The sequence goes on from NC_006177.1 coordinate 416,355, forward strand.
CGGCGTCATCGTGCTTCGTCGCCGCTAGGCCCGGTTTCGTGGCAGCAATGTCGGTGGCAGCCGCCACCGACATTATTTGTAAATCGCAGGAGGAGTTTCGCTGCCCGAGGCGAACTAGACGAAGAGGATAAAACTACCGCCAGGGTCGTGAAGAGGGCATGCGTCAGGACATCGTCATTCGCGGGACGACCAGAACGGGACTCCTGCTGCTGCTCCCCGACGAGGGCGAGTTCTCCGCAGTGCTGGAGCGGCTTGCGGAACGGCTGGCCAGCAGCGGTCGGTTCTTTGTCGGCGGCAGGGTCCAGGTTCACGTGGGCAACCGCCGACTCTCTCCAGAGGACAGGGAAGCGCTCGAGCAGACCCTGCAGCGGAGTGGGATGGTGCTCCTCAGCGTGAAGGAGGGGGGCGACCCTCTGGCCGAGGTGCAGGCACCGGAGGCCGGGGCGCCGTCGGCGCCGCCTCCGCCCGCCGGGAACACGCTGGTGGTCACCAAGACCGTCCGCTCCGGACAGGAGATTCGGCATGACGGCGACGTGATCATCCTGGGCGACGTCAATCCGGGCGCGGTGGTGGTGGCGACCGGCCACATCGTCGTCATGGGCGCGCTGCGGGGCGTGGCGCACGCCGGGTGCACCGGAAACCGGACCGCCATCGTGGCGGCGACCAAGCTCCGACCCACGCAGCTCCGGATCGCAGAGGTGATCGGGCGGGCGCCCGACGGTGACGCTCCACAGTCCTACCCTGAGGTGGCGCGCATCCGCGGCGACCTCATCGTGGTCGAAGCGTCCGCGGAGAAACGCCAGGTGAGTGCGCTGGAAGCGGTCGGCGCGAAGGAGGATCGTTGATGGGACAGGTCATCGTGGTGACTTCGGGCAAAGGCGGCGTGGGAAAGACGACGACGACGGCCAACCTGGGCACGGCGCTGGCTCAGCTGGGCAACCGGGTCGTGCTGGTGGATGCGGATATCGGTCTGCGCAACCTTGACGTCGTGATGGGGCTGGAGAACCGGATTGTGTACGACCTCGTCGACGTGGTCGAGGGCAACGCCCGCCTGAAGCAGGCGCTCATCAAGGACAAGCGGAACGAGAATCTATACCTGCTTGCCGCAGCCCAGACCCGGGAGAAGAAGGACGTCACGGCCGAACAGATGAGGGACCTCACCGAGCAGCTGGCCCGGGAGTTCGACTTCGTGCTGGTGGACTGCCCCGCCGGCATCGAGGACGGCTTCAAGAACGCCATCGCCGGCGCGCAGAAGGCGATCATCGTGGCGAACCCCGAAGTCTCTTCGGTGCGCGACGCCGACCGCGTCATCGGGCTGTGGGATGCCCAGGACGGCGACCGGAGTCCGGCCATGCTGATCGTCAACCGGGTGCGCCCGCGCATGGTCGCGCGCGGCGACATGCTCGAGATCGACGACATGCTGGAGATGCTGGCCGTGGACCTCCTGGGGGTCGTGCCGGAGGACGACCACATCATCGTGTCCACCAACCGGGGTGAGCCGGCAGTCTACTCCCGTGACAGCAAGGCGGGCAAGGCGTTCCAGAACATCGCCCGGCGGCTGATGGGTGAGGCGGTGCCGATCATGGACCTGGAGACCGAGGAATCGCTGTGGTCCAGGTTCAAGCGCATTGTGGGGCTCGGCCGGAGCTAGAGGGGGGGGGCGTGGCATGCTGGATCTCATTTCCCGGGTCTTCGGACGCGATCACTCGAGTGCGGATATCGCCAGGGAGCGACTGCGCCTGGTGCTCGTCCACGACCGGACCAACGTATCGCCGCAGTTCCTCGAGACCCTCAAGGAGGAGCTCATCGAGGTCATCTCCCGCTACATGGAGATCGAGGAAGAAGGAATGGATGTCACCCTTCAGACGGCCGAGAACCAGGTTGCCCTTGTGGCCAACATCCCCGTGCGCCGCATGAAGCGGGCAGCCGTGGGAAGCAAGCGCTGAGAATAAGCCACCGGAGTTTCCGGTGGCTTTCGGCTTATCGATGTGTACGCGTGGGCGGACCGATGGGGAGTCGGCGGCTTCGGGCTGCCAGGCGCCGCGGGGGAGCACCCGCGGCTTTCTGTCCGAGGGGCGCCGGACCGCCGGTCTCCCCCAGCGGCGCAGGAATCGGACCCGACACTGCCGTAAGGAAGAGTAACTCATCCCGGCGCACGCCCGGGAACTTGGAGGTGCATGTCGTGGGGGAACTGCTGACCCCGGAGTCCCTGCTCGCGATGCTGGAGGGAAACCGGCGCCTGACGCTGCGGGTCGTGGAGCTGTTTCCCGAAGACGCCCTGTTCCACTTCACACCAGCCCCGCCGCTCCGGCCATTTGCCGACATGGTGAACGAAATCCTGGAGATGGAGGAGGGCTACGTGCGCGGAATCGCCACGCGGGAGTGGACCTTCTCGCCGAAGAGGGTGGTGAAGACCAAGCAGGAGCTGTTGGAGGCATGCGCGGCGGTGCGGCGGCGCACCCTTGAGCTGTGGCCGCGGATCACCGCAGCGCGGCTGACCGAGGAGGAGATCGACCCCTTCTTCGGCAGCGAGCCGCAGTCCAACCTCAGCCGGCTGGTCTACACCCTGGAGAACGAGATCCACCACCGGGGACAGGGGTACACCTACCTGCGCATCCTCGGCATTCAGCCGCCGGCCTTCTACATCCGGTAGCCTACACGGGGGCTGTTCCAGGTGTCATCTACGGATGACCCCGGAACAGCCCCCTACCAGACCACGCCCCAATCAGCGCTCGCCGTGCAGCGGGACCTCTTCGACCTCGCAGAGGAACTCGATGCCGTCGAGCGTGATGCGGTACACGCGCACGCCCGGGCGAACCGGCCCGTTCCGGTCTCCTTGCGCCACGGAAGCGGGCGCACCCGCGCCCCCGGGGGTCAGATTTCCGCCATGGTCCGGGGCGGTGGGCAGGCGATGGACCCTCATCTCGTCAGCCGGCCGCTGCGGCGCGGCCCCGCGGCCCTCGAGGAACCGGCGGATCTGCCCCAGCCGGCGGCGCTCCTGCCAGGCGATCGCGTGGCCCTCGGCGACGTCCGCCTCCCGGAACGTCACCCGGTCGCCCTCCTTCAGTTGCGCCGCCCGCCACAGGTCCGTGAAGACCGCCGTGGCGATCTTGGGGTACCCCCCGAGGGTCTGCCGGTTGCTGAGCAGCAGGATGGGCTGGCCGCTGGGCACCACCTGCAGGGCGCCCGGCGGGATCGGCTCCGAGAGCATCTCGGCGGGCCCTTCCGGCCGGATCTCCGGCCCGACCAGCCGGATGCCCTGCCGGTCCGCCTGGGGACCCACGCGGAAGGCTTCGGCGAAGAGGCGCGCAAGGCTCGCCGCGGGGAACTGATCGGCCTGGGGCCCCGGGATGAGCCGGATGACCGCCTCCCCTTCGAAGGCGGGGATGGCGTCGGCCGGCAGGCGCCGCCCGGCGAGGTCGGCCGGGGGATGGAGCGGCAGCCCGATGGGCAGCCAGTCCCCGGCCTGTAGGGGACGGCCCAGCGGCCCGACGTGGCCGAACAGGTCCTCGGACAGGCTGCCCAGCACTGGCGGCAGGTCGAACCCGCCGGCGACGCAGAGGTAGGCGCGGCATCCGGCGGTCACCGTGCCCAGCCGCAGCCGGTCACCCGGGCCGGCCAGGACCGACGTCCATCCGGGCACCGGCCTGGGCGCCCCGCCGTCCGCGGGGATCAGCTCCGCGGGGATGGGCGCCCCGGTCAGTGCGAACGCGGCCGGACCGGTGAACTCCACCTCGGGGCCGGTGAGGGTGATCTCCAGCGCGGCGGTGCGGGCACGGTTACCCAGCAGCCAGTTGCCGATCATCAGGGACTGCTGGTCGACCGCCCCGGCCACTGGAACGCCGTAGGCGGTGTACCCGCGCCGGCCCAGGTCCTGCAGGGTCGTCTGCCAGCCCGGGCGGAGGATGCGCAGCCCGGTGCGTCCCGGGGCGAATGCCGGAGGTCCGGCGGGTTCGGCGCGCTGTTCTGCCGCCAGCGCCGCGAACTCCTCCTCGTCGATGGGAACGAAACGGACGCGGTCCCCCGGCTGCAGGAGAGTCGGCGGATCCCGCAGGGGATCGAACAGCCGGACCGGGGTCCGCCCGATCAGCCGCCATCCGCCGGGGGCCTCGTTGGGGTAGATGCCGGTGAGCCGCCCGCCGATGCCCACCGAGCCCGCGGGGACGTGCACGCGAGGGCTGTCCAGCCGCGGCGCGGCGATCCGGGGATCGAGGCCGCCCAGGTACGGGAACCCCGGGCTGAACCCCAGGCAGTAGACCCGGTACGCGCCCCCCGCATGAAGCGCGGCCACCTCATCGGGGGACAGGCCCGCATGGGCCGCAATGGCCCCCAGGTCCGGACCCTGCTCACCTCCGTAGAGGACGGGGATCTCCACCTCCCGGCCGGCCGGCGCGGCGGCGGAGGCCCGGACGCCGGCCTCCCGCACCATGGCGGTCAGCTGCTCCAGCCGGATGCGCACCGGGTCGTACTCGACCAGGAGGGCGTGAAACCCAGGCGTCACCTCCACGATCGCCGGGTGGGTGCCGCGCAGGGCGTCGGCGAGGCTGTGGACGCGCCGGCTGGTCGCTTCGTCCAGCTCTTCACCCAGGTAGCAGAGCAGCGCCCGGTCGCCGCAGGGAACCAGTCGGAGATCGGCCAACGCCATCACCCTCACCTAGTCTTAATAGCAGGTGCCAATGCTATTCGAGGCAGTCGGCCGCCGCCCCTGCCTCTGGCGGGTGAAAACCGGACCGAACCCCGGCCCGTCTATTCCCCGAAAGGAGGATACTCATCGCCGTCTGGGACACCCGGGCGATACAGGGGGAGGATGACCATGCGCAGGTGGTTGGCGCTGTTGCTTGGTGCGGGGCTGCTTTGTGCGGGGGTGCTGTACGCCGGGGCGGCGCCGGGGGAGTGGCGCTCCGCCTACCAGATACGGCGGCGGGCCGCGGAACTGGCCCAGGCGGCGGATGTCATGGTCCTGGCGGAGGTCGGCGAGCAGGTGCTTCCCTCGTATCCGGCGGAGGGAAGGGTCTACACGGACACCGTGGTCTCCGTCGTGCGCGGCGGCGGCTTCGCAGCGGGAACGGAGCTTACCCTCCGCCTTCCCGGCGGACGGACGGACGACCTGGAGGTCATTGTGGATTACCTTCACCCCTTTCCCGACAAGGGCGGTCAGGTGTTTCTGCTGTTGAAGGAGGCCGGCGAGAAATACGACGTCCTGGCATTCATGGAACTGGTCGATGGAAGGCCCAGGTGGCCGGAGGGCCGCGCCTACATGCGATATCTCAGCCAACTTGAATGAGCGCGAAACACCCCCTCCGCTGCCCTGCGGAGGGGGTGAACGCGTCAGTCGATGGATCCGATGCGGCTCAGGGGCCAGATGCGGTACACGGCCCGGGCGAAGATGCGCTCCCGGTTCAGCAGCCCCCATTCGTGGCTGTCGTTGGACAGGTTCCGGTTGTCGCCGAGGACGAAGTACTGGCCCTCGGGGATCGTGACGGGGCCGTAGGTGTACCGGGGAGGCTCCGCGATGTAGGGCTCGTCCAGCGGCTCGCCGTTGATGAACACCAGCCCGTCCCGCACCTCCACCGTCTCACCCGGCAGGCCGATCACCCGCTTGATGTAGGGATACTGCGCCTGCACCTGCGGGGGCGGGTCGAAGACGACGATGTCCCCGCGGCGGATGGAGGTGAAGCGCAGGATCAGTTTGTCGGTCCAGAACCGGTCGCCCACCAGGATCGTGGGCTCCATCGAGCCCGTGGGCACCTCCCGCACCTGGCCGACAAAGGTGATGATCAGCAGCCAGAGCAGTACGCCGTACAGGACGTCCTTCAACAGGGTGAGCAGGGGACGCAGTTTCTCAGCCATCGAGTTGCCTCCTGATCGAATGCGTCCCTGTTCAGTTCCACCCCGGCTACGGGCCTTCCTGCCGCCGCCCTGCATCCAGGGTGCGTACCAGGTCGTGCGCCACCTGCACCAGGTCCCGCACCAGCGGCGTTGCCGGTTGGTTGAAGACCTCGGCCGGCGTGCCGATCTGGAGCAGCTTCCCTTCCGCCAGTACGGCCACCCGGTCCGCCAGGGGCGGGATCTCGGTGAAGTCGTGGGTCACGAAGAGGGCTGCCGTGCCGGAGGCCGTGAGGATCCGCCGCAGGTCCGCGAGCAGGTGGGATCGGGCCAGCACGTCCAGCGAGGCCATGGGCTCGTCCAGGTACAGCAGCCGCGGGCCGGTGGCCAGGGCCCTGGCGATGGAGACCCGCTGGGCCTCGCCGCCGGAGAGCTGGCGGGAGGAACGGTGGGCGAGATGGCTGATGCGCAGCTGCTCCAGCATCTCCATCGCCACCTCGCGCTGCTTCGCCGCCGGCACGCCCCTGAGGCGCAGCCCGAGGGTCACGTTCTGCATCACGGTGCCGGTGAGGAGCAGCGACTCCTGGAAGACCACGGCCATCTGCCGCCGCAGGGCCAGCGCCTCCTGGGGGAGGCTCACCTGCCGTCCCTCCCAGCGATAGCTGCCGAAGGAGGCGGGGATGAGCAGGGCCAGGGCGTGCAGCAGGCTGGACTTGCCGGAACCGTTGGGGCCGATGACCGCGAGCACCTCGCCCGGCTGGATGGCCAGGTGCGGGACGTCCACGACCACCCGGTTGCCCCGCTTCACCTTGACGTCGGTCACTTCCAGCAAGGCGGTCAATGCGGCCGCCCCCTTTGCTGGAGCAGAGTCAGGGCGTAGGTGACGAGCCAGATCAGGAGCATCAGGATGATCGACAGCGCGATGGCGATGTCGAAGTTGCCCTTGCTGACCTCCATGACCGTGGCGGTGGTCAGTACGCGCGTCCGGCCCAGGATGTTGCCGCCCACCATCGTCGAGGCGCCCACTTCGGAGATCACGCCGCCGAAGCCGCCGATGACCGCGGCCAGCAGCGGCAGCCGGGCCTCGCGGATGAGGAGCCAGTAGAGCTGCCAGCGGGACGCCCCGAGGGCGAGGATCTGGTCGTGCAGCTTCGGGTTCAGCTGGCCGATGCCCGCCAGCGCGTAGCCCGTGACCAGGGGCAGGGCGATGAGGAACTGCGCGATGATCATTGCCGTGGGGGTGTACATCAGCCTGAGGTAACCGAAGGGGCCCGAGCGCCAGAGCAGGAGCGACACGACGAGTCCGGCGACGACCGGCGGCGTGCCCATGCCGGCGTTAACGATGCTGATCATGAACTCGCGCCCCGGGAAGCGGGCCAGTGCGAGAAAGCAGCCCAGCGGGATCCCCACCAGGATGCTGAGCAGGGTCGCCGTACCGGCGACCCTGATCGTCAGCAGCGTAACCCGCACGAGTTCCGCATCGCCGGACACGAGCATCCGCAGCGCGGCCAAGATGCCCTGTCCGATCATTTCCAAGGGACAATCCCACCTTCCAGCCAGGTGCTATCCGCCGAGCTCCTCCACAGACTTGCCCGCGTCCGGGAAGAAGAGCGGCTCGCCGTACTTGTCCACGCCGTAGGTCCGGATGATCTCCTGGACTTCCGGATCCACCATGAACTCCACGAAGGCCTTCGCACCTTCGGCGTTGACCAGCGGCCACTTCTCGGGGTTGACCTGCATCACGTGGTAGATGTTGAGCAGTGGGGAGTCGCCTTCGAGGACGATCTCCAGCTCGATGTTCTTCTTCTGGGCGAGGTAGGTGCCCCGGTCGGTCAGGGTGTAGCCCAGCTTCTCGTTGGCGACGTTGATGGTGGCGCCCATGCCCTGGCCGGTCTCCTGGTACCACGCGTTCCCCCTGGGGTCGATGCCGGCTTCGTTCCACAGGGCCAGCTCCTTCTTGTGGGTGCCCGATTCGTCGCCGCGGGAGATGAAGAGGGAGCCGGCCTCGGCGATCTTCTTCAGGGCCTCGGCCGCCTTCGTGGTTCCCTTCACGCCGGCGGGGTCCTCGGGCGGGCCGATGATGATGAAGTCATTGTGCATGACCAGCTGCCGGTTGATGACCACGCCGGCCTCCTCCAGCGGCTTCTCGGACTCCGGCGCGTGCACAAGCAGCACATCCGCCTCGCCGTTCTCACCCAGCTTCAGCGCCTGGCCCGTGCCGACGGAGACGGTCTTTACGACGTACCCCGTCTTCTCCTCGAACATCGGAACCAGCACGTCCAGCAGGCCGGTGTCCACGGTGGAGGTGGTGGTTGCCAGGATCAGCTCGGGGTTCTCGGGGGTGGCCGGCTTTTCCGGTTCGGCCGGCGTCTCGGGCTGCGTCGACGGCTGCTCTGCCTGTTGCTCCTGCTGGGTCGGCTGCGGTTCGGTGCTCGGCTGCTGTCCGGCGGAGGAACAGCCGACCACAAGGGCCATAATGGCTGCGAGGACCATGAAGCGATGCAAGCGTTTCATCGAAGCAATCCCCCTCTGCACAAGGTAGGGTCTGAAACATAACGGGCGCGAAAAAAGCGCCACCGTAAGGTCACCGTTATGTCCATGTAGAGCATAGCGCACGAGGGGGCAGTTGACAATCCTGTTTTGCGGCCATCGGGACATGGGCTACGGAAGGCGGAACAGCGGTTCGCCGTAGGCCGCCGTGCCGAACGCGCGGACGACGGCCCGGCCGGCCGGGCCGGTGGCCCACTCGGCGAAGCGCCTGGCGCCCGCGCCGTTGACGAATGGGAAGAGCTCGGGGTTGACGGGGATCAGGCAGAACTGGTTCACCAGTGCAGGATCGCCGCGGAAGAGGCCCGCGTAACCCTCGGGGCACGCCATGACCAGTGTCGCGGAGTCGATCAGCGTGTAGGCCCCGATAGCCGCCGCGTGGCGCAGCGTCGCGATGTTGCCCTGGCCGCCCAGGGGCCACGGCTCGTACCAGGGGGGTTCGGGCGAGATGCCCGCCAGCTGCCACAGCCGCAGCTCCCGCACGTTCGTGCCGGACTGGTCGTTTCGGCTGACGAAGGGATGCCGGCCCTCGGCGATGCGGCGCATCGCGTCCACGGCCGAGGCGGCCTGGCGGACGCGTGCCGGGTCGTCTGCCGGGCCGCAGACGACGAAGTCGTTCTGGGCCAGCGGGTAGCGCCCGGTGCCGTACCCCTCCGCCAGGAAGCGTTCCTCCAGCTCCGGCGCGTGGACCAGGGCCAGGTCCACCCGCCCCGCCCGGCCCAGGTCCAGCGCCTGGCCGCTGCCCGCGGCGATGTAGCGGACCCACTGGCCGGTCTCCGCGCGATAGGCGCCCACCAGCGCATCCACCAGGCCCACCTCGACCGGACCGATGGTGGACGCCATCAGCAGCGGGCGTTCCAGCGCCGCATCCGCCCGCTCCGGCCCAAGGATGGCCGCGGCCTCGCGCCTCAGCAACCGATGACGCCTGAGCAGGTCCTGGGCGGTCGGCGTCAGCTCGGCCCCTCCTCCCGACGCGCCGCCGACCCTGCGCACCAGCAGGGGGGTCCCGATCTCCTCCTCGGCCCGCCGGATCAGGCCCCAGGCGTACCGGTACGAAACGCCGAGCACTTCCGTCGCCTTGCGGAGCGAACCCTGTTCCGCCACCGCGCCGAGAATGGCGCAGATTCGGTCGAACTGGTCATCCCTGGCCAACAGCGGGCGATAGTCCGCCGGCATGCACCTCACCCCGTTTCCGCGATTTGCGCTGTGATGCCACCTTCCGGTCTGCTTCGCTCGCGGGAAATTCGGCAGACCCCCTTGCACGCGGAGCAGAAACTGGTAAAATAAGGCTGTCAGTAGTTGGATAACCTGGGAGGAAGATCCATGACCGTGCCAGCGGCCACCTGGAACCCGCCTGCACCGCAGCACGGCGCGGTGATCCTGACCCGGACCTGGCGCATCGTCGTGTACGGCGATGCGGTGCCCCGGGGGGCCCGGCTGTACGTGGCCCTCGGTCCCGCATCGCTCGCGGAGGGGTACGAGCGACTCTTTCCGTTCCTGGAAGCACAGCGGCTGTGCCACCGGCACGTCCGCACGCCCGAGCTGCTCCGCCAGCTGGAATCCCTGGCTGCGTGGGCCGGCAAGTCCGTAGCCGTGGACCCGCCGGAGTCCGCCGATCCGGAGGAGCTGGCCGGGGCCCTGGACGAGCTGCTCGCGGGGGCGGGGCTGACCGGCCCGTCACTGATCGCCGGAGCCCGCCCGTTCGGCGGCAGGACCGGGCTGGTGTTCATCCGCCGGGCCGAACCGCGCCCGGAACAGGGGGGCGCGCGCCACTGGCTGGCGCGCCTCCTGGGGGAGGGGAGGCCGGGCCATGCGCCTCGCGGCCTTGGCGTGCACGGGTGACCCGCTTCTCGACCAGCTGCTGGGCGAGTGCGCCAGCCTTGCCCTGGTCGGGCAGCCCGCCTGCGAGCGGGCGTCTGACGTGCTGCCGCTGCTCACCGCGGAGCCGCCGGCGCTGATCTTCGTGAGCGCGGCCCTGGCCGATGCCGAAGACCTCCTAAAGGTTCGGGGCCCGCGCTTCTGCTGGCTGGCCGAGGGGAGCGATACCGACGGCGGCGTGCCGGCGCCGCCGGGCGGCGTGGAGGTGCTGCGGGCGGAAAAACTGACCACGCAGCTGATCGACGCATGGGTCCGCCGCCTGCAGAAGCCCCCTGTCCGTCAGGTGCCCCCGCCGGCTCCGGTGAGGCCGCCGCTGCGACCCCGCAGTCCGTCCGACGGAGACTCGCCGGAAACCCCGGACGAGCCGGCTACGGCGCCGGGGACCCGGCCCCGCTTTCCCGCCCTTTCCTCTCCGGCTGCCCGCGTGCCGACACCGGGTGGCTGGCCGAAAATGCATGCGCTGAAATCTTCGCCGCCCGCACCTTCGCCCCCTGCGGGCAGGGCCGGACCCGGAACGCCTTCTGCCCCTGCGCTGCGCCCGCCGGTGCGGGTGATCCGGCAGCAGGTGGTGGCGCTCTGGGGCGGCAAGCCGGGCGCAGGCCGGTCGACCATGGCCGTGGCCCTTGCGGACCTGCTGGCCCGGTCGGGCGATGTGCGGGTCTGCACCGTGGACCTGAACCCGTACAACTCGTCGCTGAGTCCGCTGCTGGGAAGGGAGCAGGAGGTCCCCAGCTGGGTCCACCTGGCTGAGGCCGCAGCCCGAAGCCAGCCGCTGCCGGGGAGCGGGCTGCACTGGATTCGGCCCAACTGGGCCCTGGTGAGCGGGCCCGACGGCCGGCCCGACCTCGTGGCCCGCGTGACGCCGGAGGCCATCGCCTGGCTGGTGGACGAGCTTCGCAGTCAGTTCGATTATATCATTCTCGATCCGGAGGCGCGGCCGGGTCCCGTGCGGGACGCGGCGGCCCGCCTTGCGCAGCTGGTGCTTGTGACCGTGACCTGCGACTACCCCGACGTCCTGGACACCGCCCGGGGCTTCGAGGCCGCCGTGGAGCAGGGAGTTCTGGCGCGGGACCGCTGCCGCCTCGTGCTCAGCCGCTGGCTGGAAACCCCCCACCTCACACAGGAGGAGGTGGCGGAGTGTTTCGGCCTGCCCGTGGCTGCGGTGATCCCGCTGATGCCGGAGGCGGTGCTGCAGGCCGCGGGGGAGGCGCGGCCGGTCACCCGACTCTCGGACCCGCGCGCCGGGCGGCTGGTCCACGCCCTGCAGCAACTGCTGGATGTGGTGGCGCCTGCGCTGGCTGCGGCCGGCGGCGACCGGTCCCGGTCCGCCCCCGGCAGCGCGTGGCTGGACTGGCTGACCCGCTAGCTTCGGGCTTGGGGAGGAAGACCGCATGCGTGGAAGTCTGGGCCGGTTGGCCCTGGTGGGCGCATTCGTCTGCGCCCTGCTGGCCGCCTGGTTCAACATCCGCTTCCTGGAGATGCAGCAGGAGCGTTTCACCGTGCTGACCGTCGTGCGGGAAGTGCCGCCGTACACCCCCGTCGGACCCGACGCCGTGCAGTTCGCAGCCGTTCCCCGGGAATCGGTGCCCGCCGACGCTATCACCGACCCCTCCGCGCTGGAGGGCCGCTACACCCGGGCCCTGCTGATCCCCGGCACCATCCTGCGCGAGGCGCACCTGGTGCCGGCGGGGGGGTCCAGCCTCGCCGCCCGCCTGGCCGCGGCGGCTTCCACGGACGTGCGGGCCATGGCCCTGCGGGTCGACGAGGCGACCGGTGTCGCCGGCACCCTGCAGGAGGGAGACCCCGTGGACATCCTGGTTGCCATCAACGCCGACGTCACCGAGGCCCAGGAGCGGGGGGAGGGCCGCCCGGCCCGCGGCACCCTGGCCCGGGTCATCGCCCAGCGTGTGCCGGTTCTGCACGTGCAGCGGGACGAGGCGGGCGGTCCGAGCGCCGTCGTGCTGCAGGTGACCCCCCGCACCGCCGAGGAGATCGCCTTCGCCCACGCCAACGGCATGATCTGGCTGCTGACCAGCCCGTACACCGGGCCGGACGAACCCGTTGCCACCACCGGTGTCGACCGCGAGATCTTCTTCGAGCGTTACGGGATCGGGCAGAGGGATACGGGGGAGGCCGAGCCCGCGGGGGTCCCATCGATCGCCCCGCAGGGCCCCGGCGAGGCGCCGGCTGCCGCCCGGCCGGTCGCGGGTCTGCTAGGAGGTGATTAGCCGTGGCGAAGGGACTGGTCATCGCCCTGTGGAGCCCGAAGGGGGGCGTGGGTAAGACGCTTCTGGCCGTGGCCGTCGCGTTGCGGCTGAGCGAGCGGCACCGCACCGCCATCATCGACGGCAACGCCGACAATCCGGACCTGGTGACGCTGCTGCAGTCCGCGGGCCTGCCCAACATCGGAACCTGGCCGGGCCGGGTGGCGCCGGAGGAGATCGAGAATCACCTGGTGCGCTGGGCCAGCCGCCTGTTCGTCCTGCCGGGGCCCGCGCGCTTCATCGACGAGGCGGTGCTCTCGGGCGAAGCGATGGAGGCGGCCGTGAGATCCCTCGCCGACGCCGGGATGCACGTGGTGGTCGACCTGTGCACGGGGCTGCGGGATTCCACCCTGGTGGCCCTGGACCTCGCCGATTGGGTGCTCATGCCCGTCACGCCGGACTTGCTGGCCCTGACCCCGCTGAAGCGGATCGCACGGGAGCTGGACTTCCTCAGGCTGCCCGCCGGGAAGTTCCGGATCGTGGTTAACCGGGTCTCGGAGGGGCAGGAGATCGGCACCGCGGACATCCGGGAGCTGAGCCCCTTCCCCGTCGTGGGAGAGGTGCCGTCCTGCCGCCAGGCGGCGCAGGCGATCAACCGGGGCGACCTGCAGGCGGCGCTGGCTGCGTCGACGCCCGTGGGCAAGGCCGCGGCGGCGCTGCTCAGGGGAATCGTTGAGACGGATGCGGCCCCGCAGCCGGCGGCGCCCCCCTTCGGAGCCGGGCTGCTGTCGCGGCTGTGGCCCATCGCCGGCCGGGAGGGGGCATAAATGTCCAGCCGCTCCCTCCTGCAACGGCGGGTGGGCGCCGCCCTGACGCGCGACCCGGCTGCGCAGGTGCAGTACGAACGGTTGCGGGACTACGTCCGGGAACGGCTCCTGCAGGAGATCAGCGGAGACCTTCTCCTCAGGCCCACCGACGCCTCCCTCCGGCTCCTGGCCCGGGAGCGGATCACGGCCATGCTGGATCGGGACGGTTCGGTGCCCGCCGCGGTGCGCGACACCGTCGTCACCCGGCTGGTGCAGGACCTGGTGGGCTTCGGTGTGCTCCAGCCGCTCATGGACGATCCGGAGGTCACGGAGATTCTGGTCAACCGCTATGACGACATCTGGGTCGAGCGGCAGGGCCGACTGGAGCGGGTGGAGGGGCTGGCCTTCGAGAGCGACGAGGCGGTACGCCACCTGGCGGAACGCATCGCCGGACCGATCCGGCGGCGCATCGATGAGCGGCATCCGATCCTGGACGCGCGCCTCGCCGACGGCAGCCGGGTGTGCGCGACGTTGTCGCCGCCGGCGCTTGACGGCTGCGCCCTGGCCATCCGCAAGTTCAGCCCCCGCATGCTGGGATGGCAGACGCTGGTGGAGACCGGGACGCTCTCCGCCGAGGCGGCCGACTTCCTCCGCCGGGCGGTGCGCGCCCGCTGCAACATGCTGGTCACAGGAGGCACCTCCAGCGGGAAGACGACGGTCCTCAACGCCCTCTCGGCTTTCATCCCGGCCGAGGAGCGGGTCATCACCATCGAGGACGCGGCCGAGCTGCGGCTGCAGCAGCCGCACGTCCTGCGCTACGAGACCCGTTCGGGAAATGCCGAGGGCGAAGGCGCCATCACGATTCGGGACCTGGTGCGCACCGCGCTGCGGCTCCGCCCCGACCGCATCATCGTCGGCGAGGTGCGGGGAGCGGAGGCCCTGGATATGGTCCAGGCCTGCAACACCGGTCACGACGGCAGCTTTTCGACGCTTCACGCCAACAGCGCGCGCGACGGCCTCGCCCGCCTCGAGACCATGGTTCTCATGGCCGACAGCGGGCTGCCGATCCGGGCGATCCGACAGCAGGTGGCGTCCGCCTTCGAGCTGATCATCCACTGTGCGCGCCTGCGTTCAGGGCAGCGGCGGGTGGTGGAGATCGCCGAGGTGGACCTGGAGGATGAGGGTTACCACCTCCGGCCGTTGTTCCGGTGGAACCCGGCGCAGGACAGGCTGGAGCCGACCGGCGCCCGGCCGGAGCGGGTTGTCCGGCGCTACCTGTGGGAGGAGGGGTAGGCACGTGCAGTTCCTGGCCGCACTCTGTACCTTTCTGGCAGTGGCCCTCTTCCTGGGCGGCCTGGCCGGGGCGCTGCGGCGCCGGTCCCGGCTGGCGGAGCGGCTTCTGCGGGAGCGGGACCCGCTGGAGCAGGAGGGCACGGTCCTTCCCCGGGGCCCGGGCTGGCTGGAGCGGCTGGAGCGGGAGGCGAAGCAGGCGGGTCTGAACCTGAGCCGCCGCCACTTTCTGTTGGCTTTCGGGGCCAGCGGCGGCCTGGCCGCCCTGCTCGCCCTGGCAGGCGACCTGCTTGGCGCAGGCGCGTGCCTTCTGCTCGGCCTCATCGGCCCTCTGCTCCTCATCCGGCACCGGGCCCGTGTCCGGGCGGCCCGGTTCGCCGAACAGCTGCCGGAGACGCTCATGCTCATGGCCAGTGTCATCCGGGCCGGCGGCACCCTCTACCAGGCGGTGCAGACCGTGGTCCAGCAGGCCCCTCAGCCCATGCGCGGCGAGTTCGAGCGGGTGGCGCGGGCCATG
This sequence comes from Symbiobacterium thermophilum IAM 14863, assembly GCF_000009905.1. Taxonomy (GTDB): domain Bacteria; phylum Bacillota; class Sulfobacillia; order Symbiobacteriales; family Symbiobacteriaceae; genus Symbiobacterium; species Symbiobacterium thermophilum. Next base: position 431,423 of record NC_006177.1, read on the forward strand.
CAGCTCCAGGTGCCCGCAGGAGACGCCCTCGGCCTCATCCGGGATCGGGTCGGGCTCGGGGAGTTCACCAGCGTGGTGGTGGCCTGCAAGGTCGCCGGCGAGGCCGGGGGGGACCTGGACCGGGTGCTGGAGTCCATCTCCCGGGAGCTGGTGGAGGACCGCCAGTTTCTCCGGGCGATGGAGGCGGCGTGTGCCGAGGGCAAGGCGAGCGCGCGCCTGGTCACCGCGGTCCCTCTGGTGGTCGTGGCCCTCGTCAGCTATCAGAACCCCGCCTACTTCGGCGAGGCCCTGACCGACCCCCTGGGCCGCGTGCTCCTGCTGGGCAGCCTGTGCGCCATGGCGCTGGGGTGGCTTCTGATCCGCCAGATCACCGACGTGCGCACGTGGTGAGGAGGAGTGGCGATGGCGGCGACCTGGTCGTTTCTGGCCGTGCTGCTCTTCGGCCTCGGACTGTACGACCTGGCCACCGCCCGGCGTCGGAGACTGCGGGCGATGGTCGAGCGGGCGGGCAGCGGCGCGGCGGCCCCCGGCGCCGACAGGCGGCTGCAGGGCTGGCTGAAGGCGCGGATCCTGCCCCGGCTCCCGCTGGTGCCGGGGGTCGGGTCGATGGACGAACTGCGCCAGCTGCTGCTCTGGGCGGGGCGTCCCGCGGGCATCGGCGCGGAGGAGTTCTACTTCCTCCAGCTGGTGCTGGCTTTCTCCCTGGCCCTTCCGCTCCTGGGGCTCCACGGCTGGACCGCGGCGGCCCTGGGCTTCCTGCTCGGCCTCTGGCTCCCCCGGGCGTGGCTCCGCCGCCGCGTGAGCGAACGCACCCGGATTCTCAGGCGGGAGCTGCCCCGGTTTGTCCACCTGCTGGCCACCTGCCTGGAGGCCGGCCTGGGCCTCACGGAGGCGGTCCGGCGCGTGGCCGCGGAAAGCCCGGGCCTGCTGGCCGGCGAGATGCTGCGCGCCGTGCACGAGATGGCCGCGGGCAAGCCCGCCCAGCGGGCGTGGCGGGATCTGACCGAGCGGCACGAGTCACCGGAGCTCAAGGAAGTGGTTTCAGCACTGCAGCAGAGCCACCGTTGGGGCGTCTCCATCGCGGAGCAGCTCCGGTTCACCCTTCGGACCATGCGGGAGCGCAAGCAACAGCAGGCGCAGCAGAAGGCGCACGAGGCCTCGGTGCGCATGCGGGTGCCCATGGTCGCCCTGATCCTGATGCCCACCATTGTGATCATCCTGGGGCCGGCCGTGCTGCGGCTGCTCCGGCACTTTGCGGGGGGATGAGCGTTGGCGCTGCGCCGCCTGCTGCGCAGTCAGCGCGGGAGTCAGATGGTGGAGTTCGCGCTCCTCGCGCCGATTCTGCTGTACCTGGTCCTCTGCATTCCGGTGTTCGGGATGTTTACCCATAGCTGGATGGTCGTGTCGGGCGCTGCACGGGCGGGGGCCCGCGCGGCCAGCCTGCTCCGGGTGCAGGGCAGCCGGGAGGCGGTCGCCCGGCAGGCCGCCGACCAGAACATGTACCTCCGGCGGTCGGACGGCGACCTCGTCCTGTTCGACCCGGCGCGCGACGTCCAGGTGCGGGTCCAGGGCGGGACGGTGACTGTCCAGGTGACCTACCACCAGCCCTCGTACCTGCCCCTGCTCAGCGCCCTGCTCGGGGGATCCGGCGAGGCCGGAGGCGACACCGTGCCGATCACGGCGGCGGCGACGTTCGTGATCGAGCAGGGGGGGAGCCTGAAGTGAACCGGTTCCGGACAGAGCAACGCGGGTCGACGGGGGCGCTCTTCGTCTTCATCTGGGCCGTTGCGGTGCTGGCCATCGGGTTCGCGCTGGATGTCGGCCGCGTCTTCGTCCTGCGGGAGCAGCTGCGGACCGCGGAGGAGGCCGCGGCCCTGGCGGGCGTCCGGCAGGCCCGTTATGTGGTGGAGGCCTGGTTCCGCCGGGAGGAGAACCGGCCGGTCACGGTCTGTGAGACCGTTCCCCCGCCGGTGCCCGGCGGCGAGCCGGCCGTGGAGTGCTGGCTGGTCGACAACTGGGTGGAGATCAGCCCGGCGGTCATCCAGGGGCCCGAGGCCGAGGTGTGGCCGGATGCCCACCGCATCTGGGCCGAGCAGTGCGTCGGCTACAACGTCCGGTGCGCCCGGCAGTACCATGCGGCCGAGTGCTGGATCGAGCCCCGCGCCGGATGGGGAGAGGTGCGGGCGGCCGCTGTCGAGGCTTTCCAGATGAACGCCAGGTGGGGCGGCCTGGCCCGCACGGTCGGCCCGGTGGCGGTGGAGGTCGCCACCGACACGCCGCTGAGGCCCAGGCAGTTGCGGGTCGCCGTCACCGCAGTCCTCGAAATGGACGCCCTGTTGCTCCCGCTGGTCGGGGTGGACACGCTCACGGTGGTCACCCCCGGGGGGGCGACGGCGGCGGAGCTGGTCCGGCGGGAGTGGGCGGGCCAGTACACGTGGATCGGCGGTGTGCGCGTGGCTTCGCCTTGCCTGGTTTCATAAATCCCATGAGAAAAACACAGATGAAAGGATGGGTCAGCGGTGAGCAGGATTGCCAAGGGGTTCCGTCGTCTGGTGGTCCGTCAGGAAGGGCAGGGCATGACCGAGTACGGGCTGATCATCGCGCTGATCGCAGTCGTGCTGATCACGACCCTGACCGGCCTGAACAAGACCCTGGACAAGACCTTCAACAAGGTGACCACGCAGCTCAACAACACGGTCAACAAGAAGTAGAAAGTAGAGCGGGCCGGGCCCCCTGCGCATCAGGGGGCTTGGCTCACGGACCCAGCTGGGTGAGGAAGGCGTAGATCGCCGGACCGGCGGCCATGGCCAGAACGGCCGGCAGGACGAACAGCACGAGGGGCACGAGCAGCTTGACGCTGGCCTGAGCTCCGGCCTCCTGCGCCAGCCGCCGGCGCCGGTCCCACGCCTCGGCGGCCTGGGCCCGCAGCGCAGCGGCCAGCCCTTCCGTGCCTTTCTCCATGGTCTGGACCAGGGCGCCCACGGCGCGGGTGAGGTCGCGCACGTCCAGCCGCTGCGCCATCTCCAGGAGGGCCATGCCGGGCGGTTGTCCCATCCGGATTTCGGCCAGCGCGGACCGCACCTCCCGTCCCAGCGGCGCTGCGGCGTTGCGGGCGTAATGGTCCAGGGCCGGCAGGAGCTGCATCCCGGATTCCGCCAGCACCGCCAGGGTGAAGAGAAAGTAGGGCAGGTCCCGCTGCACCGCCCGGCGCCGGGCCGCCGCGGCGCGGGTCACCTCCAGGTCCGGCGCCTGGAAGGCCCAGACCGCCCCGGCGAAGCCCAAGGTCGCCAGCCCGGGCCGGCCCAGCAGGGCGAGCAGCAGGGCGCAGGCCAGGGCGAGCCCAGCCAGCCGAATCTTGCGCAGCGCCAGCTCCTCCAGGGTGAGCTCCAGGCCCGAGACCGCCAGCTCCCGCGCCAGTCGGCCCGAGGCCAGGATCCCGGCCAACCGGCTGGCCAGTCGCCGGACGGCTGGCCACCGCGGGCCTGGCCAGGGCGCCTCCCCGCCGCCCTGCCGTCCCCGCGGCAGGAGCAGCAGGAAGACGGCGCCGGACAGGAACAGCGCGATGACGAGCGGCACGGCCGCATCCCTCCCGCATTTACATGTCGATGCTGGCGATGCGCTGGGCCATCCAATACCCTCCGGCCACCGCCAGCAGGATCAGCCCCAGGGCGGCCTGCCCCCACAGGGTCGCGTGGAACACCGCCAGGTAGGCGGGGTTGGTGACGCGCACCACGAGGTAGATGCCCAGGGGGATCATGGCGAGGATCGCCGCCTCGGTGCGCTTCTGGGCGGTGAGCACCTGGATCTCCCGCTCCACGGCGAGCCGGTCGGCGACCATCTGGGCCACGTTGCCCATCACCTCGACGATGTTGCCGCCCCGGCGCCGGGTGGTCACCAGGGCGTCGACCAGGGCGGCCAGCTCTTCCAGGGGCACGCGCGCCCGCAGGTCCAGCAGCGCCTCGTCCACCGGCGTGCCAAGTTCGACCTCCCGGGCGGTGAGTTCGATCTCCCGGATCAGCCCACCGCCCCCGGGGTGCAGCCGGGACAGTTCAACGGCGCACCGCTGCAGCGCGCGGGGGAGCGACTGGCCTGCCTTCAGGGATGTGGCCAGCGACAGCAGGGCTTCCTGCAGCTGGTCCCGCAGGGCTTGTGCCTCCCGGCGGGCCAGCGTGTCCCGGACAGTGGCGAGGAGCAGGACGCCGGCCGGCAGGCTGATGAGCGCCGTCAACCAGGAGCCCGTGAGCAGCAGGACCAGGGCGAACGCCGCCACGGGCACGAGTCGCAACGCCCGGTCGGCCGGACCCGGCCGGAGGAAGCCGGGGAGTGTGACTCCCTCCGGACGCGGGCCAGCGGGCATGAGGGCCAGGAAGACCGCACCGGCCGACAGCAGTCCGATCAGCAGCCGCATCACAACCCCTCCGGCAGCGGGATGCCGGCCATCCGGAACTTCTCCCGACGGGCGACCTGCCGTCCCGCGGGCAGCAGTTCCCCGGCCTCCAGGTCGTACCGGAACACGGGCTCGACGATGACCTCCCCGCCGTGCACTCCGACCACCTCCACGATCTGCAGGAGCTTGCGCGAGCCGTCGGCCAGTCGTTCCAGATGCAGGATGAAGTCCACGGCGGCTGCCACCTGCTGGCGGATGGCCGAAAGGGGCAGCTCGACCCCTGACATGAGCGCCATGGTCTCGATCCGGGCCAGCGCGTCCCGGGCGGAGTTGGCGTGCACGGTGGTCAACGATCCGTCGTGGCCCGTGTTCATGGCTTGCAGCATATCCAGGGCCTCCCCGCCGCGACACTCGCCCACGATGATCCGGTCGGGGCGCATCCGCAGCGAGGCCCGCACCAGGTCCCGGATGGACAGCGCTCCCCTGCCTTCGACGTTGGGCGGCCGGGCCTCCAGGCTGACCAGGTTAGGTAGTCCCGTGAGCTGCAGCTCGGCGGAGTCCTCGATGGAGATCACCCGCTCATGCGGCGGAATCTTCATGGACAGGGCGTTGAGGAAGGTGGTCTTGCCGGTGGACGTGCCCCCCGAGACGACGAGGTTGCACCGGGCCCGGACCAACCGCTCCAGGAACTCCGCCGCTGGCGGCGTCAGGGTCCCGCGCTCCACCATTTGCTCGAGGGTCATGGGACGGCTGGGGAACTTGCGGATGGTCAGCACGGGTCCGATCAGCGACACGGGGGGCAGGACGACGTGCACCCGGGCGCCGCCGGGCAGGCGTGCGTCCACGATCGGCGTGGCCTCGTCCACCTTGCGGTTGACCCGCGCGACGATCCGCTCGATCAGGTGCAGGAGATCCGCCTCGCTCTCAAAGGCCAGGGGACGGCCGTCCTCGGCCACCGCCAGCTCCGGGTGGCCGTCCCGCTCCACAAAGACCCGGTCCGGCCCGTTGACCATGATCTCCTTCACACTGTCGTCCTGCAGGAGCGGGTCCAGAATGCCGAAGCCGTAGATCTGGAACTGAAGCCGGTCGACCAGGGCCGCCTTTTCGGCGTGCGTGGGGTTGAGGTAGGGAAAGCGCTCCGCCAGGACCTCCTCGAGCAGGGACCAGAGGTAGTCCCGCGCCTCCCGGTCGACCATCGCCCCCAGGGGCGCGCCGCCGCCCCGCAGCCGTTCCCGTACGGCTTCGATCACGGGACGGAACCGGTCGTGCGCCCGCTTGGCCGGCGCACCGCCGCCGGCCCGCTCCTGGCGGCGCTCCATCAGCTGTCGCAGTCCGCCGTTCATGTGCCCGCCACCTCCTGCACAAGGGCATCGACCAGCCGCTCCAGGGCCCGGGCCGCGCCGCCGCCCGGCCGGAAGCCGCAGAACCGCCCGGACGGGTCCACCGCGGGGCGTGACTCCTCGGGCACCCGGACGGCGGGCCTGTACGGCAGGAACGCCAGGGCCTCCTCGACGGACGGCGGCGCGGGTTCCCGCCACCGGTTGAGCACCGGGTGAACGCGCTCCGGGGGAACCTGCAGGCCGGCGAGCAGCGATTCGACCTGTACGAACCTGTAGGCGGAGACGGCGTCCGGCAGGCCGATCAGGCAGACCGCATCCGACGCGGCGATCGCCGCCGCGGCCGTAAGGGTCATCTCCGCCGGCGTGTCCACCAGTGCAAAGGTGCATCCGCAAGGGCCCAAGAGCCGCAACACCGCTTCCACCAGGTCGGGGTGAAGCTCGTCCATGACCGCGGGGCCGGCGCTGGGGAGCAGGTGGAGCCCGGGTTCGACCGCGCGCAGCGCCGCCGCGACCCGCTCCGGCCCGCAGGGGTCACTCAAGAGCTCCTCGGGTGGGAGCCCGACCAGCTCTTCCCACCCGCCGCCGGGCCGGAGGCCCAGGAGCGGGGCCGCGCCGCCCCCGCCGCTGACCTCCACGACCGCCACGGTCTGCCCGCGGCCGTGCAGCGACCGGGCGGCGTGCAGAAGCAGGGAGGTCGTGCCCGCGCCCCCCCGGGGCGAGTGAAAGGCGATCACATGTCCGATCTGTGCGGATCCCGCACCCAGCCCGAGCAGCCGGCGCAGCAGGGTGGCGGCGCGGGCGGGATCGGCGTCCGGGCAGAGGGTGAGGCCCAGGTCCGCGGCCCGGCGGCGCAGGGGCGCAGACGCGGGGCCGCCGGCGAGGCAGAGCACGGCATATCCGGCCGCGGCCAGCTCCTGCGCGCAGGAGAGCCCCTCCAGACCCAAGCCGGCGTCGAGGACGACCGCGTGGGCGGGCGATTCGGACAGGCGGTCGAGCAGGCTGTCCACGTCGGGTGCGCTGAAGGACACCGAAAGCTGCAGGGCCGGGTGGGCCGCGAGCCAGCCCTCCAGGCGCCGGGCGGCGGCGGGGGGGAGGCCGCACAGGGCTACGCGGAGCGTCACCGCAGGAGTCCCTCCAGGCGGCGCACGACCTTGACCGTCACCCCGTCGGCGGCGGCAATCACCAGCGGCACCTGTTCCTCGGGGACGAGCACGCTCACCCGGTCGGACTCCGCCTGCACCACCCGGGCGCCGGTCAGGATGCGCAGGGCTTCGCCGTCCCCGGTGACGACGTACAGGTCGACCTCCTCGGTGGGTTGAAGCTCCGGCGGCCCGACCCACTCGGTCCGCAGACTGACGACCCGCAGCGCTTCGGGCGGCGTGACGTCGGCGGAGGGCGGGACGGGGCTCACGTTTCCGGCGGGGATGAGCGGCTCGCCCGGACGGATGGCGCGGGTGGCGTACCACCCGTCAGGGGTGTCGGAGGCGGTACGGGGCAGCGCCTCCCTGGCCAGGAGCTGCCTGGTGGGACCGTCCACCTCGACCCGCTGGAGCATCTCCTCCTTCAGCTGCGTTCCCGGCAAGATCTCCCGGCGGGCGACCCAGACGATTTCGGTGCCGGACCCGGCAGCGACCCCGATCCCCCCGAGGTAGAGGAAGGTGAGCAGGCCAGCCGCGGCGGCGCATAGAGCTGCCAGGAGATAGCGCGTCCGGGAATTCATTCCAGTCACCTCCTGCCTCTAATCACGGACCAGGAGGCGCAATGGTTCAACGGATCATATCGATGTGGTTACACGCTGAAGCGTTTGGGGGTGATGGCCTTGCGGCGACGGCCGGTTGATCAGCGAGGGGGCGCGGCCGTGGAGATCGCGCTGGTCCTCCCGGCGCTGGTGCTGCTGGTGATCGGAGGCTGGGTCGCGGGGTACATGACCTTTGCCAAGATGGCCCTGGCGATGGCGGCCAACCGGGCGGCCCGGGAGTTTGCCGCCGCGGTGAGCCTCCATGACCGGCTGAAAGAGCCGGAACGCGCCTACCGGTACGACGGAGGTTTTGCCGAGAGCTTCGGCCTGCCGCGGTGGGCCGTGCACGCCCTCATCATGCGGACGCAGGCCGCCCCGGGGCCCAGCAGGTCCGACCAGGCGGTGGTGGTGGCCATGTGCTACCGGCTGCCGCTGGCCCTGCCTGGGGGGCTGCCCGCAGGCGTTCGGACGGCGGAGGCGGCAGCCGGGTCCTGGAGGGAGATCCGGAGCGAGGCGGAGGAGTGGGAGGCGCTACTGCGCAGGGCCGAGGCGCTTGCCGCGCGCGGGGAGCAACTGACCGGGCAGGCCCGGTGGGCGGCCGACCTGTGGCGGCAGGTGATCGAGGGGCCGCCGGCCGACTTCACCCCCCTGGACGGCGCGGACCTGCAGGGGCCCGAGGGCTTGGAGCAGGCGGCCCGGAAGCTGTGCGAACCGCCGGCAGGCGACGGTCGGTCGCTGATCGTGACCGCCCGTGCGGCCTACCTTCTCCAGACCGTGTTTGAGCCGGAGGGAGGCGGGCGCCGATGAGGAAAGTTCTCGCGGGGGTGAGGGGGTCGATCGCCGTGGAGACGGCGATCACGCTGCCCCTGGTGCTGCTGCTCACGGTGGGCGGGATCTCCGTCCTGCTGTGGCTCCACCACAAGACGTGGATGCAGGCCCTGGTAGCCGGGACGGCGCGCGAGCGGGCGGCCGACGCCGCCTGGACCGGCTACTACAAAGACATCCGCGACAGCCTGCGCGCATCCGGTTCCGGCCTGGTGCTGGCCGACGTGCGGCTGTTCAGCTTCCACCTGCCCGTTGACCCGCCCTTCGTCGTGGCCGGCGCGTGCGCGGCCCCGGCGGGCCGGGTGCCGCGCATCGGAACGTATGGCGCCCCCGGCGCCGGTTCCGGCGTAACTGCACCGACCGACGGAGGCGGCTGGCTGTCGCCCGTGCAGGCCCTGCGGGGGCAGATCAGCCGCTGGCTGGAGCGGCTGGAGGGGCTGGCGGCAGAGGCGGAGGACCACGCTGATGCCGCGGTGATGCTGGCTGAGCAGGCGGTGTGGTACCGGCGGGTGGCCGACAACCTCGCCGGAGGCGACCCGTTCCGGGTGCGGCAGGCGGTGGACTACCTCGCGGGCGCGGCGGTGGAGGAAGTGGCGGCGCTGCCCTGCCGGACCGACGGCTCCGGCGAGGTGGTGCTCACGGCGAAGGCGGTGATCCAGGGTGAGCGGACGTTCGGCCAGCGGTAGGCGCTGCGAGGCCGGCTACGCGTCCGTCTACGTCGCGCTGGTGGTCAGCCTGGTGCTGGTCCCCCTGACCCTCATCGTGATCGACTTCACCACGCTGGCCTACTGGCGGGCGAAGCTGCAGGGCACGGCGGACGCGCTGGCCATCGGCGCGGTGCTGGAGACCCGGGAGTTCCACATTCCCATCCCCACCGAGTTCGTTGGTTACTTCCCCGTCAACGGCTTCCTGATCAACGCTCTCCACCTGAGCAACCTGAAGCCGGGCGGTGTTCACACACGGGTCGAGCCCAAGCTGGAGCGGCTGGTGGAGCTGAACCGGGACCGGATGGGCGCGCAGGTCGAGGTGCGGGCGGGCGACGCCCGGGTTCTGCCCGCGGGCAACTTCCTCTCGCCCTTCATGTACGTGCACATCCCGGTGGAGGCGGAGGTGCCGCTCCTGACCCCGCTGCTGGGGACGCTCCTCGGCAGCGATCACCCGAACCGGGTCACGCTGCGGGCCGAGAGCTGCGCCGCCGCCTGGTACCGGCCGGATGCCTGGGTGCACCGGTGGTGGGACGCCGACCCCGAGACGCTGGTCAAGACCATCGACGCGGTCATCAACGTCACGGACGAGCCGCAGAAGTACTACCGGCTGATCAACTGCGTCGACGAGGCGGCGGACGTGCTCTCGCTGCTGGAAATCGTCGCCCGGGAGCACCTCGCGCGCGATCCCGAAGCCCGGGAGTTCCTGGAGCAGTGGATGGGCAACCGGCCTCAGCCGCGGGAGATGCAGCGGGCGCGGAAGGGGCTGGAGCGGCTGCCGGAGCGCTGCGGCCCGGACGACCCCTGCGTCGACGGCTCCCGGGAATCCATCGAGGAGTGGGCCCGCAGCACCGTGGAACGGCGCAGGGCGGAGGAGGAAGAGGCCAAGAAGCGCGAGGAGGCCGCCCGCAGGGCGGCCGGGAAGGACGCGGAGAGGAACGCGGCCGGCGGAGACGATCCCTGAACGGATCAGCCGCCCCGCAGGGGGCGGCTCATCAGCGGCTGCGCCTCACCGCGGTTCGGGGCGCAGGTACGAAAGCCCCCGCTCCAGCGGCGTGAGCGTGAGCCCCAGGTCTTGCAGCACCTGCCCGTTGTCCACGGGCTCCTCCATCAGCACGAAGTCCACGGCTCCGGGGGAGAGCGGCGGCGTGGGCAGGAACTGCAGCGGCCAGGCCGCCGCCTTCATCAGCCAGGCGGGGCTGTGCAGGAGCGGCCGGCGCCTGCCCATGACCCACAGCATGGTGCGGATGATCTCGTCCATGGTCAGCTCCTGCGGCCCGCCGATGTCGTAGGTCCGGTTCAGCGCCGCACCGGTGCGGAGGCTGGCGGCGACGGCGTCCGCCAGGTCCTCGACGTAGAGCGGCTGCACACGGGTCCGGCCGCTCCCGATGACGGGCACGAAGGGCAGGAGCCGGGCGAACGTGGCGAACTTGTTCAGGCTGCGGTCCTCCGGGCCGTAGACCCACGAGGGGCGGAAGATGGTGTAGGGGATGCCGCTCTCCCGGATCGCCTTCTCCGCCATGAGCTTGGCGCGGAACCACGGCTTGGTCTGCCCCTCCCGGGTCCCGGCCCCGGAGATGTACACGAACCGGCTAACGCCGGCTTTGCGGGCCGCCCCGACCAGGCGCACGGTCCCCTCGCCGTCCACGCGGATGTAGGTGTGCCCCCGGCGGGGGTTCTCCACCGGGTGGTTGGGAAACTGCACCGCGCAGACCACGATCTCCGCGCCGGCCAGGGCGGGGCCCAGCGTCGCCCCGTCGGTGACGTCTCCCGCGCGCACCTCCACCCCGTCCGGGACTCGCCCGCGCGCTTTCCCGGGGTCCCGGGACATGACGATCACCCGGTGCCCGTCCTGCGTCAGGCGGCGCACGATGTACGAGCCGATGAAGCCGGTCCCGCCCGCGACCAGTACGACAGCCATCGCGACTCCCTCCTGCTTCCGCCGCTGCCATTCCACTTCATCGTAGCGAGAACGGGCCGAAAAGGACAGCGGCCCGGGTATCGTTGTCCGAAAAGTGCCAGCAGGAGCCTGGAAGGTCGATCTTGATCATACTGTACCCCGTGGGGTATTATGGAGGCGTGCGCCTGAGATCATGATCCATGGGGGTGTTCTTGTGGAGTTCGCGTACGAGATCCCGACAGGCAAGGGCGTGGAAGAGGCCGTCGCCGCGGTCCGGGAGGCACTCTCCGAAAGGAAGTTCAGCGTCCTGTGGGAACTGAACGTCAACCAGACGCTGGAGTCCAAGGGGTTTGACCTGGGCCACGAGGTGCGCATCCTGGAGGTGTGCAGCGCGCCGAAGGCCAAGAAGGCGTTGGAGACCAATCCGGCGGTGGCGTACTTCCTGCCCTGCAAGATCGTCGTGAAGCGGGTCGGCGGACAGACGACCATCGGGGTCACCCGGCCCGCGGCGCTGATGGGGCTCATGGGCGACGCGCGCATGGACGACCTGGCGGCGCAGGTGGAGGCGGAGCTCACCGCCGCAGCGGAAGCGGCCGCGCGCTAGGCTGTTTCAGACAGGAATCAAACCCGCTCTTGCAGAACCTTCCGATGCGGAAGGGGGCTCGAGCGGGTCTATGTTCTGGCTTCAGGTCAAGCAGTTCTTCGTGATCGCCCTGGCGACCGTGAACCTCGTGCTGCTCATCTGGGCGCTGCTCGCCCACCGGCAGCGGCGTGTCCTGCCCGCCGGGTACTACCGGCTGTTGCCGGCCTCCGCGGCCATCGGGCTGGTGCAGGTCTCCATCGGGATGTTCTTCCTCATCCAGGGCCGCATTCCCTACTGGCAGCATGTCCTCTACGGCGCCCTGGTCGGGGTCGGGGCCGTGCTGCAGTTCGTGCTGCTCCCCGGGACCCCGGCCGGCCAGCAGTACCGGAACCGGCCTCTGGTGCACGCGGCGGTGGCGTTGTTCGTCGCCCTGGTCGGCATCCGCTCCTGGATGACGGGCTAGATCCGCCGGAGCGTGCCCCGCAGCAGCCGGCCGGCTACGGCGCCTCCCAGGAGCCACAGGGCGGTGAAGGCCAGGAGCACGCGACCCACCGGCAGCAGGACGGCGAAGTACTTCCACAGGAACTCCAGCAGGCGGAAGAACAGGTAGTACAGGAAGGCGACGATCAGCCAGCCGGTCACGGTGAGGCGGGACAGGTGAATCAGGTGGATCAGCGTGCGGTGGAGCAGTGCGCTCCGGCCGACGGTGCCGGCCAGGCGCTCCTCCGCCTCGACAAGGTCCGGCAGCTCCCGGAGGGCCCGCTGCAGCGCGCGGCGGGCCTCCGCCGTGCGTCCCGCCTTCGTGTGCAGGTCTGCCTCGGCCAGGTACGGCGCCGCAGCCTTCGGCTCGGCGGCCTGGGCCTCGCGGAGGCGCTCCAGGGCCCCCGCCTCGTCTCCCAGTGCCGCCAGCGCCAGGCCCAGCTCGAGCAGGGCGGCCGCGTGGTCGGGTGCGGCCGCGAGGGCTCGTCGGGCCGTGGCGGCGGCCGCAGCCGGATCGCCGCTCTCCCGCTGGCAGGCGGCCAGCGTCGCGAGGTAGTCAGGATAGTCCGGCATCAGCCGGCAGGCAGTCTGGGCCGCCTGCAGCGCCTTGTCCCGGTCGCCGCGGCCCAGCTCCGCCCGGCCGAGGACATGGTGGAGCCACGCCTTGTGCGGGCTCTGCGCGGTGGCATGGCCGGCGGCCTTGACCGCCTCGTCGTAACGCTCCAGGGCGAGCAGGCTGGCCGCGGCCAGCCCCAGCACGTCCGGCGGAAGCGGTCCGGACTTGGACTGCTGATCGACTTCCGCGAGGAGCGCGGTGTGCTCTCCCTTCCGGTAGATCTCCAGCAGCGCGAGCGCCGCAGGTTCGAGCGCTTGGGTCTCGGCAGGCGAGATGATCATCGGCAGACGGGCTCCTCCCTGGTCCGTTTGGGGAGTCAGATTCGTCGCGCTTGGGGGAAGACCCTGCTCGGTCTGCATGATCCGATGCACGTATCTTTGGGGTGGGAAACGGGGTCGCAATGAATGTGGCCGGTGTCACGCCCGTGACGGGCGTGCGGCCGGTGCTACATCGTGAGGCGGGCCGGCGGAAAGGATACGGACCGGGAAGGAGCGATGTACGTGCGCGTTGCGATCCTGGTAGGCAGCCTGAGGGCCGATTCCTTCAACATGCAGCTGGCCCGGACGATCTGCGAGCGGTATCGGGACCGGATGGAGGCCGAGATCCTCGACATCGGCACACTTCCCCACTTCGATCAGGACGCCGAGCAGGACCCGCCGCCGGCGGTGGCGGACTTCAAGCGCCGGATCCGGGAGGCCGACGGGGTCATCATCGTCACTCCCGAATACAACTGGTCCGTCCCCGGCGTGCTGAAGAACGCCCTGGACTGGGCGTCCCGGGTGGACAAGGTGTTCATCGGCAAGCCGGTGATGATCGCCGGTGCCACGCCGGGGATGCTGGGCACCGTGCGGGCGCAGCTTCACCTGCGGGAGATCCTGTCGAGCCCCGGGCTGCAGGCGCGGGTGCTGCCGCCGGGCGGGAACGAGGTGCTCGTCAGCCTCGCGCCGCAGAAGTTTGCCGGGGGGCGGCTGGTGGATGAAGCCACTCTGTCCTTCCTCGACGGCGTCGTGGACAAGTTCATCGCCTTCATCGCATCGCCGTGACGGCGGGCGGCGCGCAGGCGCCCCGGAAGACGTGCTCCCGGGGCGCCTTGCCCTGCGTCTCGGTCCGAACGGTCAGACGCCGGCGGAATCCCCGGATTCAGCCGGACGCCGCAGGAACCAGGCCAGCAGGACCAGCCCCAGGATGGCCAGCACCGCGGCCACCAGCTGGGCCACGCGGATCCGGCCGAAGATGAAGGAGGAGTCCTGCCGGATGGACTCGATGAGGAACCGGCCGGCGTTGTACAGGACCAGGTAGAGGCTGAAGACGACCCCCGTCTTCATGCGCCGCCGGTGACACACCAGGAGGATGCCGAAGGTCAGCAGGTTCCAGACCGACTCGTAGAGGAAGGTCGGGTGCATGACGGTACCGCTGATCGTCATGCCCTCCCGCAGCCAGCCCGGCATGAGGCGAACCAGCCAGTCCGGTGCGGGGTCGCCGTACGCCTCCTGGTTGAAGAAGTTCCCCCAGCGCCCGATGGCCTGGGCCAGCGGCAGGACGAGCCCGACCACGTCGGCCCACCGCCAGAAGGGCTGCTTCCGCATGGGCAGGTAGATGGCGGCGGCGATCGCCCCGCCCAGCACGGCCCCGTGGATGGCAAGGCCGCCTTCCCAGATCTGCAGGATCTTGTCCGGGTGCTGGCTGTAGTAGGGCCACTGCAGGACGAACACCTCGTAGAGGCGCGCACCCAGGATGCCCGCCGGCACCAGGATGATGGCGAAGCTGTCCACGAACGCGGGGTCCAGGCCCCGGTCCCGGGCAAAGCGACCGCCGAGCCAGATGGACAGCGCGATGGCCGACACGATGATGATCCCGTACCAGCGGATCGACAGCGGGCCGATCTGGATGGCCACGGGATCCACAAAGGCGAGAAGCTGCATGGCGGGCCCCCTCATCTTCCGGCGTGGGTCTCAACAACCCCCATTATGCCAGCCCGCGGGAAGATAGGGAAGACCGGATGCCCGCAGGGGCACCCGGTCTCCGCACACCCGGACGGCGCTACTGCACCTGTTCCAGAAGCTTGGACTGCTTGGCCAGCTGCTCGACCAGAACCTTGCGCACCGAGGCCAGGGTCTCGAGGATCTGGTGCGAGGCGACCCGGTAGTACATGTTGAGCCCTTCCTTGCGGGACTCCACCAGGCCGTGCTGCTTCATCAGGGAAAGATGCTGCGACAGGTTGGGCATGGTAACATCGACGGCTTTGGCCAGTTCGCCTGCTGTCATCTCTTGGTCCTTCAGTGTATAAAGGATCTCCAGCCGTTTCGGGCTAGCAAGTACCTGGCAGAGGCGGGCCTGCATTTCGAAAATACGCCTGTCCTGTTCCACGGTATCCCACCTCCTGTATGACAGCCAGTTACATAGAAATTTATCACCCGTTGCAATTATCATCGCGAAGATTGATCCACTTGTCAATCAGAGTCGAACCATGTCGATGCATTTTTTCCGTTACCCGTATCGATTAGGGCCAGATAGGAAACAAACATTATAGAAATGTACAGTCGCCCTGTCAACAAAATGCCGGTGAAATGTAGGTTTTCGGCGGTATGAACCGCTTTCAGGGCGGCAAGATACATGAGATGCACCACGGCACAAGGAGGTCGTTTTCGTGGAGTTACAGACCGCTCTGCCCCGGGGAGATCAGCTCTTTCCCGTACGGCGGATCCTGCAGGCGGACGGCACGCTCCTGGAGCCCGTGCCTGCGTTCCTGAGCGTGGATCAGCTGAAGGACGTGTACCGCAAGATGGTCTACCTGCGGGTGTTCGACCAGCGGTGCCTCAACCTGCAGCGGCAGGGCCGCATGGGCACCTTCGCCCCGTTCAGCGGGCAGGAGGCCAGCCAGGTGGGGTCGGCGTACCTGCTCCGGCCTGACCGGGACTGGATCTTCCCCACCTACCGCGACCACGGGGCCATGCACGTGATGGGCGTGCCGCTGGTCAACATCCTGCGCTACTTCATGGGCGACGAACAGGGCAGCCACGCGCCGCAGGGCGTCAATGCGTTCCCCATCTCGATCCCCATCGCCACCCAGCTGCTGCACGCGGTGGGCGCTGCATGGGCCGGGAGGATCAAGGGGGAGGACACCGTGGCCGTCGGCTACGCCGGCGACGGCGGCACCTCGCCCGGCGACTTCCACGAGGCGCTGAACTTCGCCGCCGTCTTCAACGTCCCGGTGATCTTCTTCATCCAGAACAACCGGTACGCGATCTCCACGCCCAACAGCCGCCAGTTCAAGACGCCCACCATCGCCCAGCGGGCCCTGGGTTACGACATCGCCGGGGTCCGGGTGGACGGGCAGGACGTGCTGGCGGTGCTGGCGGTGATGCACGAGGCCATCGAGCGGGCGCGCTCGGGCGGCGGCCCGACCCTGGTCGAGTCCGTCACCTTCCGCTACGGGCCGCACACCACCTCCGACGATCCCAAGCGCTACCGTTCCCAGGAGGAGCTGGAGGAGTGGCAGGCCCGGGATCCCATCGAGCGGCTGCGGCTGTACCTGGTCTCCCAGGGGCAGTGGTCGGACAGCGACGACGAGGCGCTGTGGACGGCGGCCCGGGAGCAGGTGGCGGCGGCGGTCGCCGAGGCGGAGGCCATGCCGCGCCCGTCGGTCGACGACCTGTTCGATTACCTGTACGCGGAGCCGACGCCGAACCTCGTGCGGCAGAAGGAATACCTGAAGGCTTACCTGGCGAAGAAGGAGGGCGGGGCCCGTGGCTAAGCTGACCTTGATTCAGGCGATCAACGACGCGCTGCGCGTCGCGATGCGGCAGGACAGCACGATCGTCCTGCTCGGGGAGGACATCGGCATCAACGGCGGCGTCTTCCGGGCCACCGACGGCCTGATCCAGGAGTTCGGACCCGAGCGGGTCATCGACTGCCCGCTGGCGGAGTCCGGTTACATCGGCGCCGCCATCGGCATGGCGGTGAACGGCCTGAAGCCGGTGGCGGAAGTGCAGTTCGACGGCTTTCTGGCGCCCGCGCACGAGCAGGTGGCCAACCACCTGTCCCGGATCCGCCACCGCAGCCGGGGCCGCTTCACCTGCCCGATGGTCATCCGTATCCCCTCGTGGGGCGGGATCAAGGCGCTGGAGCACCACTCGGAGTCCATTGAGAACTGGTACCTCAACATCCCGGGGCTGAAGATGGTGGCCCCGTCGAACCCGTACGACGCCAAGGGGCTCCTGCTCGCGGCCATCGCGGACCCCGACCCGGTGCTTTACATGGAGCCCAAGCGGCTCTACCGGGCGTTCCGGGCCGAGGTGCCGGAGGGATACTACACCGTGCCGCTTGGCCAGGCCGCCGTCGTGCGGGAGGGGACCGACATGACGGTGCTGACCTACGGCGTGCACGTGCACACCGCCCTCGAGGCGGCCGAGCAGGCGGCCTCCCAGTACGGCTGGCAGGCGGAGGTCATCGACCTGCGGTCGCTGAACCCGCTGGACCTGGACACGATCATCGGCTCGGTGAAGAAGACCGGCCGGGCCGTGGTGGTGAGCGAGGCCCCGCGGACGGGCGGGTTCCACAGCGAGCTGGTGGCCCTGATCAACGACCACGCGCTGGAGTACCTGGAAGCGCCCGTGGCCCGGGTGACCGGCTTCGACGTGCCGATGCCCTACCTGCTGAGCGAAGACCTGTACATCCCCGACGCCGGACGGGTCCTCGAGGCCATGCAGGCCGTCAGGACCTACTAGCACGGAGAGGAGCATAGGCGGAACCATGGCATACGAATTCAAGCTGCCCGACGTGGGCGAGGGGCTGCACGAAGCGGAACTCCTGCGCTGGCTGGTGAAGGAGGGCGACACCGTCACCGAGGACCAGCCGATCATGGAGGTGCAGACCGACAAGGCTACAGTGGAGATCACCTCCCCGGTCAACGGCCGGGTGGTCAAGCTGCTGGGCCAGCCGGGCGACATTCTGAAGGTCCACAGCGTCGTCGTCATCTTCGATGACGGTTCGCCGGGCGCGCTGCCGACGGCCGGTGAGGTCGCCTCCGGCGTGGCCGCAGCCGCGCCGGCCGGGGCGCAGCCGCAGGCGTCGCTGGACGTGCCGGCACCGGCCGCGCAGCCCGCTCCCGCCCCGGCCGCGCCGCCCGCTCCCGCCCCGGCCCCGGCGGCTGGCGCCGGGCCTGCGGACCGGCCGCGGCGCGCCCTGGCCACCCCGGCCACCCGACGGCTGGCCCGGGAGCTGGGGGTCGACATCAACCAGGTGCCCGGCACCGGCCCTGCGGGGCGCGTGACCAGTGACGATGTCCGGGCCTTCGCCGCACGGCGGACCGCGCCTGCCCCTGCGCAGGCCCCGACCCAGGCTCCCACCGAAGCGGCTGCCCCCACCCCGGCTACCCCCGCCCCGGCTGCCCCTGCGGAGGCGGACGACGAGCGCATCCCGCTGCGGGGCATCCGGAAGGTCATTGCCGAACGGATGGTGAAGTCGAAATATACGGCTCCGCACGTTACGACCGTAGAAGAGGTGGATATGACGGAGCTGATGGCGTTCCGCGCCCAGGCCAAGGAGCTGGCCGCGCGGAAGGGCATCAAGCTGTCGTTCATGCCGTTCATCATCAAGGCGGTCGTCGCCGCCCTGCGGGAGTTCCCGTATCTCAACGCCTCCATCGACGACGAGGCGCAGGAGATCGTCCTGCACAAGCGCTACCACATCGGCTTCGCGCTGGACACGGACGCCGGCCTGCTGGTGCCCGTGATCAAGGACGCCGACCGGAAGCCGGTTTTCGCCATCGCACAGGAGATGAACGACCTGATCGCCCGCGGGCGGGAGGGGAAGCTGGCGCCGGACGAGATGCGGGGCTCCACGTTCACCATCTCCAACCAGGGCTCCATCGGCGGCCTGTTCTTCACTCCGGTGATCAACTACCCCGAGGTGGCGATCCTCGGCATCGGGAAGACCCAGCCGCGGCCGGTGGTGCGGGACGGCGAGATCGTCATCCGGCAGATGGCGCACCTGGCGCTTTCCTTCGATCACCGGCTGATCGACGGCGGCATGGCCACCCGCTTCCTGAACCGCCTCGCGGAGCTGCTCAGCGATCCAACCCTGCTCATGATGGAGGCGATGTAAACCGTGGTCATGGGTTCCATCAAGACCGGCACCGATGTGGTGGTCATCGGTGCGGGGCCCGGGGGATACGTGGCCGCCCAGCGGGCGTCGCAGCTGGGCCTGGACGTCACTCTGATCGAACGCGAGGAGCTGGGCGGGACGTGCCTGAACCATGGCTGCATCCCGTCCAAGGCCCTGATCTCCGTTGGCGACCTGCTCTACAAGGTCAACAACGCCGCCGAACGGGGGCTGGTGGTCAAGGGCAGCGTCGAGGTCGACTTCGCCAAGACGCAGGAGTGGAAGGAGACCAAGGTAATCAAGCGGCTCACCTCGGGCGTGGCCTCGCTGATGAAGGCGGGGCAGGTGGAGGTGGTGAAGGGCACGGCCCGCTTCACCGACCCCCACTCCCTGGAGGTGGAGCTGAACGACGGTGGCACGGCCGCGTACACCTTCAAGCACGCGATCATCGCGACGGGCTCCACGGCCGTCAACCCGTCCTTCTTCCCCCTGGACGGGGAGAACGTCGTCGACGCCCGGGGCGCCCTGGCGTTCCGGGAGATCCCGCCCCGGTTCGTGGTGGTGGGCGGCGGCTACATCGGTGTGGAACTGGGCATCGCCTACGCCAAGCTCGGGTCGAAGGTGACGATTGTCGAGGCGACCGGCCAGCTCCTGCCCGGCACCGACCCTGACCTGGTGAACGTGCTGATGCGCCGGCTCAGGCGGCTCGGCGTGACGGTCATGCTCAACGCCCGGGCGTCGGGCGGCCTGCAGAACGGCAAGGTGAAGGTGCAGGACGGTGAGGGCAAGGTCCACGAGATCGAGGCGGACAAGGTGCTCGTCTCCGTCGGCCGGGTGCCCTACACCGAGGGGCTGCACCTGGACAAGGCCGGCGTCCGGGTCGACGAGAAGGGCTTCATCCCGGTGGACGAGCAGATGCGGACCAACGTCCCGCACATCTACGCCATCGGCGACGTGTGCTCGCCGGTGATGCTGGCGCACAAGGCCAGCGCCCAGGGCCGGGTGGCTGCCGAGGCCATCGCCGGGCGGCCGTCCGCGGCCGACTGGCAGACGGTGCCCGCGGTGATCTTCACCGACCCGGAGATCGCCTACGTGGGGCTTACGGAGGCGCAGGCCCGGGAGAAGGGCTACGACCCCGTCGTTTCCCGGTACAACTTCGCCGCCGTGGGCCGGGCGCTCACCATGGGCGAGTCCGACGGCATGGTGAAGCTGGTGGGCGACCGGCAGAGCGGCCTCCTGCTGGGGGCGCAGATGGTCGGCCCGGAGGTGTCGGAGCTGATCGGCGAGATCGCCCTCGCGATCGAGATGGGCGCCCAGATGGAGGACGTGGCGCTGACGCCCCATTACCACCCGACACTGTCGGAAGGCATCCTGGAGGCGGCGCTCTCCTGGATGCACAGCATCGAAAAAGCCGGGCGCAAGTAGCGCAGGAGCGGGGCCGGAGGGAGCATCCCTCCGGCCCCGCCTTTCCCTTTGGCAGCGGCGGGCTTGTCTCCTATACTTAAAGGTGATACGGGCGCAAAGGGGTGATTCCGCATGTCGCTCCGGGTTCTGGTTGTGGACGACGATCCCAAGATCACCGCCTTCCTGCGCAGGAGCCTGACGCTGGAGGGATACGACGTCGCCGTCGCCAACAGCGGCACGGAGGCGTTGCGCAGCGTCACGGCCTCCCCGCCTGACCTCATGGTGCTGGACATCATGATGCCCGACGTCGACGGGCTGGAGGTGTGCCGTCGCATTCGGGCGGCCGGGGAGACCTTTCCCATCCTGATGCTGACGGCGCGGGACGCTGTCAGCGACCGGGTGAAGGGGCTCGACCAGGGCGCCGACGACTACCTGGTCAAGCCGTTCGCCCTGGAGGAACTGCTGGCCCGGCTGCGGGCCCTGAGCCGCCGGGGCGCCCCCGCCCAGGGGGAAGACGGGCACCGGGTGCTGCAGTACGCGGACCTGCGGCTGGACACCGCCACGCGCGAGGCCTACCGCGGCGACCGGCAGATCTCGCTCACGGCCAAGGAATACGAACTGCTTCACCTCTTTCTCTCGCACCCGCGCCAGGTGCTCACCCGCGACACCCTGATGGAGAAGGTGTGGGGCTACGACTACTCCGGCGAATCCAATGTGCTGGAGGTCTACGTGGCCTACCTCCGCAACAAGCTCGAAGCCGGAGGGGAGCCGCGGCTGATCCAGACGGTGCGGGGCGTCGGGTACGTTCTGAAGGAGTGAGCCACAAGTGTCGCTTCGCCTGCGGCTCGCCCTGTTCTACACGGGGCAGCTCGTGGTTGCCCTGCTGCTGTTCAGCTTCCTGATGTACGGCGTGCTGCGGTGGAACTACATCCGGGAGGTGGATGCCTCCCTGTACTCCGTGGCCTGGCGGGTGGCCGAGAGCATGCAGCGGTACTGGCGTATCCCGTCGCTGAAAGGCCTCGCCGACCGGTCGACCTTCATCCTGGTGCGCACCGACGAGCTGGTCATCGCGCAGTCCACCGACTTCGGCACCTTCCCCGTGCCCGCGGAGGCGATGGCCGGCCGGGCCACCTACACCACCGAGCGGGACGTCAACGGGGAGCCCTACCGGCTCTACACCCTGCCCGTCTACGTCAACGGCGAGCCGGTGTTCTGGGTGCAGGTGGCGCAACCCTTGCAACTGTTGGAGCGGGTGCTTACGACCCTCCGGCCCATCCTCGGCGCCGGGATCGCCGGCTTCGCCCTCCTCACGGGCGCCGCGGCCTGGTGGCTGGCGGGCCGGGCGATCGCCCCGGTGCAGCGGGTGGCCAGCGCGGCGGAGTCTGTCGGGCAGTCTGCGGACCTCAGCCTGCGGGTGCCGTACCAGGGGCCCCAGGACGAGGTGGGCCGCCTCGTCCACACGTTCAACGGGATGCTGGACCAGTTGCAGGAGCTCTACGCGCGCCTGGCGACGGCGGTGGATGCCCAGAAGCGTTTCGTTGCCGACGCCTCCCACGAGCTGCGCACGCCGCTCACCATCATCCGGGGCAACATCGACTACCTGGAGCGGGCCGGCACACTGGACCCTGAGGCCCTCGCCGACATGAAGGCGGAGGCCGCCCGCATGTCGGAGCTGCTGGAGGAGCTTCTGGCGATGGCCCGGGCCGATGCCGGCCAGACGCCGGAGCTCGAGCCGCTGGCCCTGGGCCCGCTGGTGCGCGACGTCTGCCGCCGGGCCGGGGCCCTGCCGCATCAGGTCGACTTCGTGGTCGAGCTTCCGCCGGCGCTGGACCGAATCATGGTGCTGGGCCACGCCGAGTGGCTGCGCCGCGCCCTGCTCATTCTCCTGGACAACGCGTTCAAGTACACCCCCAGCGGGTCGGTGACCGTGCGGGCCGGCCGGCAGGGCGAGGGCGTCGTCCTGCAGGTGATCGACACCGGCCCCGGCATTCCGCCGGAGGACCTGCCCCGGGTCTTCGACCGGTTCTTCCGCGGGGACCCGGCCCGTTCCCGGGGCGGCAGCGGGCTGGGGCTGGCCATCGCGTCGTGGGTGGCGGGCCTGCACGGGGGCCGGCTCACCGCGGAGAGCAAGGTCGGCGAGGGGTCGACGTTCAGCCTGTGGCTGCCCGTCTACCGGCCGGCCGCGGGCGGAACGAATTCTTAGGTTTCCTTAAGTGAACGTTCAGTTGTGTTTCAGCCGGGCGTCCTATGCTGGTATCAGCAAGGATCGTGAAATTCGGGGTGCATAAGGAGGACGCCACCCATGTACGATGATAAGTTCAATGATCCGTTCGGTCGCAGACCGGAAGGGAACCCGGAAGAGCCGGTCGACCAGGACCGGACCGCCGCGTCGGAGCAGCCGGCCAGGGCGGAGGAGCCGATGACGCCCGTCGAGCCGGTCGCCGGGGGGGCTTCGGCGGAGCAGGCGGAGTCCCGCCCCGAGCTGGAGCTGCCCGAGATTCCGGAGACGCCGGCCGTCACCGCTTCCCCGCCCGTGCTGTATGATCCGCCGCGCTTTGAGCCGCGGCCCAAGGAGAAGAAGGGCGGCTGGGGCCGCGGCTGGCGGCTCGCCGCAGGCGCGGTGGCCCTGGTGGTGCTGTCCGCCGCGGTCGGCAGCGGGTCCACGTACTACCTGCTGAAGGAGCACCTCGCCTCGCAGCCGGCGAACTACCAGCAGCCCGCGGCCCCGGGCGGTTCGGGCGCCCTGCAGCCGGTGGCCCAGACGGTGGCTGAGGTCGGGGCGAGCGTCATCCCCGAGATCTACAACCGGGTCGCGCCGGCCGTGGTGTCGGTGTACGTGGAGAGCTACAGGGGGTTCTACCGGAGCTCCGGTACGGGGTCCGGCTTCGTGGTGGATCCGGCGGGCTACATCCTGACTAACTACCACGTGGTCGACGGCGCCCAGCGCATTACCGTGCAGTTCATCGACGGCGAGACCATGACGGCCCGGGTCGTGGGCAAGGACAGCACCAGCGACCTGGCGGTGCTGAAGGTGGATCCCGGCGACAGGCAGCTGGTCGCCGCGACGCTGGGGGATTCCGACCGGGTGCAGGTGGGGGAGCTGGCCATCGCCATCGGCAACCCGTACGGCCACGCCTTCACCGTGACCGCCGGGATCGTCTCCGCCATCGGGCGGGAGATCGTGGAGCCGACGACCTCGATCCCCGGCGCGATCCAGACGGACGCGGCCATCAATCCAGGCAACTCGGGCGGGCCGCTGCTCAACAGCCGCGGCGAGGTCATCGGCGTGAACACGGCCATTGAGGCGCCGTCCCAGTGGTCGGGCAACGTCGGCCTCGGCTTTGCGGTGCCGATCAACACCGCCAAGGAGATCCTCCCGACGCTGATGGCCGGCCAGACGGTCCAGCGCCCGTATCTGGGCGTGTACCTGGAGGACGTGGACCAGTGGTACGCCCGTGTGCTGGGCCTGCGCACGGCCGAGGGCGCCGTGGTCACCCAGGTGGTGCCCGGCTCGGCGGCGGAGGAGGCGGGGCTGCGCTCGCCGCAGTACGACCGCGCCAACCGGCTCATCAGCGCCGACGTCATCGTCGCCCTGGACGGCGAGAAGGTGACGAACGCCGACGACCTGGTGAAGCGCATCCAGCAGCGCAAGGTGGGCGATCAGGTCGAGCTGACCGTCGCCCGCGACGGCCAGGAGCTGAAGGTGAAGGCGACTCTCGGCGCCCGGCCCACCGATCAGTAAGCCGAGCAGGCGTCGATTCCTCCCCGGTGGGGCAGACTAGCACTGCGGGCCGTCTGCCCGCACAAAGGAGGAATCGGACCATGACGAAGGAGAAGCGCCGGGCAGCGAAAACCGACGGCGATCCGGGCCGCGCGCAGCAGTTCGCCGGTCCGGATCACGGGGTCCCGTCGCTGGTGGCGATGGACAGCCCGGATGATCCAAAGACCGGGGCTCCGCGCGACGACGCGGGCCGGAACCGGGGCGGAACCCACGGCCGCGGCGGCCGCTGAGCGGCTGAGGCGTCGCCCGGACGCCCGCCAGATCCTGCTGCCCCGCCGCGGGCATGGAAGTCGACGACCCGCGCAGACTAAGTTCTGGCCTCCCGACCCGTACGACCAGACCTGTGCGGAGGTGTTGTCGATGCGCATCGCGGTGCAGGACGGGCTGGAGAATGTCAAGCAGGCCCTGCGCGCAGAGGGGTACCAGGTCACCCGCCTGACCCCCGGGAGCATGGAGGGCGTCGGTGCGGCCGTGGTCACCGGCCTGTCCAACAACTTCATGGGCATCCACGACACCGACGGGAACCTGTTCCCGGTGATCGACGCGACCGGCAAAACCGTCGAGGAGATCGTCCGGCAGGTGAAGGAGCGCGGCCTCCACTGAGGCCGGGGCCACAAAGAAAGGAAGGGGGGCGCTGGGCCCCCCTCCTTCACTGGATGCGGGACGGGTCCGGAGTCTGGCCGGCCAGCGCCTGCTGGGCGGCCTGGATCGCGTACTTGACCATGTTCCCTGCTTCTCTGGAGGTAAGCTGACCGTAGTCGCCGGGCTGGGCCCGGTCGCCGGCGCCCTGCAGGCGTGCAAAGTGCATCTTCGTCTCGTCGGAGAGCAAGGAGCGTCTGCGTGCCATGAGTTCCCCTCCCGTCTGGCTGCGTCACTTGGCGATGCGGCGAATGCCCGGCTTCGGCCCCTGCTGGTGGGGGATGAAGGTCTCGCACAGGGTGTGGTTGGATTGACGCGCCTCCCCGCCGATGTCGCCCACCTCCATGCCGGACTTCCCCAGCGCGGCGGGATCGGCCCGCACCATGATCTCCTCGGCGGCGCAGTTATCCCCGGCGGCGTAGTAGTAACAGCTGCTGACGGTGCAGCGGATCTGCTGACTGGCCATCGCGTTCACCTCCCCGACTAGTCTGGGCGCAAGCCAGGCCGTTCATACAGGCAAAGTGCAGCGCTCGCGGAAAGGGCGCGGGAATTTGTCTCCGTAGCCCTTGCAGGTGGGGGCGGAACGCGATATATTGTGAGAGGTTGCCACTCCAACTGGTGGGGCGACGATTCAGAAAAGACGGCGTGGCGCGTTACGGCCTTGACAATTCACTGTCTGCCCTGTACAATCCATGCTATTGCATGGTCTAGACAGGCTGGGCCACGTTGATCTGGAGGTTGAGATCGTCTCAACACAGTCTTGTGGAACCGAATAGGAACCTAGCACGCCTTAAAGGGTTGGGGCTGTGCCCGACTTTTCCCCCGTTGGCGTGACGATGGTCCCGTCTAGCTTGAGAGGGCTAGAAATGATTGCCGAAGGGGGAGTTCTACCATGGCCTACTCGACCTATGGCCGCCACATCACCATGGATCTGCGCGAGGTTGCCTTCGAGAAGCTGAACGACGTCCGGTTCTTGAAGGAGGTCATGTACGAGGCCGCAGCCCAGTGCGGAGCCACGGTGGTCGGTGAGAGTTTCGTCCAGTTCAGCCCTCAGGGCGTCACTGGCGTCCTGGTCCTGTCGGAGTCTCACCTCTCGATCCATACCTACCCTGAAGAGGGCTTTGCTGCGATCGACTGCTACACCTGCGGCTATACAGTCGATCCGGCCGTCGCCTGCGATTACCTGAAGGCGGCGTTGGGAGGTCGGGTAGTGGGTTATCGAGCCCTCCGCCGTGGTAGCGGAGCAATCGAGGACCTGACCACGCTGCACCTGGCCGCAGCCAACAACTAGGGAGGCGTACGACACAGCGTCCGCACTTGCGTTCTTCACGGGGCTTCCGGCAGGAGGCCTCGTTTTTGTCTGCCCGGCAGCGGCGAGTCCCCGCGCCGGTCCGCACGGGGCATGAAGCCGGCAGCCCGTCCATACACTCCGGGAGGAGGGGTGGAGATGGGCGGGAGAGCACAGCGTGAGGGGGGAATCGCTCCCTGAGGATCGGCAACGTGGCCGGCGTGCGGGTGGAGGTGCACTGGCTCTTCCTGCTGGCGCTCCTCGTCGCCGCCGTGAGCGGATACTACCTGGAGGCCCTGATCCTGCTCGGCTCGCTGGCGGCCCATGAACTGGCCCACCTGACGGTGGCCTGGCTGCTGGGGGTGGACATCGATTCGCTGGTCCTCACGCCCTTCGGCGGCATGGCCCGGCTGGACCCATCCCTCGACGCCGATCCCCAGTCGGAGGTCTCCGTGGCCCTGGCCGGGCCGGTGCAGTCGTTCCTGCTGGCCGGCCTCGCCAGCTTCCTCATGGGCGACCGGCTCTTCGACCCCTCCCTGGTGCGCTTCTTCTTTCAGGTCAACGCCAACCTCGCGTTCTTCAACCTGATCCCCGCCCTGCCCCTGGACGGCGGGCGCGCCCTGCGCGGGCTCCTGGCCCAGCGCTGGGGATACCGGACGACCACGGTGTGGATGGCCCGCCTCGGGCTGCTCTCAGGCGCGGCCATGCTGGCCGCGGCGCTGGGCGTGCTGGCCGCCGCCGGCCAGGTGTTCCTGACCCCGCTGGCCGGCGGCCTGTTCCTGGCCCTGGGGGCGATGGCGGAAGGGGAGGAGGCCGTGCTGCGCTCGTACCAGCAGTTCCTGCAGAAGCGCCGGCGGATGGCCCGCCAGCGGATCATCCCCGGCGGTACCCTCGTGGTGGTGGAGGGGACCCGGATCGGCGAGGTGCTGGAGCGGCTCTCCGCCCGCCGGTACCACCTGGTCCTGGTGGTGGACCGTTCGCTCCTGCCCGTCGGCACCCTGCACGAGGCGGAGATCCTGGACGCGTTCGAAGTGCTAGGCCCGCGGGCGACGGTGGAGCAGGTGTTGGATCTTTAACCCCGCGGTTTACTTACTCGCCGCTTTGGCGTAACATCGAAGCTAGGTGACCGCAATCACAGACAGGAAAAGGGGTGATGGCATGGCCGAGACCCTGCGCGAGCGCATCGAGCGCGTGCTTCCCCGGGTCTCCAAGCCCGCCCGCTACACCGGCGGCGAGTGGAACGCCGTGGTGAAGGATCACGCCAAGGTGGACGTCAAGGTCGCCTGGACGTTTCCCGACGCGTACGAGGTGGGCATGTCCCACCTGGGGTCGCTGATCATGTACCACCAGATCAACCGGCGGGACGACGCCTGCTGCGAGCGGGCGTACGCCCCCTGGACCGATATGGAGAAGGAGATGCGGGCGGAGGGGATCCCGCTCTTCACGCTGGAGACCTGGACGCCCGTCCGGGAGTTCGACATCATCGCCTTCCCGCTGCTTTACGAGCTGACCTACACCAACCTGCTGACCTGCCTGGACCTGGCCGGGGTGCCGCTCCTCGCGGAGCAGCGCACCGAAGCCGATCCCCTGGTCATCGCCGGCGGCCCCTGCGCCTTCAACTGCGAGCCGCTGGCCCCGTTCCTGGACGTCGCGGTGCTGGGCGACGGCGAGGAGGTCATCCACGAGATCCTCGACGCCTACAAGGCCTGGCGGGACGCGGGGCGCAGGGACCGGAGGGAGCTGCTGCGGCGCATGGCGGGCATCACCGGCTGCTACGTGCCGAGCCTGTACGCGGTGGAGTACAACCCCGACGGCACCATCAAGGCGTACCGGCCCACCGAGCCCGGGGTGCCGGAGGTGGTGGAACGGGCGACGGTCAAGGATCTGGACAGCATCGACTACCCGACCCGGCCCGTGGTGCCCAACACCCAGATCGTCTTCGACCGGGCGCAGGTCGAGGTCTTCCGGGGCTGCACCCGCGGCTGCCGCTTCTGCCACGCGGGCTACATCACCCGGCCGGTGCGGGAGCGTTCGCCCGAGGTGGTGCAGCGGCTGGCCCGGGAGATCGTGAAGAACACCGGCTACAGCGAGCTGTCGCTGGTCTCCCTCTCCACGGCGGACTACACCGACGTGCAGCAGACGGTCAGCAGGCTGTCGGACCAGCTGCGCTGCGACGGCGTCAACGTCACCCTTCCCTCCACCCGGGTGGACGCCTTCTCGGTGGCGCTGGCGGACGCCGTGAGCAAGGTGCGCAAGGGATCGATCACCCTGGCGCCCGAGGGCGGCTCCGCCCGCATCCGGCGGGTGATCAACAAGACCGTGTCCGACCGGGACATCCGCGAGGCCATGCGGGCCGCCTTCCGCAGCGGCTACCGGGCCGTGAAGCTGTACTTCATCCTCGGCCTGCCCACCGAGACCGACGCCGACCTGGAGGCGATCGCCGAGAAGGGCCGCTGGGCCCTGGAGATCGCCGAGGAGGAGCTGGGCCGGCAGGAGGCGCGCAAGGTACGGGTGACCATCTCGGTCTCCGTCTTCGTGCCCAAGCCCCACACCCCGTTCCAGTTCGAGCCGCAGGTGACCCTGGCGGAGGCCCGCCGGCGCCAGGAGCACATCAAGCGCTTCCTGAAGGACCGGCGCATCGAGTATAAGTACCACGAGGCCGACGTGAGCCACATCGAGGCCCTGCTCTCGCTGGGAGACCGGCGGGTGGCCGCGGCCGTGCTGAAGGCGTGGCAGATGGGGGCCCGGTTCGACGGCTGGAACGAGCACTTCGACTACAACCTGTGGCTCCGGGCGTGCGCCGAGGCCGGCGTCGACGTGGCCTTCTACACCTACCGCCGGAAGGGCTACGGCGAGCGATTCGCCTGGGATCACCTCTCGCCGGGGCTCAGCCGGGAGTGGCTGATCGACGACCACCGCCGGGCGATGGCCGAGGTGGAGGTGGAGGACTGCCGCTGGGAGAACTGTGACCTGTGCGGCGTGTGCATGCGTTACGACGTGCTGCCGACACTGAAGCCCGCGGGCTTTGTGGGAGAGGACGAAATTGCGGTTACGGATTCGGCTGGCTAAGCTGGGGCTCGCCCGGTTCCTGTCGCATCTGGATTTTCAGCGGGTCGTGGAGCGCGGCCTGCGGCGCGCGGGACTGCCGCTGGCGTTCACCCAGGGGTTCAACCCGCACCCGCGCATCAGCTACGCCTCCGCCCTGGCGACGGGGACAAGCAGTGAGGGCGAGTTCATCGACGTGGACCTGACGGAACCCGTGGAGCCCGAGGCGTTCGTGTCCCGGGCCAACGCGGCCCTGCCGGCCGACGTGCGGCTGCTGGAGGCCCGCCCCGCCCCCGAGGGCGGCGAATCGCTCATGGCCCTGGTCAACGCCGCCGAGTACCGGCTGACGCTGCAGGGGGCCGACGAGGAGGCCCTGCGGCAGGCCGTGGCCCGGTTCCTGGAGGCAGAGCAGGTGGTGGTGACCCGGGAGGGTCCCGCCGGCTCCCGGTCCGTGGACATCCGCCCCCACGTATACAGCCTGGCGGTCGAGGGTCCCGGCGAGTTGCGGGCGCTGGTGCAGACCGGCTCCGCGGGCAACGTGCGGCCCGATGAGGTGGTGGCGGGCCTGATCCGGTGCGCGCCCGACCTCGCGGGGGTGGAGCTGGCGCTCGCCCACCGGCTGATGCTGTACCGGCGCGACCCCGAGACCGGGATCTGCGCCGAGCCCTGGTCCCTGTGACGCCTGTCTCCGGCGCCCTTTCGTCTGAAAAAGCGGCCGTCGGTTGAAGGGAAGGGGCCGCATCGGGACGTCCCACGAGTAGGACCGGTCACCGGTCGGTCGATGCCCGAGGAGGAGGGGGACTCGATGGAAGAACGGGAGAAGCTGGAGAAGATGGACCTCCTGCGCAACCGCTTCAAGATCTCTTACGCCCGGGCCCGGGAGGTGCTGGAGCAGAACGGCTGGGACGCGGTGGCCGCCGCGGTCCAGCTGGAGGAGGAGCAGACGCCGTCGGGCTTCTTCACCGAGGAGCTGAAGGTGAGCGGCCGGGACCTGGTGGAGACGCTGAAGCGGATTCTGCACGAGGGCAACGTCAACCGGATCATCGTGCGGGACCCCAAGGGCTATGAGATCCTCAACCTGCCCGTGGGCGGCGCCGTGGTCTTCGCCCTGGTGCTGCCGATGCTCACCGCTCTCAGCGCGGTCGTCATCCTGGCCCTGGACTACACGGTCGTGGTCGAGCGGAGTTCCTAGCCGACAGCCGCGAACAGCCCCCCGTCGGATCCGGGGGGCTTTGTCCGTCCGCCTTGGCCCGTGCAGGACTCGGCCGTTCTGGAGAAGAAAACCACTAAATTTGGGATACTAGTTCCCAGAGCAGCCATCCCCAGGAGAGAAGGGGCTTTTTTCATGCGCAAGGAGATACTCTTGACGGTCGACATCGACCAGACGCGCGCGGCGGTGCTGGAAGACGGCGAGCTGGTGGAGCTGTACATCGAGCAGCCCGTACATGAACGCATCGTCGGCAACATCTACAAGGGCAAGGTCGAGAACGTGCTGCCCGGCATGCAGGCCGCCTTCGTCAACATCGGCCTGGAGCGCAACGCCTTCCTGTACGTGGACGACGCCCAGCCCGGCCGGGCGCCGCTGGAGGGGGAGACGCCCCTGCCGCGGTCCGGGCGCCGGCCCACCATCGGCGAGCTGGTCAGGACCGGCCAGGACATCCTGGTCCAGGTGGCCAAGGAGCCCATCGGCACCAAGGGGGCGCGGGTCACCCGCAACATCACCCTGCCCGGGCGCTTCCTCGTCCTCATGCCTCACGTGGACTACGTCGGCGTCAGCCGGCGCATCACCGACGAGCGGGAGCGGGACCGGCTGAAGCAGATTGCCCACGCCGTGAAGCCCGACGGGATGGGGCTCATCGTGCGCACGGTGGCGGAGGGCGCCAGCGAGGAGGAACTGGCCCACGACGCCGCTTTCCTCGAGCGCCACTGGCAGCAGATCGCCGCCCGGGCCAGGACGGCCAGGGCGCCGTCCCTGGTCCACCACGACCAGGGGCTCATCCACCGGCTGGTGCGGGACGGGCTGGATGACTCCGTCAGCCTGTTCCTGGTGGACCAGCGGTCCGCCTACGACACCGCCCTCGCGGTGGTGGAGTTGCACGCGCCCCAGCTCAAAGACCGGGTCAAGCTCTACACCCGCAGCGACCAGACCCTCTTCGATTACTACGGCGTCGAGATGGAGATCGAGAAGGCGCTGCGCCGGCGAGTGTGGCTCAGGAGCGGCGGGTACATCATCATCGACCAGACCGAGGCGCTCACCGCCATCGACGTGAACACCGGCAAGTTCGTCGGCTCGACGAACCTGGCCGACACGGTCTTCCGCACGAACCTGGAGGCCGCCCGGGAGATCGCCCGGCAGCTGCGGCTCCGGGACATCGGCGGGATCATCATCATCGACTTCATCGACATGGACCGGGAGGACCACCGGCAGCAGGTGATCCAGGCCCTGGAGGAGGCTTTGAGGCGGGACCGCACCCGAGCCAACATCCTGGGGCTCACCCAGCTCGGCCTGCTCGAGATGACCCGCAAGAAGTCGCGCCAGAACCTGAGCGAGGTGCTCACCAAGCCCTGCCCCGCCTGCGACGGCCGGGGGAAGGTGCTCAACGAGCAGACCATGGCCCACCGGGTGCGGGCCGAGATCCGGCGCATCATGAAGCAGTCGTCCAGCGAAGCCCTGCTGATGGAGGTCCATCCCTCGGTGGCGGCCCTGGTGATCCGCCCCGGCGGGGCCAATCTGCGGGCGTTGGAGGAGGAGCTGGCCCGGACGATCTACATCCGCGGCAACAGCGAGGTTTCCCCCGACTCGTGGAGCCTGAAGGCCCTGGGCACCCGGGAGGAGGTGGAGGCCAAGGCGCTGCCGGTTTCCGCCGGCCAGGTGCTGCAGCTGCGCATCGAGGAGCCCCACGCCTCCAACGCGGCCGACGGCATCGCCAGGGTGGACGGCTACGTCATCGACGTGGCCGATGCCGGCCGCCTGGTGGGCCAGGTGGTGCCGGTGGAGATCCTGAAGGTGTTCCGCACGTACGCGAAAGGGCGCGTTGCCCCGCACTGAGCCACTTGGAGCGCGCAAGCCCCGGACCTGGCACGGCCAGGTCCGGGGCTCGTTGCTGCGTGCGGTCCGCAGCCCTCCTCATGCGCCGGCGGCCGCCTCCTGCCGCCACGCGAACATCCCGTCGATCTCCTGCTCGGCGGCGGCGATCTCCGCCTGCTTCTGCGCCTCGCTCCAGCCCAGCAGGGCGCCCATCTCGCCGGCCAGCGCGGGCAGCCAGGGCCGCCCGTTGTGCGCCGTGAAGAGCATGAGGTCGGTGCGCCGCCGGACCACGTCGACCAGGTGCATGGCCATCTCGGCCTTCACCGCGTACCGCGCCTGGGCCAGCCGCCAGCGCAGCTCCGGGTCGGGCGCCGCGACCTCCCGGGCCTCGGCGGCCACCTGGGCCAGGACCGCGCCGTACCGGTCGGCCAGCAGGTCAATGAGCCTCTCGGCCCCGCCGACCTCGGCAGCCAGCTGCCGCTTCAGCCCGCCGTCCGGCAGTTTCCCCTGCGCGCCGGGCAGGGGCGCCGTGCTGGCGGCGAGGTGCGCCGCGCTCCGGGTGGCCGGGAAGAGGTCGTCGACGATGTGGCTGGCCATGGCCCGGAAGGCGGTCAGCTTGCCGCCAGCCACCGTGACCAGCCCGGACGGGCTGTGGAAGAGCTTGTAGTCCCGGGTGGTCGCCGAGGGATCCGCCTCCTTCGCGGGCTTCAGGAGCGGCCGGAAGCCCGACCAGCCGGCGATGATGTCGTCGGTGGTCAGCCCCGCCTCCGGGAAGAGCCGGCGGGCGGCGTCCACCACGTACTCCACGTCCCACCGGGTGATCGAGTAGGCCGCCGGGTCGCCGTGGTGATCGGTGTCGGTGGTACCGATGTACGTGCAGTTGCCCGAGGGGACGGCGAACATCATGCGGCCGTCCCGGCCCCGCATCACCACCGCGTGCCGGATGGGCAGCCGATCGTGGGGCACCACCAGGTGGACGCCCTTGGTGAGCCGGAGGAGGGTCGGAGCGCCGGGGTCGTCCAGTTGGCGTACCGCGTCCGCCCACGGCCCCGCCGCGGCCAGCACCCGGTCCGCCCGGACGTCGAAGGTGTCGCCGGTCAGCTCGTCCCGCACCGTCGCCCCCACGATCCGGCCGCGGCTGTCCTTGCGGAACGCGGTCAGCCGGACGTAGTTGGCCACCGCGGCGCCGTGTGCGGCGGCGGACTGGATCACCTCCAGGGTCAGCCGGCCGTCGTCGGTGCGGCAGTCGGCGTAGAGCGCGCCGCCCTTCAGCCGGTCGGCCCTGAGCCACGGCTCCCGCTCCCGGAGCGGACCGGGCTTCAGCATCCTGTGCGGGATCGGGTTGCTCCGGCCCGCGAACCAGTCGTAGAGGGTCAGGCCGATGTTGAGCATCCACAACGGGTCGGGGTCGCCCTCGTAGACCGGGAACAGGAAGGTGGTGGCCTTGACCAGGTGCGGGGCCATGACCAGCAGGTTCTGCCGTTCCACCACCGACTCCCGGACGAGGCGGAACTCGAAGTTCTTCAGGTAGCGCAGGCCGCCGTGGATCAGCTTGGTGGAGCGGCTGCTGGTGGCGAAGGCGAAGTCGCTGGCCTCCACGAGGCCCACCTTCAGGCCGCGGAGGGCAGCCTCGCGGGCGACGCCGGCCCCCGTGATCCCGCCGCCGACCACCAGCAGGTCGAAGGATTCCGAGGCCAGGCGCCGGATCATCTCGGTACGGTTCATACGCACTCCCTCACAATCCAAAGGAAACAAGGAGAGCCACGGCCAACCGGAGGCGCCGCGCCGTGCACGGCTCCTCGCAGCTGCCGATGGCTCTCCTTGTCTCCACCATCGAGCTATGCGACTAGAATTATATCCGTTTGTTTCATTCTGGGTCAAGGCTCGGCGTGCTGTCGGGCCCGAGCCGGCACGCGCGCCGGCCGGCACCGAACAGAGCCACGGCCACGGCGGCGCTGAGGCCGAGCATCATCTGGCCGTTCACCACCAGCAGGAAGACGCCGACGGCGGACAGAAGGGTTGCGATCCAGATGAGCAGGTTGCGCCGGTTCCGCATGTTCATCCCTCCCCCGGCGGGCGCGATCTCACCTTCCGGTTGCCGTTGCGATCTTGCACGCAACTGAAATTATAATTCATATTCTCTAAAAACTCAATAGACATCCTGATATTCCCTGCGAACGCAACGGGCCGCCCCTGCATTGACACGGGCGGCCAACCCATGCTAACATTACATGTCGCCTCCGCGCGCCCCTTGCCGAGGGGCTGTGGTGGCAACCGCACGGGGCGGGTTCGGAAAACGCCGTTGGGCGTACCTGGCCGCCGGCGAGTCTACATCCTCGGAGGTGTTCCGTTTGACTTACGCGATCGTGGAGACGGGCGGCAAGCAGTACCGGGTCCAGGAGGGCGACACCCTGCGGGTCGAGAAGCTGACGGCCGGCGAGGGCGAGACCGTCGTGTTCGACAAGGTCCTGGCCATCAGCCGGGACGGCAAGGTGACCGTCGGCACGCCGTACATCGAGGGTGCCAAGGTGACTGCGAAGGTGGCCGCCCACGGCAAGGGGCCGAAGATCATCGTCTTCAAGTACCGCAACAAGACCAACTACCGGCGCAAGACCGGCCACCGGCAGCCGTTCACGGCGATCACCATCGAGTCCATCGAGGGGTAAGCCGGTGATCACGGTTCGGGTCGGCCGGGCGGAAGACGGCTCGGTGGTCTCCCTGGAGACCGAGGGGCATGCCGGCTACGCGGAGCCGGGCGAGGACATCGTCTGCGCCGGGGTGACGGCGCTGGTGGTGACGGCCCTGATCGGGCTGAAGCGGGTTGCGGGTCACCCCCACGAGGGGAAGGCCGTCAGCGGCAGGGCTTGGTGCAGGCTGCTGCCGGGGGGCACCCCTGAGTCCCGGCTGAAGGCCCAGGCCATCCTGGAGACCACGGTACTCGGACTGAAGGATATTGCGAAGGATTATAAGAATTATGTCCGCGTGACGGAGGGAGGCTGACCCCATGTTCCTTCAGCTGTTTGCGAGCAAGAAGGGCGTCGGCTCGACCAAGAACGGTCGTGACTCGAACCCTAAGTATCTGGGCGTGAAGAAGGGTGACGGCTCGCTCGTCACCGTCGGCCAGATCATCGTGCGCCAGCGGGGCACCAAGATTCACCCTGGTGCGAACGTCGGCCGCGGCAAGGACGACACCTTGTACGCGCTGGCGGACGGCATCGTGAAGTTCGGCCGCAAGGGGGCCAACCGGAAGCAGGTTTCGGTGGTGCCCATCCAGCTGGCCGTCGAGGCGTAAGGTGGATTCCGGAGGCCCCAGCACCCGGCGGTGCTGGGGCTTCTTCCACGAAGCCGCCGGCACATAAGCGCCTGCCGGCCGGCTAAGGATAGCGACGAGAATCCGGTCTGGGGCGTGATGCCATGTTCGTGGATGTGGCCCGCATTTACGTGAAAGGCGGCGACGGCGGGCGGGGCTCCAACTCGGTGCGGCGGGAGAAGTACGTCCCGCAGGGCGGCCCCTGGGGTGGCGACGGCGGCCGGGGCGGCGACGTGGTGTTCGTCGTCGACCCGGGGCTCAACACCCTGGTCGACTTCAAGTACCAGAAGCACTTCAAGGCCGAGCGGGGCGAGCACGGCGGCCCGAAGGGGATGCACGGCCGCAAGGGCGAGGACCTGGTCATCAAGGTGCCCCCGGGCACCGTGGTCAAGGACGACGACACCGGCGAGGTGCTCTTCGACCTGGTGGAGCCCGGCCAGCGGGCGGTGGTCGCCCGCGGCGGCCGCGGCGGCCGGGGCAACATGCGCTTCGCCACGCCCACCAACAAGTGCCCGACCTTCTACGAAAAGGGCGAGCCGGGTGAGGAGCGCTGGCTGCTGCTGGAGCTGAAGGTGGTCGCGGACGTGGGGCTGGTGGGCTTCCCCAACGCGGGCAAGTCCACGTTCCTGTCCGCGGTCAGCGCGGCCCGGCCGAAGATCGCCAATTACCCGTTCACCACCCTGACGCCCGTCCTGGGCGTCGTCGACCTGGGCGAGGGGCGCTCCTTCGTCATCGCCGACATCCCCGGCCTCATCGAGGGCGCACACCAGGGCGTGGGGCTGGGACACGAGTTCCTCCGCCACGTGGAGCGGACGAAGGTGCTGATCCACGTGCTGGACGGCGCGGGCACCGAGGGGCGGGACCCGCTCAGCGACTTCGATGTGATCCACAACGAGCTGCGCGCCTACAACCCGGAGCTGGCGGCGCGCCCGACCCTGGTGGCCTTCAACAAGATGGACCTGCCGGACGCCCGGGAGAACCTGCCCCGGGTCCGGGAGGCCCTGGAGAAGCGCGGCTACCGCGTCTTCCCGATCTCCGGCGCCACGCGGGAGGGCTTCCGCCCGCTGCTGGAGGCGGCGTACGACCTCATCCGGCAGTGGGTGCCCCCGGAGCCGGCGGCTCCCGAGGCGGAGATGGTCTACCGGCCCAAGGAGGAGGGCTGGCGGATCTACAAGTACGGCGGGGTGTGGCACGTGGAAGGCAAGGAGATCGAGCGGCTGGTGGCCATGACCATGTGGGAGAACGACGAGGCGGTCGCCCGCTTCCTGCGCATCCTGCGGCTGAAGGGCGTTGAGCAGGCCCTGCGGGAGGCCGGGGCGGAGGACGGGGACACGGTGCGGGTCTGCGATATCGAGTTCGAGCTGATGGCCGACCCCGTCTGACCGGCCGGGGCCGCCTGCGCGTGGAAAGGATGAGACGAGCATGGAGCTCAGGGGCAAGCAGAAGCGGTTCCTGCGGGCGATGGGCGTGACCATGAGCCCGATCCTGACCATCGGCAAGGACGGCGTGACCGAGAACGTCATCCGCCAGGCCGACGGGGCGCTCACGGCCCGGGAGCTGATCAAGGGACGGGTGCTGCAGACGGCGCCGGCCGAGCCGGAGGCTGTGGCGGCGCAGGTGGCCGAGCGCACCGGGGCCGCCCTGGTGCAGGTGCTGGGCCGGAACTTCCTGCTGTACCGGCGGAACCCGAAGGAGCCGAAGATCACGCTGCCGGAGTGACGAGGGGGGCGATGTCATGGCGCGCGTCGCCGTCCTCGGCGGCACGTTCGATCCCATCCACCTGGGCCACCTGGCCGCGGCCCAGGGGGTGCTGCACCTGACCGGCGTGGAGCGGGTGATCTTCCTGCCCAACCGGCAGCCGCCCCACAAGCAGGGGCAGCCGGTGACGCCGGCGGAGCACCGGGCGGCGATGGTGCGGCTGGCCATCGCCGACAACCCGGCCTTCGGCTTCTCGGACCTGGAGCTGCGCCGCCCCGGCCCGTCCTACACCATCGAGACGGTCCGGGCGCTGGCGGCGGAGCACCCTGACTGGGAGCCGGCGTTCATCATCGGCCTGGACAGCCTGTTGGCGATCCGCACCTGGCGGGAGTGGGAGACGCTGATGCAGAGCGTCGACTTCTTCGCGGTCACCCGGCCCGGCCACGACCTGGCCGCGGCTCGCCGGCTCCTTGCCGAGCTGGGCCCGCGCCTCTCCGGGCGGGTACGGCTGCTGGAGATCCCCGGGGTCGCCGTCGCGTCGGCCGACCTGCGCCGGCTGGCAGCCGCGGGATACCCGCTTCGCTACCTGGTGCCCGACCCGGTGGCCCGCTACATCGCCGAACACCGACTCTACCTGAGGGGCGAAAGCCATGGCGACGGCTGACTGGCGCACGCTGGAGGGCGTCCTGCAGCGGCAGGTGACCGGCGAGCGGCTGGCGCACACCTACCGGGTGCTGGAGTACGCCCGTCGCCTGGGCCGCATCCACGGGGCCGACCCTGACCAGGTGGCCGTGGCGGCCCTGATGCATGACTATGCCAAGCCGCTGCCTGCCGAAACCCTGCTGCGTGAGGCGGAGCGGCTGGGGCTCTCGGTCCACCCGGTGGAGCGGGCGGCGCCCCACCTGCTGCACGGCCCGGTCGCGGCGGCGCAGCTGGCGGAGCAGGGGCTCGTGACGGACCGGGAGGTGCTGCAGGCCATCGCCACCCACACCACCGGCCGGGCGGGGATGGGTCTGCTGGAGAAGGTGCTGTACGTGGCGGACTACGCCGAGCCCGGCCGCCGCTTCCCCGGCGCGGCGGAGGTCCGGGAGGCGGCGGAGCAGGACCTGGACCGGGCGCTGCTGGCGGCCCTGAACAACTCGCTGCTCTACCTGGTCGGGCAGGGGTGGCTCATCCACCCCGCGTCGGTGGAGGCGCGCAACTGGCTGTTGCAGGGACCGTGAAGCCAGGGGTCTGCGGGGCGCCTTCCGGCGCCGGCGCAGCCGCCGCGGCCAAAGAGGCCCCCGTGTGCCGCCTTCCCCGGCATGAGGAGGAACCTGCGGACGCGGGGAGAATAGGGTGAACTATCGATAGACAATTGACACGAAAGGAGAATGCCGGATTGACGGATTCCGCCGAGTTGGCCCAGTGGGCTGCCATTGCGGCAGAGGGGAAGAAGGCCCGGGACGTCCGAATCCTGGACATCCGCTCGATCAGCGTGGTGGCTGACTACTTCGTCATCTGCTCCGGAACCAGCGGCACCCACGTGCGGGCGATCGTGGACCACGTGGAGGAGGAGCTCGACAAGAAGGGGCACAAGGTACGCCACGTGGAAGGGTACAGCGGCGGCCGCTGGGTGCTGCTGGACTTTGGTGATGTGGTCGTCCACGTGATGCAGGAAGAGGAGCGGGAGTTCTACAACCTGGAGCGGCTTTGGGGCGACGCGGTGGAGGTTGCGGTCGAGACGCCGGCTGTGGGATAACAGGGATTCGAAGGGACGGCGAGAGGCCGTCCCTTTTTTCGTACACACTATATGTCCCAGTGGACCACGCGGAAGGGGGCGGAGGCGGATGAGGCGGACCTGGCGCTACGTCCTGTTCACCCTTCTGGCCCTCTTCGTCCTGTCCGGGGCCGGCGTCGCCGTCTTCGTCGCGCAGACCATCGCCGCCGCGCCGGAGCTGAGCGAGCTCAACTGGGCGACCAGCACGGTGATCTACGACCGGGAAGGAAACGAGGTCTACCGGCTGCACGGCGGCGAGAACCGCATCCCGGTCAGACTCAGCCAGATCCCGGAGCACGTGCGGAACGCCTTTATCGCCGTGGAGGATCCCCGCTTCCGTTCCCACTTCGGCCTCGATCCCCGCGGCCTCGCCCGTGCTGCCTGGCGCACCGGCCTGTACCTCCTCGGGCTGCCGGGGGGGCGGGTGGAAGGCGGATCCACCATCAGCCAGCAGCTGGCCCGCAGCGGCTGGCTGACGCAGGAGGTGACCCTGCGGCGGAAGCTGCAGGAGGCGTGGATCGCGATCCAGTTGGAGCGGAAGTTCTCCAAGGATCAGATCCTGGAGATGTACCTCAACCAGATCTACTTCGGCCAGGGGGCGTACGGTATCCAGGCGGCCGCCGAGACCTTCTTCGGCAAGGACGTCGGCCAGCTCAACATCGCAGAGGCGGCCCAACTGGCCGGCATGGTCAACGGGCCGTCCATCTACGACCCCTACGTGGACATGGAGGCCTCCCTGGAGAGGCGCGCGGTGGTGCTGGACGCGATGCTCCGGGAAGGCGTGATCACCCGGGAGCAGTATGAAGAGGCGATGGCCTTCCGGCCCACCCTGGCCAACACCTTCGAGGGCGGGGAAGACCGGCAGGAGGGCAACGACTTCATCGACTACGTCATCAGCATCCTGACCGACGCGCAGCCCGGGCTCGCGGAGCGGTACGGGATCCGGCTGCGGGATCCCCAGTCGGTGGCCCGGGCAGGGCTGAAGGTCTACACCACGCTGGACCCCACGCTGCAGGCGCTGGCGGAGCAGGCGCTGGTCGAGCAGATGGCGGCTGCGGACGAGGCCTACGGCATCCCGGCCGAGGGGCCGCGGCCGGAGGCCGCGGCGGTGGTGATGAACCCCCGCACGGGTGAGGTGCTGGCGCTGGTGGGCGGCCGCACCCGGGAGGGCATGCTGGAGTTCAACCGGGCCACCGACGCCCTGCGGCAGCCGGGCTCGGCCATCAAGCCCATCGTGGCCTACCTGCCGGCCCTGGAGGCCGGGTTGTCGCCGGCGACGATCCTGGACGACGCGCCGGTCCGGCTGTCCAACGACGGTACCACCGTGTGGCCCCAGAACTTCGACTTCAGGTACCAGGGGCTGAAGCCGGCGCGCTGGGGCGTGGAGCAGTCGGTGAACCCCATGGCCGTGCGGGCGATGCAGTTTGGCGGCGGGCCCTGGGAGGGGGCCGCGCTGGCCCGGAAGATGGGGCTGACGACGATCCTGCCGGAGGACGAGAACCTGGCGCTGGCGCTGGGCGGCATCGAGAGGGGCGTGAGCGTGCTGGACCTGACGGCCGCCTACGCCGCCATCGCCAACCTGGGGCTGAAGGTCGACCCGGTGGTGATCACCCGGATCGTCGACCGCACCGGCGAGGTGCTGTTCGAGGCGCGCCCCCGGCAGGAGCAGGTGGTCAGCCCCGGCGCGGCCTACCTGATGATCGACATGATGAAGGGCGTCATCCGCCGGGGGACGGCCTACGCCTTTACCGGCGGCTTCCGGGGGTGGCCGGCCGCAGGCAAGACGGGCACCACCGAGGAGAACCGGGATGCCTGGTTCATCGGGTTCACGCCGGACCTGGTGACCGGGGTCTGGACCGGCTACGACGATCCGGGCAACCCCCTGCCCTGGACCGGGGCTTACGTCCCGGTGCAGATCTGGAACCGCATCATGACCCAGGCCGTCACCGAGCGCCCGGAGGACTGGCCGCGGCCGGCGGAGGTGGTGGACGTCGCGGTCTGCCGGCTGACGGGCATGCTGCCGGACGCCAACTGTCCGCCCGAGCAGGTGGTGACGGAACTGTTCCTGGCGGGGCACGAGCCGTCGGGCCCCGGCAACCTGCTGGTGAAGGCCAAGGTGGTGCAGGTCACCGTGCCGGCCCAGGACGGACGGCCGGCCTACCAGCAGTGGCAGCTGTGGCAGCCCGGGTGTCCGGGCACGCCGGTGGAGCGGCTGTTCATCCGGCGGCCGGAGCCGCTGGTGCGCCACCCCACCGACCCGTGGAACCCCCGGTATCTGCCGGCCGACTGGGCGGACGAGCTGCCCGCGGTCACCTGCCAGCCGCAGCCCCGCGCGCGGTGGAACTGGCTGACGCTCCCCGGGGGTTGGTGGGGGACCCGGGACGGCGCCGAGGAGCCGGAGGGCGCGGGCCTGCCGGACGAGGAGTTCGACCTGCCCGCCGGCCCGGATCTGGAGGAACCCCTGCGGTGAGCGTGGAAGTCACCACTCGGCGGCATGGCAAGAGCGCAGCGCACCGCCGGGGGGGAGCACACGTGGACGGCGCAATTCTGCGGTACGCCATACAGGTCCTGGACAGCCTGCACGACGGCGTGGTCGCCGTCGACAGCGAGGGGTACGTCATCTACGCCAACGAGGCCAACACCCGCATCACCGGGCTGACCCGAGATCAGGTGGTCGGGCGTCACGTCAGCGAGGTGGTGCCCAACTCCCACATCCTGGACGTGCTCGCCTCCCGGACGCCCCTGCTGGGCGTCCGGACCCGGGTGTTCGACCACGTGGTGGTCTCCAACATCGTGCCGGTGTACCATCAGGGGCGAATGGTGGGCGCGGTGTCGGTCTTCCGGGACATCACCGAGGTGCTGGCGCTCTCCCGACAGCTGGACGAGGCCCGCAACACCATCGACCTCCTGCGGGAGAACCTGACGGCGGCGCCGGTCGCGGAGGACGGCGTCATCATCGGGCAGAGCCCCGCGGCCCAGCGCATGTACCTCACCGCCCGTAAGGCCGCCACCGTGGACTCCCCCGTGCTCATCGAGGGGGAGAGCGGCACGGGCAAGGAGGTCATGGCCCGGCTGATCCACAACCGCAGCGCCCGGAGGTCACAGCCCCTGATCGCGGTCAACTGTGCGGCGATCCCCGGGACGCTGCTGGAGAGCGAGCTCTTCGGCTACGAGGAAGGGGCGTTCACGGGCTCCCGCAAGGGCGGCCGGCCGGGGCTCTTCCAGCTGGCCGACGGCGGCACGCTGTTCCTGGACGAGATCGGCGACATGGATCCGGGGCTGCAGGCCAAGCTCCTCCGGGCGCTGCAGAGCGGCGAGATCCGGCGGGTGGGCGGCACCACCGTCCAGAAGGTGAACGTGCGCATCATCTCGGCCACTAACCAGAACCTGGCGCAGCTGGTGCGGGAGAAGCGGTTCCGGGAGGACCTGTACTACCGGCTGCGGGTCATCCATTTGGTACTGCCGCCCCTCCGGGAGCGGCGCGCCGACCTGCCCCTGTTCCTGGAACACGCGATGCGGCGGGTCTGCGAGCGGCTGGGCCGGCCGCCTGCCCGGTTCAGCCCGGCCGCGCTGCGGGCTTTGATGGCCTATCCGTTCCCGGGCAACATCCGGGAGCTGGAGAACGTGGTGGAACAGGCGGTGGTCCTGGCGGAGGGCGACGTGATCGACGTGGGCGACCTGCCGCCGGACGTGGTCGGCGCCGAGACGGCGGCCGCGGGGCCGGCGGACCGCAGCGGGGACGGCTGGCTGGGGCTCAACGACCCCGGCACGTTTCCCACCCTGGAGGAGGTGGAGCGCCGGGTGCTGGAGGCGGGGCTGCGGGCCTTCGACTCCAAGGCCGAACTGGCACGCCACCTGGGGCTCTCCAGGGCCACCCTCTACCGGAAGCTGGCGCGTTACGGGCTGGCATGATGTATCGGAATAATACATAGTGAGACGGTGTTTGTTTCATCTTGATACATGTGAGGGCCGGGAGAAACCTCCCGGCCCTTCTGCTGTCGTTGGTATGATCCTTGCTCGTAAGGTCGGCGGACGCGCCATCATCATAACGAAGGAGGAACCAGTCATGCCAAAGGGCGAGCCCTTTAAGATCAAGATGGTGGAACCGATCCGGCTGATCCCCCGGGAGGACCGGGAGGCGGCCATCAAGGCAGCGCACTACAATCCCTTCCTGCTCCGGTCCTCCGACGTCTACATCGACCTGCTCACCGACTCCGGCACGGGCGCGATGAGCCAGTTCCAGTGGTCCGCCATGATGCTGGGCGACGAGTCGTACGCCGGCGCCAGCAGCTACTACCGGCTGAAGGAGGCGGTCACTGACATCACCGGGTACGAGTACGTCCTCCCGACCCACCAGGGCCGCGGCGCCGAGAAGAGCGCCTTCGCGCAGCTGATCACCCGGCCGGGCATGTACGTGCTCTCCAACATGTTCTTCGACACGACTCGCGGCCACGTGCAGCTGGCCGGCGGCCGGCCGATCGACCTGCTGCTGGACGTGCCCACCGAGGAGTACCACCCCTTCAAGGGCAACATGGACACGGCCAGGCTCGAGGCCTTCATTCAGGAGCACGGCGCGGAGAACATCGCCTGCATCGTGATGACCGTGACCAACAACTCCGCGGGCGGGCAGCCCGTATCCATGGCCAACATCCGCGAGACGTCCCGCATCGCGCGGAAGTACGGCATCCTGCTGCTGTTCGACGTGGCCCGGTACGCCGAGAACTGCCACTTCATCCGGATGCGGGAGGAAGGCTACGCTGACAAGGCGCCCATCGACATCGCCCGGGAGATGTTCTCCTACGGCGACGGGTTGATGATGAGCGCCAAGAAGGACGCGCTGGTGAACATCGGCGGCCTGCTGGCCTTCAAGGACGAGG
Organism: Symbiobacterium thermophilum IAM 14863; assembly: GCF_000009905.1. Taxonomy (GTDB): domain Bacteria; phylum Bacillota; class Sulfobacillia; order Symbiobacteriales; family Symbiobacteriaceae; genus Symbiobacterium; species Symbiobacterium thermophilum. The sequence goes on from NC_006177.1 coordinate 474,927, forward strand.
AGCTGTACACCCGCGTGGGCGGCACGGTCGTGCCCTTCGAGGGCTTCCTGACCTACGGCGGCCTGGCCGGCCGGGATCTGGAGGCCATGGCGGTGGGCCTCCGGGAGGCGCTGGATCCCGACTACCTGGCGTACCGGGTGGGCCAGGTGGAGTACCTGGGCAACCTGCTGCGCAGCGCCGGCATCCCGATCCAGTGGCCGGTGGGCGGCCATGCGGTGTTCATCGACGCCGCGAAGTTCCTGCCGCACATCCCGTGGGACCAGTTCCCCGGCCACGCGCTCACGGTGGCGCTCTACCAGGAGGGCGGCGTGCGCACCGTGGAGGTCGGCTCGCTCGTGATGGGCCGCGACCCCGAGACCGGCGAGAACGTCCGCAGCCCGTTCGAGTTCACCCGGCTGGCGATTCCGCGGCGGGTCTACACCAACCTGCACCTGGAAGACGTCGCCGAGACCGTGATCAACGCCTTCCAGAAGCGGGAGCAGATCCGCGGCGTCAAGTTCACCCGGGAGCCGAAGGTGCTGCGCCACTTCACGGCGCACTTCGATCTGGTCTAGCTCAAGTTTCACGCGAACAACTCGACATTCGTGGTGTTGAAAAAGTGCATTGGTAAGAAACGGCCCGGTTCAGGGTAATCTCCGCTCCAGCCAGGGGAGTACCCCGGCTGAACACCAGCCGCAGCGTGTCACCAATACACCGTATGGTTGCCCGGCACCGGGCCGCTACCCGTACCAGGAGTCGACTCTTGGCCTCGGCCAGTTTGGACGAGGAGGTGCTCAGATAGCGCCAGGCCCAACGCACCAGGTTGAAGGCAAACAGGACGAGCTGCGTAAAGGCGGCGTTGGCCTCGTACTTGCGCAGCCGGGGTGCACCAAAGTGAAACGTTCCCTTCCACTCCTGGAATCCGGCTTCGATGGTCTGGCGTCCGTGGTAGAGTTTCACGACCTCTGTCATGGTTAGCGCCTCGGTTTGGAGCGTGGTCAGGATCACGCTGCGGACTTCCCGGCCATCCGTATTCCAGCGGCGCATGGCGACAAGCCGCACCGGATACGGTGCGAGCAGCGTTGGGCCAGGCACAGCAACGGCTTCGGAGGCAAACCGGTTCTTCTCGACTTCAACCCAGCCCTCCGCCGGCACGGCGTCGAAGAGGCGCTTGTAGGCGGGATTGCTTCCGGAGTAGGACTTGATGGTGAACTCGTATCCCAGCTCCAGCAGCCGCTGGATCACCTCCGGCGTGCCAAAGGCGCTGTCGGCTCGCAGCACGATCCGGAGGGGAGCCGGGTTCGTCTGATTGTCCTGCCTGTACTGCCGGAGCCGATGGTTCAGTTCACGGATGACCTGGACCGTCTCCTGTAACTCGGACTGCAGTTTCTGTTTCCGCCGGGCGCTGCCCTTGCCCGATACCGTCTGTAATGCCTGATGCAACTGCCGGACCCGCACCTTCTGCTGAGCCAGGCATGCTTCAACCCATTCCACCCGCCGCAGGGGGCGGCCGATCCGGGCTTCCACCCTGGGGATCAGTTCGAGCAGGCAGGCGCCAGAGCGGCTGTTGGCCTTACCGGACTTGAGAAGGCCGTCGATGGCAAAGCGCTGCTGCTTTCCAGTGAGGAAGGCGGCTGCGATCTGATAGCCGCGGGCCAGTTGCCCCTGGATGTAGCCAAAGTCGGTACCGGTGTACTGCCTGGTCTCTCCCCGGACCTTCTGGCCGGTGAGGTCGATGTCCACGATGACCATTCCGGACCGGTCTGGGCCAGCCACCGCCGCAACCTCCTGCTGAAGCAGGGGAGCCTGGATCTCCGCCAGTGCATCGGAAAGTTGTTGAACGTTTTCCTCCGTTAGTTTGCTGAAGGTCGCACAGACGGTGGAGAAGTGAGCAAAGCGTTCCTGCCCCCAGGCTTGAGCTACGGCAGGGTCGGCGACCAGCGGCTCGGGATCGAAGTTCAGGTCCTTCATGTAGCGGCAGTTGCCGAGAATGGCAACCAACGCCTCGACTACCTTGTCGACCGGCGTATGGGTGTAGGTCTTCTGATTGATCCGCAGGTGCCGGTTCAACACGTCAACCAGGTTCAGCCTTTGCGCTACCCAACCAAGAGCGACAAGAAAACCATGCCGGGTGGTGCATTTGATGGCTTGCGCAGTGACTTCGGGCGTCGTACCATGAGACTGCATCAGTCGAACCTCCACATGGTGGTTTAAGAGGGGCAAATCCCACCATGTATCATTGGTTCAGACTGATGCTTTTTCAATGGGTTTCCATTGTACGGAGTGCGGGTTATTCACGCGAAACTTGAGCTAGCAGCCGTTTACAGGACTTAACAGGTGATCGGAGGGCTCGCCTGACATACGGGCGCGACGGTTGCTCCATGCTATGACCGAATCGGTCCACTCTGGCAAAGGAGGAGTTCACGTGCCCAAGGGCGAGCCCTTCAAGATCAAGATGGTGGAGCCCATCCGGCTGATCCCCCGGGAGGACCGTGAGCGGGCGCTGAAGGAAGCGCATTACAACCCGTTCTTCCTCCGATCTTCTGACGTCTACATCGACCTGCTCACCGACTCCGGTACGGGCGCGATGAGCCAGTTCCAGTGGTCCGCCATGATGCTGGGCGACGAGTCGTACGCCGGCGCAAGCAGCTACTACAGGCTGAAAGAGACGGTCACCGACATCACGGGGTACGAGTACGTCATCCCGACCCACCAGGGCCGCGGCGCAGAGAAGGTCGCCTTCTCGCAGCTCATCACCCGGCCGGGCATGTACGTGCTTTCCAACATGTTCTTCGACACGACCCGCGGCCACGTGCAGCTGGCCGGCGGCCGGCCCGTCGATCTGCTCATCGACGTACCCACCGAGGAGTACCACCCCTTCAAGGGCAACATGGACACGGAGAGGCTGGAGCAGTTCATCCGGGAGCACGGTGCGGAGAACATCGCCTGCATCGTGATGACCGTGACCAACAACTCCGCGGGCGGGCAGCCCGTCTCCATGGCCAACATCCGGGAGACTTACCAGATCGCCCGGAAGTACGGCGTGCTGGTCCTGTTCGACGTGGCCCGGTACGCCGAGAACTGCCACTTCATCCGGATGCGGGAGGAAGGCTACGCCGACAAGCACCCCATCGACATCGCCCGGGAGATGTTCTCCTACGGCGACGGGCTGATGATGAGTGCCAAGAAGGACGCGCTGGTCAACATCGGCGGGCTCCTCGCCTTTCGGGATGAGGAACTGTTCACCAAGGTCGGCGCGGCCGTGGTGCCGTTCGAGGGCTTCCTGACCTACGGCGGCCTGGCCGGGCGCGATCTGGAGGCCATGGCGGTGGGCCTCCGGGAGGCGCTGGACCCCGACTACCTGGCGTACCGGGTGGGGCAGGTGCAGTACCTGGGCGAGATGTTGCGGAACGCGGGCATCCCGATCCAGTGGCCGGTGGGCGGCCATGCGGTGTTCATCGATGCCGCGAAGTTCCTGCCGCACGTCCCGTGGGACCAGTTCCCCGGCCATGCCCTGACCCTCGCGCTCTACCTGGAGGGCGGCGTGCGCACCGTAGAGGTCGGCTCGCTGATGATCGGCCGCGACCCCGAGACCGGCGAGAACGTGCGAGGCCCGTTCGAGTTCACCCGGCTGGCGATTCCGCGGCGGGTCTACACCAACCTGCACCTGGAGGACGTCGCCGAGACCGTGATCAACGCCTTTCAGAAGCGCGAGGAGATCCGCGGCGTGAAGTTCGCCCGGGAGCCCAAGGTGCTCCGCCACTTCACGGCCTGGTTCGACCCGGCTTAGACCAGGGCTTTCGGCACCCGTTGACATAGGGCGGCCCCGGCTGTCCCGCATGCGTCGGGGCCGTCCACTCCACCTGTTGCCACAGAGGAGGCCGCATCACATGGAGGCACAGCGCGATCAGTGGAAATCCCGATCCGGATTCATCTTCGCCACGATCGGTGCTGCCGTGGGGCTGGGGAACTTCTGGCGTTTCCCGTTCATGGCGTATCAGAACGGCGGCGGGGCGTTCCTGCTTCCCTACTTCGTGGCCCTGCTCACGGCCGGCGTCCCCCTGATGATCCTGGAGTTCGGCTTCGGCCACAAGATGCGCACCGCGACGATCACCGCCTTCAAAAAGCTGAACCGGCGGTTCGAGTGGATCGGCTGGTGGCAGATCACCGTCCCCGTGGTCGTCGTGACGTTCTACAGCGTGATCATCTCCTGGTCGCTCCGCTACCTCATCTTCAGCTTTACCCAGGCCTGGGGTGACGATCCGGGGACCTTCTTCAGCAGCGACTTCCTGGGGATTACCTCCGGCCCCCTGGAGCTGGGCGGCCTGCGCTGGGGGATCTTCGCCGCCGTCGCGGTGGTCTGGTTCGCCAACTACTACATCTCCGCGCAGGGCATCTCCGGCGGCATCGAGAAGGCATGCAAGATCATGACGCCCTTCCTCATCGTGGCGATGCTCATCTTCGTCATCCGCGGCATCACGCTGCCGGGCGCCACCTACGGGCTCAACTACTTCCTCAACCCGGACTTCAGCAAGATCATGGACCCCGGCGTCTGGGTGGCCGCCTACAGCCAGGTCTTCTTCTCGACCACCCTGGCGGTGGGCGTGATGATCGCCTATGCCAGCTACGTGCCTGAGGACTCGGACCTGGCCAACAACGCCTTCATTACCGTCTTCGCCAACTCATCCTTTGACTTCATGGCCGGTCTGGCGGTCTTTTCGACCCTGGGCTACGCGGCGGTCACCGCCGGCGTGCCGTTTGAGGAGATGGCCGTGGCAGGTCCCGGCGTCGCCTTCGTCGCCTTCCCCAAGGCCATTTCGATGCTGCCCGGTCCCACCTGGCTGCAGTCGCTGTTCGGTATCCTGTTCTTCTCTGCACTGCTGCTTGCCGGCATCTCGTCCTCGATCTCGCAGATGGAATCCTTCGCCTCGGCGGTGATCGACCGGTTCGGCGTGGACCGCAAGAAGCTGCTGGGCTGGTTCTCCCTCATCGGGTTTGCCTTCAGCGCCCTGTTTGCCACCGGCGCCGGCGTGCACATCCTCGACATCGTCGACCATTTCGTGGGCAGCTACGCCATCGCCATCCTGGGTCTGGTGGAGGCCATCGTGCTGGGCTATATCATGGGCACCGCCAGGATCCGGGAGCACGTGAACCTCACCTCCGACATCCGGGTCGGCATGTGGTGGGACGTGCTGGTCAAGTACGTCACCCCGGTGCTCCTGGGTTACAACATCCTCTCCAACTTCATCAGCGAGTTCCGGGAGCCGTACGCCGGCTACCCGACCGGCGCCCTGGTCCTCTTCGGCTGGGTGGTGGCCATCGCCATGTTCGGCACTTCGCTGTTCATGCAGTGGCGCTCGCAGCAGCTTGACGTGACCGGCGGGGAGGTGGGCTAGCCATGCCGCAGACGACCGGCCTGCTGCCGGGATCCATCGCCATGATCATCTTCGGCGCCGCCCTGTTGTGGGGAGGACTCGCGTTCTTCATCACGACGGCGCTCCGGGCCGAACAGAAGAAGTAGCCGCGGAGACAGGTTTTTCTTGACTTCGGCCGCTGAGCTTGCGATAATAAAGGACGATTCACACGCAAGCGACAGAGGCCATGACGGGGAGCAGTAGCCGGGCCGACGCTCGCAGAGAGCCGCCGGGTGGTGCGAGGCGGCAGCGCTTGGACGGTGAACCTCGCCCCTGAGCCGTGCGGGCGACCCCCCGGGTATCCGGGGCCGCAGCCCGCACCGGGAGCGGCCCGTTACAGCCGAAAGAGGCGGGTCCGGTTCGCCGGGCCAAGCAGGGTGGTACCGCGGGAGTACAGGCTCTCGTCCCTTCACGGAGGGACGGGAGCCTTCCGGTTTTCTACCCCGTCAGACGCAGAGGAGGTCCAGCCGCATCATGGCAGAGGAACGCTTCGACTTCCGGGAAGCCGAGCCCCGGTGGCAGCGCCGGTGGGACGAGGAGGGCATCTACAAGGTCGAGAGAGACCTGAGCCGGCCGAAGTATTACGCGCTGGCGATGTTCCCCTACCCGTCGGGCAAGCTGCACATGGGCCACGTGCGCAACTACACCATCGTCGACGTCATCGCCCGCTACCGGCGGATGAAGGGGTACAACGTGCTGCATCCCATGGGGTTCGACTCCTTCGGCATGCCGGCGGAGAACGCGGCCATCCAGCACGGCGCCAACCCGGCGGTATGGACGCGGGAGAACATCGCCGAGATGACGGCGCAGCTGAAGCAGATGGGGTACTCCTACGACTGGTCCCGGGCGGTGTACACCTACCGCGAGGACTATTACCGGTGGACCCAGTGGCTCTTCCTGCAGTTCTACAAGAAGGGGCTGGCGTACAAGAAGACCGCCCCGGTCAACTGGTGTCCCTCCTGCCAGACCGTGCTGGCCAACGAGCAGGTGGAGGACGGCCGGTGCTGGCGCTGCGACTCGGTGGTCACCAAGAAGGACCTCGCCCAGTGGTTCTTCCGCATCACCCAGTACGCCGATGAGCTGCTGGAGGATCTGAAGCTGCTGGAGGGCGGCTGGCCCGAGCAGGTCCGCATCATGCAGCAGAACTGGATCGGCCGCTCCGAGGGCGCCAGGGTGGAGTTCACGCTGGAAGCCACGGGCGACAAGATCCCGATCTTCACCACCCGGCCGGACACCATCTACGGCGTCACCTTCATGGTGGTCGCCCCGGAGCATCCGATCGTGGAGAAGATCTGCACCTCCGGCCTGATCCCGGAGGAGCGGGTGGCCGCCATCCGGGCCTTCCAGGAGAAGATGAAGCACCTCTCCGAGATCGCCCGTACCTCCACCGAGGCGGAGAAGGAAGGGCTGTACACCGGGCTTGACGTCATCAACCCGTTCAACGGGGAGAAGGCGCAGCTCTGGATCGCCAACTACGTGCTGATGGACTACGGCACCGGCGCCGTGATGGGCGTGCCCGCCCACGACCAGCGGGACTTCGAGTTCGCGCAGAAGTACGGGCTGCCGGTGAAGGTGGTCATCCAGAACCCGGAGGGGACGCTCAGGGCGGAGGAGATGACCGCGGCCTACGTCGAGCCGGGGATCATGGTCAACTCCGGCCCCTTTGACGGGACGCCCAACCTGGAGGGCATCCCCAAGGTTATCGCCTACGCCGAGGAGCAGGGGTTCGGCCAGAAGACCGTCTCCTACCGGCTGCGGGACTGGCTGATCAGCCGTCAGCGGGCCTGGGGCGCGCCGATCCCCATCGTGTACTGCGACAAGTGCGGCACCGTCCCCGTGCCGGAGAAGGACCTGCCCGTGCGGCTGCCGGACGACCTGGATTTCACCGGCGAGGGCGGCTCGCCGCTGGCCCGGCACGAGGGCTTCGTGAACACCACCTGCCCGCAGTGCGGCGGCCCCGCCCGGCGGGAGACCGACACGATGGACACCTTCGTCTGCTCCTCCTGGTACTTCCTGCGTTACACCGACCCGCAGAACGCGGAGAGGCCGTGGAACCGGGAGGACGTGGACTACTGGATGCCGGTGGACCAGTACGTGGGCGGCATCGAGCATGCCGTGCTGCACCTGCTCTACGCCCGCTTCTTCACCAAGGTCCTGCGGGACATGGGGCTGGTGAAGGTCGACGAGCCCTTCGCCCGGCTGCTCACCCAGGGTATGGTGCTGAAGGACGGCTCCAAGATGTCCAAGTCCAAGGGCAACACCGTCTCCCCTGAGGAGATGATCGCCAAGTACGGCGCCGATGCCGTGCGGCTGTTCATCATGTTCGCCGCCCCGCCGGAGCGCGACCTGGACTGGTCGGACGCCGGCATCGAAGGGGCCGCACGGTTTGTCAACCGCTTCTACCGCATGGTCGTTTCGGCGCTGCCCGCCTACCAGCACGCCCGCAGCCTGCTGCCCATCAACCCGGCCGACCCGGCGTCGGTCATGGGCGCCCTCTCCGAGGCGGAGATCGCCGAGGGGCTGGCCAAGGCCGCCCCGAACCTGACGGCGGAGGACCGGGAGCTCCGGCGGGTCATCCATGCCACGGTCAAGCGCATCACGGCCGACCTGCACGACCGGTTCGCCTTCAACACGGCGATCTCCGGCCTGATGGAGATGACCAACGCCATCTACGCCTACCGGGAGAAGCAGCACGCGGAGCAGAACACCAGCGCGCTGGTGCTGGCCGAGGCGGTGCAGAAGGCGGTGCTCATCATCGCTCCGTTCTGCCCGCACCTGGCCGACGAGCTGTGGTCCCGGATGGGTCACCCCCGCTCCATCCACCTGGAGCCCTGGCCGGCGTACGACGAGGAGGTCGCCAAGGCCGACACCGTCGAGATCGTCGTGCAGATCAACGGCCGGGTGCGCGACCGGCTGGAGGTGCCGGCGGGCATCAGCGCCGCCGAGATGGAGGCGGTGGCCATGGCTTCCGAGAAGGTGCAGGCGCTGGTGGCCGGGAAGCAGATCGTGAAGGTCGTTCCGGTGCCGGGCAAGCTGGTCAACATTGTGGTGAAAGGGTAAGTGCTGAGGGCCGGCCTCGCGTGGGGCCGGCCTCGGCGCGCTTCTGGGGCCGGCGGGATCCGGCGCAGCACCATGGCACCGGCTGCGCGGGTTCCGCCGCAGCGCGGTGCGGAAACGCGCGTAGACAGGGAAGGTACGGCGTGATAATATTACCCGTATTACGATTTAACACATTAAATATACACGAACAAACATTCACGATTCGGCCAGTGTGCTTGCCGAGCCTTGCCAGTCGGGCGCCTCCGTGAACTGCCGGAGACAGCGAGCAGTCCGTCCCTGGGTACGCGGAGGGCAGGTGCACTCGGGCGGACCCGGGAGGAAGAGTGAGCGTGCACGGTGTGGTGAAGAGGGGACGAGGGTCTGCGCGTGTACTTCGAATGGGCCTGACGATGCTGCTGATCATCGGTCTTGTTTCCGGCGTTCCTGCTCATGGGTCCAAGCTGGCCGATGTCGGCGCGGTGGAAGGGAACCCGGTCGGGCAGCCGGACGAGGAGTCCCCGAGCGACCCGGGGGGTGAGGATCCCGACTCCGTCGGACAGTCGGACGAGGAGTTCCCGAGCGACGAGGGGGATGAGGACTCGGGCTCCGTCGGGCAGCCGGACGAGGAGTCCCCGAGCGGCCCGGGCGGTGAGGATCCCGACTCCGTCGGACAGCCGGACGAGGAGTTCCCGAGCGGCGGGGGGGATGAGGACTCGGGCTTCGTCGGGCAGCCGGACGAGGAGTCCCCGAGCGACCCGGGCGGTGAGGGGTCGGACCCGGGCGACGTCGACCCCGGGGATGACGAAGACGGCCCCGCCTTCCCTGTTGCCCCCGGGACGGAGGACGACGGGGGCACGGATCCGGCGCAGGAAGGGCTGTTCGCCGCCTTGGCGTGGTGCTGCCCAGGCCCCCGGTGGTCACCGACTACGGCGGCGCCGCCGCCCTGATCACCGACGAGGACCAGCCGCTCCGGCTGCGCGTGCGGCCGCAAAACGGCGACGATCCGGACCGGTTCCGGGTGGAGAACATCCTGGGCGGGAAGCTCTACGTGAGCCCCTCCGGGCCGCCTTCCGGCACCGACCAGCCCCTGGCCGACGGTGCGTACGTCAGCCTGGCGGATGGCGAAGGGAATCTCTGGTTCCTGCCCGACCCGGACCTGAACAGCCGGCCCGGCTCCGGGACCGAGTTCGGCTTCCAGGTGCGGTCGGTCTACGACCAGGTTCTCAGCGACCCGACGCCGGTCTCCATCACGGTGCGGCCGGTCGACGACCCGCCGGTGGGCGGGCCCGACCGGGTGGGGCCGTTCCGGGAGGACTCGCAGAACAACGCCATCGCCGTGGGGGATCTGCTGAAGAACGACGCCCCCGGCCCGGCCGACGAGGCGGCCTATGACGGGCAGACCGTCTCGCTGGTCGGCGTGGCCGCCGGCGTCCACGGTACGGTGACCCTGCAGGGCAACCAGATCCTCTTCACCCCGGATCCGGACTTCCACGGCACGGCGACCTTCACCTACACCATCCGGGACAGCGCCGGCCTGGAGGCCGACGTCCCGGTGGAGGTGGAGGTGCTGCCGGTGGCGGACACCCCGTCGGTGGGCGGCGGCACCACCCGGGAGGACGAGCCGCTGGAGGGGATCGCCGTCGCCCGCAGTGACAAGGACGGGCCAGAGGTGACCCACTTCTACATCACCGGGGTTCAGGGCGGCGACGTCTACCCGCCGGGCTCCTCCCAGCCGGTTGCGGACGGCTCCTTTATCCGCGCGGCGGATGTGGGCGCGGGGCTGACCTTCGTTCCGGCCCCTGACGCCTTCGGCGAGAGCGGGTTCGGGTTCACCGTCCACGGGGCGGTGGGCGAGTCGCTGGACTTCCTGAGCCCGGAGGGCGCCCGGGCGGTCATCCGGGTGATCCCGGTCAACGACCCGCCGGTGGCGGTGGACGACGATCTGGACGCGCTCATCCCGCAGCGGGCGGTGGAGGACGGCGACCCGATTACGTTCCCCGCCGCCCTGCTGACGGCCAACGACAGCGCCGGTCCGGCCAACGAGGCGGGCCAGGGGCTGAGGGTGGTCGGCGTCAGCCCCGTGGAGGGCGTCGCGGTCAGCCTGGACGAGGCGGCGCAGGAGATTACGTTCATCCCGGACCAGGACTTCCACGGCACGGCCAGCTTCACCTACATCGTGGAGGACGACGGCACGACGGACGACCAGTCTGACCCGCAGCGGTCTGCTCCGGCGACGGTGAGGCTGACGGTGGAGCCGCGGGCCGACCTGCCCGAGGTGCCGCAGGTGGTCACCACCGCCGAGGATGCGCTGTCGGAGCCGATCCGGCTTGCCAAGAATGCCAACGACGGCGACGAGATCGCCGCGTTCCGGATCCGGAACGTGGAGGGCGGCACCCTCTATCATGGCGACGGAAAGACCCCGCTGATACTTGCGGATGGCGTCGCGACCATCCCTGCGGACCAGGGGGAGGCGTATGTCCGGTTCCTGCCGGCTCCCGACCGGCACAGCGCCCTGGGCGACACCTTCTCGTTCCAGGTGCAGGCGGTGGCGCCTGCGTACAGCAGCGAGAGTTCATCACCGTCGCCGAAGGGGCGGCGGGCCTGGTCTTCGTACCCGACCCGGACCGCAACAGCCCGGCGGGGGATACCTTCAGCTTCGTGGTGAAGGCATCCCTGGATGATCAGGGGACAGGACTGAGCCCGGGGGTTATCGCCACGATCGATGTGGCGGAGGTCAACGACCCGCCGTCGGGCCAGCCCGACCGCTGGCGCACCCAGCTGCGGGACTCGGGGCCGTGGAAGATCCCGTTCAGCGTCCTGACCGCCAACGACCTGCCCGGTCCGGAGAACGAGGGGGGCCAGTCGCTGACGGTGGATGCGGTGGTGACCGACGGCAGCGACCCGGCGCACGCACCGGTGGGCGGCACGGTCCGGATCGAGGGCGCCGACGTGATCTTCACGCCGGATCCCGGCTTCACCGGAGAGGCGGCCTTCAGCTACTACGTGCGGGACGACGGGGCCACCGGCGGGCAGCCGGATCCGCAGACGTCGCCGCAGCCGGCGCGGGTGACGTTTGTCGTCCGCGCTCCCTCCCCCCCGCCGCCGCCGAAGGTGACCCTCAGCGCCCCGGCGACCGTGACCCGGGAGAGCGAGATCACCGTGACCGGCACCGCCAACCCGGGCGCGGAGGTGACGGTGAACGGCCAGACCGTCTGGGCAGACATCCAGGGCAACTGGAGCGCCCGGGTCACGCTGCGGGAAGGCAGGAACCTTATCACCGCCGTCAGCGGGACCGCCCGCGACAGCGTCATCGTGATCCGTGACACGGTGCCCCCTGCCCTGAGCCTGCACGCGCCGGCGCTGCGGACGGCCGAGGACAGCGTCACGCTGACCGCGGAGGCGGGGGAGGGCGCCACGGTCTGGATCGAGGGTGTGCAGGGGCGGAGCCTGACGGTCTCCCTGGCCGTGGGCGTCAACCGGTTCACGGCGCTGGCGGAGGATGCGGCCGGCAACCGGACGGTCGCGGCGATCGAGATCATCCGGGTGGAGACGGCGCCTGAGCCGGTGGTGGTGGAGCCCGGGGCCGGCGCGGCCGTAGGCCTGTCGCAGTTCCGGGGGGAGCTGGCCGGCGGAGCCGCGGCGCAGCCGGTGGCCCTGGCCATCCATTCGCCCACCCTGAACATGGAGGCTTTGGAACGGGTCCAGGGAGCTGGGCTCATCGCCGCCAGCGGTGATGTTGAGGCCACCGGGATGGAGAGCGGCGAGCAGGTTCACGAGCTGAACGCCCCGGCCATGGTCCGGTTCACCTACGACCCGTCGGTGGTGACCGTTCCGGACCGGCTGCGGATCTACTCTTTCGACCCGGCCCAGCAGGTGTGGGTGGAGCTGGGCGGGGAGGTGGACCCGGAGATGTCCACCATCACCGTCCAGGTGGAGCGCCTGGCGACCTTCGCCGCTCTGGTGCCCGAAGCCGGTGCGCCGGTGATGGATGCGCCCCCGGCGTAGTTGCGCAGCAGGGACATTACGCTGACCGGCACCTACCTGCCGAACACGCCGGTGACCCTGGTGGTGGACGGTGTGGCGCAGGTGCAGGGCATGACGGACAGCGCCGGACGCTTCCGGCTGACGGGGACGCTGGAGCCCGGGCGCAACCGGGTGTACGTGATGGGGGAGGGGCCGCTGGCATCCCGGGAGTACGCGGTCCGGTACCTGCCGCCGTATACCGACATGGCCGGCCACTGGGCGGAAGCGGTGGTGGACGCGCTGCACGAGCGGGGCGTGGTGTCACTGTACCCGCTGCCGCGGTTTGAGCCCGAGGCGCAGGTGACCCGGATGGAGTTTGCGGTGATGGTGGCCCGGGCGCTGCGGTTGCCGGCGGCGGAGGAGCAGGCGCCGTTCACGGATGTGGCCGTCATGCCGCAGTGGGCCCTGCTCGAGGTGGCGGCTGCGGTGAAGGCGGGGATCATCAAGGGGATGCCCGACGGGTCGTTTGCGCCCGACCGGCTGGTGACCCGCGCGGAAATGGCGGCCATGCTGACCCGGGCGCTGGCCTGGGCCGGGCTGGAGGTGAAGCCGGAGGCGCCCGAGTTCGCCGATCAGGCAGAGATCCCCGACTGGGCCGTGGAGCCGGTGGCGGCGGCGGTGCGGCATGGGCTGATCAAGGGCTACCCGGACGGCACGTTCCGGCCCGGAAGCCCGACGACCCGGGCTGAAGCGGCGACCATGGTGCACCGGCTGCTGCAGACGGTGATCGGGTTGAACCCGTAGGCCGAAAAGGGGCCCTCCCGTGTGCCGTTCGGTCGGCACGGGAGGGCCTTCCGCGTCTGGGTGAGCGGGTTGCTTCTGTCAGCAGGGCGCACCGGGGAACAAGCCTGTGCCCAGAATCGTCTGACACTGAAAACGGAAGGAGGGCGACAGGTGGAGTATCAGGTGCGTCACGCCGCCCCGGAGGATGCGGCGGCCGTCGCCGCGGTGGCCCGGCGCACGTGGGCGGACACCTACCGGGGCATCATCCCGGTGGAGATTCAGGCGGCCGTGTTGCCCCAGTGGTACGCGGAGGAGCGGCTCGCCCGGGCCGCCGCGAACCCCGCGAGCGCGTTCTTCGTCGCCCAGACGGGGGCCGGCGAGGGGGTGGGCTTTGCCCAGGCGGGGCCGAGGGAGGAGCCTGGCGACGCGGAGCTCTGGCGGTTCTACGTGCTGCCGGAGCACCAGCGGAGGGGGCTCGGGCGGCGGCTCCTGCAGGCCTGCCTGGGCGCGCTGCAGGCCCAGGGGCCCGTATCCCGGCTCTTCGTCCAGGTGGAGGCGAAAAACGCGGGCGGCCGGCGCGCCTACGAGCGGCTGGGGTTTCACTACGTCCGGGAGTACGATGACGAGCTCATGGGCCATACCACGCGGATGTGCGAAATGTGCCTGCATCTGGACGGCCAGGGAAGCTGAAGCGTGACGGCCTGGCACCGCCGGCGAGCGGCGCCGGCGGGGAGGTCGCGGCCTGACGGCGGTCGAATCCCAGAGATGGCGGTTTCGCAAGCGGCCCGATTCCCCGCGGCTGAAACCAGATGCACCGAGAGAGGAGCGATCGCCCCATGCCGTTCGTCACCGTGGACCATTTCGCAGGGGTCGACCCGCAGGTCCGGCGCCTGCTTCAGCAGCGGGTGGCCCAGGTCGTCGTCGAGACGCTGGGCGCCCCGCCCGAGAACGTGCGCGTGTTCACTCGCGCCTTCTCCCCCGAGGATGCGTACCGGGGCGACGGCGACGCGGCCGCGGCCCTGCCCATGATCCGGGTGGAGCTCATGAGCGGCCGCCCGCTGGAGCTGAAACGCCGGCTGATGGTGGCCCTGGCCCGCACGGTCGCCGAAACGCTGGAGGTGGACGTGGCGCAGATCCGGACCGTGATGTACGAGAACGAGCCGTACCACTTCTGCTTTGGGGAGACGCCGCGCTGAGGGCCTGAGGCAAGGAACGGGACCCGTGGGCAGGGGCGGCGACCCGGTGGCGGAGAGGCGCGCCCGATGACGGGATCTACCTGCGCACGGGTCCCACTGGGAGGGGGAATGGCCGATGCTCCTGGTCACCTACCGCACGCCCGGCGGCCTCGCCCTGGGGGTCAGGACGGAGAGGGGCATCCTCGACGTCTCCGCTGCCGCCGGGCGCTTCGGGCGCAGGGACGTCCCGCTTCACGTCGACCAGGCGCTGGGGATGGGGCTCGACGCCCTCGACCCGCTGGCGGACCTGGTCGCCCGGGCCGAGGAAGAGGCTGACCTGTTCCTGCCGGAGGACGGCCTCAGGCTGGGGCCGCCGGTGCCCCGGCCGGGCAAGATCCTCTGCGTCGGCCTCAACTACCGCGCCCACGCCGCGGAAGCTCACATGGCGGTGCCCGCCTACCCCGTCCTGTTCGCCAAGTTCCAAAACGCCGTCGCCGGCCCGGGCGACCCCGTGGTCCTGCCGAGCATCGCCGAGCAGTACGACTACGAGGCCGAGCTGGTGGTGGTGATCGGCCGCCGGGCCCGGCGCGTGCCTGCGGAGGCCGCACTGGATTACGTGCTGGGCTACTGTAACGGCAACGACCTGAGCGCCCGGGAACTGCAGATGCGCACCAGCCAGTGGCTGCTGGGCAAGTCGCTGGACGGCTTCCTGCCCATCGGGCCGTACCTGGTGACCCGGGACGAGGTGCCGGACCCGCAGGACCTGCGCATCCGGCTCTGGCGCAACGGGGAGATCCGGCAGGACGGCCACACCCGGAACATGCTCTTCCCTGTGGCGGAGCTCATCGCGTACATCAGCCGGTACATGACCCTGGAGCCCGGGGACATCATCGCGACCGGCACCCCGGAAGGGGTGATCATGGGCCTTGCGGAGAAAGACTGGCTGAAGCCGGGCGACGTGGTGGCCGTCGAGATCGACGGTCTGGGGCGGTTGGAGAACCGGCTGGTGGCCGGCGAGTGATCTGAAAGCATGACCAGGGTGCCCCCGGGCGGGGGGCACCCCCTGGTGTTACGGTGGTTACGCTACCTCGCGATCCCCGCTTTTTCGTCCGGGGCGATGGCGGTCCAGAGCTCCCGCATGGCCGGGGAGGTGCGCAGGAGCTCCGGCAGCGGACCGGCAGCCACCAGCCGCCCCTCATCCAGGAGGAGGATCTGATCGGCCCGCTCCAGCGCCGCCCGCCGGTTGGAGACGCAGAGCACCGTCGCGCCCTCCCGGGCGAAGAGCCTGCGCCAGAGCTCCGCCTCGGTCTCGCTGTCCAGGGCGGAGGAGATGTCGTCGAGCACCAGCAGCGCGGGCTGCCGGGCGAACATCCGGGCGGCGGCGGTCCGCTGCACCTGCCCCCCCGAAAGCTTCACCCCCCGGGATCCCACCTCGGTCTCCAGGCCGCAGGGGAACTGTGCCACGTCGGGCTCCAGCACCGCGGCGGCGACGGCCTCCTCCATATCCACGTCCGACTCCGCCAGCCCCAGCAGGATGTTGGCCCGCAGCGAGCCGGAGAAGATCCGGGGCACCTGCGGCGTGTAGGCGATGCGGGGCGGGGTGAAGAACGCCATCGGGTCCGTGACGACCTGCCCGTTCCAGCGCACCTCGCCGGCCTCTGCGGGCAGGAGGCCCAGCAGGGTGCGCACCAGCGTCGTCTTGCCGGAGCCGATCCTGCCGGTGATCACGGTGAAGCTGCCGCGGGGGAGCGTGAAGGAGACGTCGGCGATGCCCCGGCCCGTCTCGGGGTGGCGGTAAGTCAGGCCCGCCACGGTGAGCACTTCCAGGGCGTCTTCCGGCCGGCGTGCCGGCGCCGGTTCGGGCGGGATCTCCTCCCGGAAATCCAGCCTCGCTCCGGCTACCAGCTCCTGGTCGCCTCCGGCCAGCTCCGCCATGCGGGCCTGGTAGACTCCCACCGCCCGGAGCTGGGCGACGGATTCGGAGACGCCCCACATCCGCCAGCCCACCTGCTGCAGGAGCATCTGAAAGAGGGCGAACTGGGCGGGGCTGAACTGCCCGCGGGCCAGCAGGGGCGCCGCAGCCAGGATCACCAGGCCGAGGGCCACGTAGAAGCCGTTCTCCGACAGGGCGAAGAGCAGTCCCCACTGGAGCCGCTCCTTCAGGCTCACGACCTCCCGGTCCTGGTTCAGATCCCGGAAGCGGCGCAGGGCGTCCGGGACGGCGCCGGCCACCTGAAGCACCGGCACGGCGCTGAGGATCTCCCCCAGGTAGCCTGTCACCGCCTCGGTCCGCTCCATCACCTGGTCGCGGTAGAGCACGATGTTCTCCTGGAGCTTCCGCATGGCCAGGAAGACGCCGGCGATGGCGGCCGCGCCCAGGGCGGCCAGGAGCGGCTGAACCGTGAACAGGTAAGCGAAGATGCCGGCCGCGGTGGCCACGTCCACCAGGGAGAGGGGGAAGCGGTGGATGTAGAAGCAGGACTCCAGCACGTCGTCCCGGAAGCGGGTGATCGCCTCGCCCGGGGTCACCGGCAGGGGCAGGGCCCCGGGGCGCCGGTAGATGCCCCGCAGCATGTTGATCCGCAGGAGCGTGGTGAGGATCCGGTCCATGAGGGTGAGGCCGGCCTGCCAGATGAAGTCGCTGAGCTGTGCGGCCACGCTGGCCAGCAGGAAGGCGATCGCGTACTGCACGGGCTCTTGCGTGCCGCCGGGCAGCGCCGCGAAGAACCGGGAGGTCATCACGGCCGCGAGCGCAGCGAGCGCAGAGCCCAGCCCGAAACCGAAGGTCGCCAGCAGGACGGCGGGCAGGGTCATGCGGAACAGCCGTGCCGTGAAACGGAGACCGCTCATCAGGCCAGCACCTCCTCGCTTCCTGCCGAGCGCAGCCGGTTGTAGTGGGAGCGGGTATCCCGGGCCAGGATCCGGCGCGGCCCCCACTCCAGGATCGAGCCCTGGTCCAGCACGAGGATGTCGTCGGCCCGCTCCACGGTGGTCAGCCGGTGAGCGATGATGATCGCTGTACGGCCGGCCAGCAGCCGGTCTACCGCGCGCTGCAACAGGGCTTCGGTCACGGGGTCGATGCGGGCGGTGAACTCATCCAGGATGACGAGCCCCGGATCCCGGAGCGAGAGGCGCACCAGGGCGAGCAACTGGGCCTCGCCCGCCGACAGCCCGCCGCCCGCCGGACCGATCCGGCTGTCGAGCCCGTCCTCGAAGCGCCCGAACCATCCGGTGAGGCCGAGCCGGTGGACAGCTGCCCAGATCTGCTCATCGGTGATCGCGGGGTTGAACAGCGCCAGGTTATCCCGCAGGGTGCCGCCGAACAGGCCCACCTCCTGCGAGATCAGGCCGATGCGGCTGCGCAGCTCGTCCAGCGGCAGCTGGCGGATGTCGGAGCCGCCGATGCGCACCGTGCCCTCCTGCGGGTCGTAGAAGCGGCAGAGCAGCCGGATCAGGCTGGACTTGCCGCTGCCGGTTCGCCCGAGGATGCCGAGCGTCCGTCCCGGCTCGAGGTGGAAGGAGACGTCATTCAGCACGAGGCGCCCCTCCTCGTACTGGAAGGACACCCGCTCCAGGGTGACGGAAAGGGGGCCGTCGCGCAGGGCGCCCCCGGCGCCGTCGGTGATGGCCGGCGACACCGCCTTCAGCTTCACCAGTCGTCCCAGCGCGGCCCGGGCCCGCTGCATCTCGTCCATCTGGTTCCGGATGGTGCTGATCGGCTCGCCGAGCAGGTCGGCGTAGAAGAAGAGCATCATGGCGGTGCCCAGGGAGAGGGAGCCGTTTCGGTACAGGGACCAGGCCAGGAGCAGCATGGCGAACTGGCCGAGCACCCAGGTGACGTACGTCACGCCTGCGGCGGTTGTCTCCAGGGCACGGGCCCGCCAGCGCAGCCGCCAGTGCCTGGCCGACAGGGCCATGAGCCTCCGCAGCACGTAGCGGTCGGCGCCCAGCGCCTTCACCTCCTCACGCCCGGCGATATGCTCCTCCACGAAGGACATCATCTCCGCGGAAGAGGCCCGGATGCCGGCCCAGGCCTTCACGGAGAGCGAGGAGACCGCGAGCATGGCCGCAATGCCGAGGGCGAAGGAGCCCAGGCCCACCAGGCCGGGGAGCGGCCCCTCCGTGAAGAGCACGACGAGCACGCCGCCGATCAGCAGCAGCGAGGCGCCCACCTGGGCGACGAACTGGGAGAAGAAGCCGGCGAGGACGGTGACGTCTCCGTCGATCCGCTCGATCAGCTCGCCCGGGGTGTGCTCCTTGTGAAAGGCGAGGTCCAGGCCGAGGACGTGCCGGGCGAGGTCCAGCCGCAGCGCGTTGGTCGCCTTCCAGGCGATGCGCTCGGATAGCATGGTGGCCGTGATCCGAAGGACCTGGATGAGCAGCGCCGCGGCCAGGAAGAGGCCGGCGGGGAGGACCAGTTCCGGCAGCGGCGCCCCCTCCATGGTGCGGTCGACCAGGGAGCGGAGCAACTGGGGAAAGAGGAGCCGGAGGACGGTGGCTCCCGTCAGCAGCGTGACCAAGAGCAGCAGGAACCCGCTCAGGGGTCTCAGATAGGTCCAGAGAAAGCGGAACGCGCTGTGGAGAGACACAAAAAAACAGGCCCCTTTCGTCGCTGTGATGGGTGGGAGGACGTCCTACCTGCTCACAGACGAACCAGGCCTGTGCGATCGGTGCAAGCGCGCACAGCTAGTTCATCGTGAGCGTCTGGCGAAGAACCGGGGAAGGTTGAACAGCAGCACGGGGCAGCACCTCCTGTTCAAGAGTTGTTGGGCAGTTCCCAATGCTAGGCGGCGGCGGCCGGACCTGTCAACGGCGCATTCAATTCGATTCGTTCTCTCCGGATGCCGTGGCGGGCGGCCCCTTGACAGCGAGCGCCGCCCCGTTCGCCGTTTTGGACCCATACTGCCGTTGGACGCTGGGCAGACTAGCCCTGGAGGCCGCGGGGGGAGGAATGCGAATGCCTGAGCAGACGTTTGAGCACGACGAACAGCTGGCGAAGCAGGTGAAGGAGGCTCTCCTGGCGCAGACCGATTCCGCGGGCATCGACGTCCAGGTGTCCGCCCGGGACGGGACGGTGCGCCTGCACGGCGTGGTGGACGCCCTCTCCCACAAGTCCGCCGCCGAGGAGATCGCCCGGCGGGTTCCGGGCGTCCGCCGCATCGACAACGACATCACCGTCGCGAATGATGAGACGCTCAGCGACCGGGACCTGGAGGGCGCCGTCTCATCCCGCCTCGCGGACGTTCCGGAGTACAGCCGGATCGGGGCGCAGGTTGAGAAGGGCGTCGTCACCCTCATGGGCGAGGCCCGCACCTACGAGGACCTGGAGGCCGCCGTGCGGCTGGTGGAAGGGGTGCCCGGGGTGCGGGAGGTGCGCTCGGACCAGGTCAAGGTGGGCGTGGGCGAGGAGGAGGACGATGCGGACGTGTCCCGGGCCGCCCTGCGGCTGCTGGGGCGGATGGGGTACGACCCCGACCGGTTCCAGCTCTACTGCGCCGACGGCGTGCTGCACGTGAAGGGCATCGTGCCCGGCCGGGAGGACCGCAGCCGGATCAAGGCGGCTCTGCGCGGGATCCGGGGCGTGGCGAAGCTGGAGGCCCTGCTCGTCGCTGAGGACGAGATGCTCGCAGACGAGGAAGTGCACTAGGTCACGGGGGAAGCCCGCGAACAGGACCCGCCGATACGGACGGACGGCGGGTCCTGTAAGTATTTGGAAGGGAAAATCTGGGAGACCGTCGAACCTTCTCCTCCCGGAGGTGACGGCGTTGGGTTCCATCGTGCAGTTCACGCCCGCGATGCGGATCGCCGTGGCGGCGCTGATCCTGCTCAGCGTCCTCGGGCTGGGGTGGCGGGCTATCGTGCTGTACCAGGCGGACCAGCGCGCCCTGAAGGCGGCGGCCTTCCTGGCCCAACTGGAAGCGGGCGCGGCCGGGTCGGCGGCGGATGCTTCTCCGGCCGTGGCTGGGGGTACTCCCGGCGGTGCCCCGGACGAAGGCGCGGGTGCTCCCCCGGCCCGCCAGGTGATCGTCCACGTGGAGGGGGCGGTGCAGCGGCCGGACATCTACGCGCTCCCCGAGGGCGCTCGGGTGAACGACGCCATCCTGGCGGCGGGCGGCCCGCTGCCGGATGCCGTGCCCGGCGTCCTGAACCTGGCGGCGCCGCTGGTGGACGGGGCCAAGATCTACGTCTACCGGGAGGACGAGTTGCAGCCGCAGGCACCCCCGCCGCCGAAGGCGCAGGGGGCGACCTACCAGCCGGTGACCAGCACCCTGGGTGGTTCGGGCGCAGCGGCGGGTTCCGGCGGGACGACGCTGGTCAACATCAACACCGCCGGCCAGGCGGAGTTGGAGACGGTGCCGGGCATCGGCCCCGCCCTGGCCCGGGCCATCATCACCTACCGCACGGAGCACGGGCCGTTCCAGTCCGTGGACGACCTGATCAACGTCTCGGGCATCGGGTCGAAGACACTGGAGAAAATCCGACCGTATGTGACGCGGTAGGCTGGGAACCGGAAGGCCACGGGGCGAACCCGGGGAGGCCCTCGGGAGGGACGGGGCTGCCGGCTTCAGGCAAAGGCCCGCAGCAGGGCCATCGCCGCGATGCCGGCGAGTACCGTGCCCATCAGGCTCCGGGTCCAGATGGCCACTGCGAACGCAGGGAGGGCTGCCAGCAAGGCCGGGTTGCCCGGGGGCAGGGAAAGCTGCCCGCCGTCGAGCAAGAGGCCCTGGGCGAGCAGGGCTGAGAGCACCGCCGCCGGGATGAACTCCAGCCACCGCAGCACCAGCGGCGGCAGCCTGAACCGGCTCAGCACCACGATCGGCAGCATCCGGGGCAGGTAGGTGACCAGGGCCATGCCGAGGAAGAGCAGAAGCACCTCCGTGCGGACGGTCATCACCGGAGCATCACCCCCACGGTGGCGGCGACGACGGTCGCGACGATCACGCCCCAGCTGGGCTGGCCGAGCAGCCCCATCGCCACGGCCAGGGCCGCGGCCACGAGGGCGGCGACCCGGCGGCTGCCCGCCTCCTCGCCCCGCAGGTTGGGAACCAGCAGGCCGATGAACATCGCTGAGAGGGCGAAGTCGAGCCCGAGGGCCTCCTGGTTGGTCGCGATGCCGCCCGCCAGCGCCCCGGCGACCGACGCGGCGATCCAGCTCGCCTGAGACGTGATGTGCAGCCCCGCCACAAAGCCAGGGCCGATGGGGCGTCCGCGGAGCACGGAGGCGTTCACCGCGAAGGTCTCGTCGGTGATGCCGTAGGCGAGCAGGGCGTTGACCGCGGGGTGGTTCCGCCGGAACGACGGCAGGAGGGCGGTGCTCAGCAGGAGGTGCCGCAGGTTGACCAGGAAGGTCGTGGAGATGATGGCGGGAGCCGCGGCGCCGGCGGCGAACATCTCCGCGCCGATGAATTGCGCGGAGCCGGCGTACACAAGCAGCGACATGAGCCCCACCTCTGCGACCGAGAAGCCGGCGGTCTGGGCGAGGACGCCGAACGCGAAGCCGATGGGCAGGTAACCGAGGACGATGGGCAGCGCAGCCCGGCTGCCCGCGGTGAAGGTCGCCGGCGGCAGACTGGGCAGCGTCTGCGTTGTGGCCATGCGGGGGACACCTCCAGGGTCTGTGAAGTAACCGTATCTATTTGACTTCAAAGCATTAAAATCCTACATGGTTTTGGTGGGTTGGGGAGCCCGGGCCGGGACCCAGCCGCCGCGCCGCCGGAGGGTGGCGGAAGCGCCCAATCGGGTGCAGGGTGGCTTCATGGGCTCCGGCTGCGAAGGGGCGGGTCGAGGAAACGCTTCACGCTGTTCCTGAAGCCACGCGCGGCAGGGATCCCTCGGATGAACGCTCCGAGGGACCCTGCCGCATCGCGTTTTTGCGGAACACGCGCTTGCTTGGGCATCCGAGGCGCCGTGGAGGGAGCCGCACGCGGAATGGACAGAGCGGCTGGCCAGGGCAAGGATCCGGGGCCGGAAGGCATCGGCACGGATGTGCACTTCCGTGAAACCGCGGAGTGGTGCGGGTCTCGGGGATCGTGTTACCCGGAGCCCTTGTCGCAGAAGGGTGATCGAAAAGTGCGCATTCGTGTCACTGAAGGCCGGGATGGGGGTCGAGGGCGTTGAGCGTGTCCAGGGTGGCCGTCAGGACCGGCGGCGACGTGGAGCCGAAGCTCCCGGCCCGGATTGCCCGCTGGCGTCCCGGTGAGCCTCTGGAACGCGGAGGGCAACGAACTGGCGGTGATGGAGCTGAAGCAGTCGTACCCGTCGCTGGTCATCGCCGTACCGGGCCTGGTGCTGGGAGAGCCGTACGCCATCCACGCCGGCGAAGGAAAAGCGGTCGGCGTTCCAGATGATGGTCACTTTGTCGGCTGGGAAGCCCGCCGTCCGACCTGGCTGACCGGGGCGGGTGTCACCACGGCGCCCCGCACCTTCCCGGGCTGGCGACGGTGAGATGGCTGCAACGCCAGACCCCCACCTGGCAACTGCCGGGTGGGGGTCTGCTTTCCTTCAGGCCGCGGCGGTCAGGGGCGGCCCATGGCACCGGACCGGCTACTGCAGCAGCGACCGGGCATAGGCGATCTCGGGACCGTATTCCGCCTCGTCCTTCACCGGGGTTTCCAGCACGACGGGCAGGCCCTCGAAGGCGCCCGAGCGCAGCAGGGTCGCGATGCCCGCTTCGCCCAGGAACCCCTTGCCCAGGTTGGCGTGCCGGTCCTTGCGGCTGCCGTGGTCGAACTTGGAGTCGTTCAGGTGGACGGCCCTCAGGAGGCCCCAGTAGCCGATCGCGCGAGCGTGCGCGACGAAGTCCTCCCAGTCCTCGGGCCGGTAGATGCCGGCCGCGAAGGCGTGACAGGTGTCGAAGCAGAAGGCGATGCGCTCAGGCTGCTCCACCCGGCTGCGCACCTCCATCAGCTCCTCCAGGTGGGTGCCCAGTTCGGAGCCCATCCCGGCGGTGTTTTCCAACAGCAGCGGGCACGAGCCGGTGTAGGCCTCCAGCAGCCGGTTCAGCGTCTCCACCATGCGGGCTCTGCCGTACGCCTCGCCCTCGCCCACGTGCTTGCCCATGTGGCAGACACAGCCGATGGCGCCGTAGGCCTCGGCGTTCTCCAGGTCCTGCTTCAGGGAGGCGATGGAGATGGCCTGCAGCTCCGGATCCGGGGTGGAGAGGTTGGTGATGTACGGCGCGTGGGCAACCGCCACCAGGCCGTACTCCGCCATGAGGGCCCGGCCCCGGGCTGCCGCTTCGGGGTCGGCGGACTTGCCCTTGAATCCGCGCGGGTTCTTGGTGAAGAACTGGAACGCTTCGCAGCCCAGCCTGTGGGCGTTCTCCACGGCCTGGGGGAATCCCTTGCTGATGCTGATGTGGCACCCGAGCTTCACGACGTTCACCTCGATCGTTCAGTATGCCTCGTCCGGGCGGTCATCCCCACCCGGGATCCGGGCCGGCCGGGGCGCGAACTGTCGCCCCGGCCTCAGCGAGCGCGCACGTACAGGACCTCCTCGATGAAATCCTCCGGGACCGGCGGCAGCGGGTCGGGCCAGCCCATCCGCGCGGCGAGCCCCCGCGCCACCTGCTCCGCCACCCGGCTCCGGGCAGAGACGTGCAGCTGGTGCCGCCGCTGCCAGAAACCGCGGGCGGGTGCCAGATCCTCTTCACGCAGCCGCAGCGCGTACTCCCGCAGCTTGTTCAGGTCCGTCTGCGGCGGGTGGGAAAGCGCCTTTGGCACCTCCGGCGCCTCCGCAGGCCGATCGCGCACGACCACCGTGCCGGCGGCCAGATCCCCCAGCCGCTGCCTGCGCCCGGTGGCCAGGATGCAGATGGCCCCGATGAGGTAGTAGCCGGGGAGATAGTCGACGATCCGCAGCAGGTTCCGGATGACCGCCTGCAGGAAGGTGACCGGCATGCCGCTCACCTGGACCACGCGGATCCCGGCCACCCGCTTGCCGATGGTCTGGCCGTTCCACAGCGCCTCGAAGAGCATCTTGTACAGGAAGAACAGGAGAGCGACGGCCAGAAGCAGAATTGCGAGGAAAGCGGAGCCGATGAGGTCGAAGCCTTCGCCGAGATCGGTCCACAAGGCCGCCGATGGCAGCGCGACCAGGAGCACGGCGAAGAGGACGGCGTACTGGATCGCGGCGTCGATCAAGGCGGCCAGGAACCGGCTTCCGAGGCCGACCGGCTCCAGCGCCAGGTCCACGCTCTCCGGCGTGTCGATGCGAATCGGGTCCATGGCGCTCACCTCAGGGGAGGGCTGTCTTCCGTGAATCAGGATCAGTTCGTGGCCAGGCGGCAGGAGGCCTGGCAAGAGCTGGCCGGGATCCTGGCCGCGGCCGAGCGCCGGGGGCCCCGCCGGCTCTCGCTGGAGCAGGTGGAGCGGTTGGGGTTGCTCTACCGCCGGGCGGCTTCCGACCTGGCCTACGCCCGGACCTACTTCCCGAACGGGCAGGCCACGGCCTATCTGAACCAGCTGGTGTCCCGGGCCCACAACCTCATCTACGCGGAGGAGCCGCAGCGGCTGCGCTCGCTGTGGCGGCTTTTCGCGCACACCGTCCCGGCCACTGTCCGGGGGGCCTGGCGGCCCCTCCTGCTCTCTGCCGTCCTGATGGGGCTGGGCGGGCTCGTGGGCTTTTTCGCCATCCTGTCCGACCCCAACCTGGCCGAGGCGCTGGTGCCGCCGGAGCTGCGCCATCACGAGGCGACCGCGCCGGACGGAGACATCTTCCCGGTGCAGTTCCGCTCCCTGATCGGCACCGCCATTCTGATCAACAACGTCCGGGTCGGCGTAATGGCCTTCGGCCTGGGAATCACCCTGGGCGTCGGCACCGCGCTGGTGCTCCTCTACAACGGCCTGATCGTCGGCGCGCTGGCCGCCCACTACTTCCGGGCGGGCCTGTCCTTCTCCTTCTGGGCGCTCATCCTGCCCCACGGGGTCCTGGAGCTGATGGCGCTCTTCCTCGCAGGCGCCGCCGGCTTCTGCCTGGGCTGGCCCCTCGTCGCGCCCGGGCGGCTGACCCGCGGGGCGGCCTTCCGGTCGGGCGCCCGGCGGGCGGGGATTCTGATCCTCGGCTCGCTGCCCCTCTTTATGGTCGCCGCCGCCATCGAGGGCTTCATCACCCCGATGGGCAGCCTCTCCGAGTGGGGCAAGTACGGCGTGGCCCTCGTGACCGGCGCGCTGGGCGTCGCCTACTGGGCCCTGGGAGGGAGGCGGGCGGCCGGCGCCCCTGCTGATACAGACGCTCAGGCACCGCCGGCCGGAACGGGTTCTACAGCCGCCCCTGTTCCTTGATCTGCAGGTACTGGTTCACCACCGCCGCCGAGAAGGAGGACGGCGGCACGTCGATCACCAGCACGCCGCTGCGCTGCAGCCTGGCCCGGGTCTCGGCCCGCTGTGCCAGGACCTCCAGCGCAGTGGCCTTTTCGTATGCCTGCTGGGCGTTCTCGGGTATGCAGCGGCTGAGGGCGAGCAGGGCGGGATCGGTCAGCGTGACGACGAGCACCAGGTGGCGGGCCGCCAAGGCGCTCAGGTGCGCCGTGAGCCCCCGGTTGATCTCCGGATCGACCAGGTCGGTGAAGAGCACCAGCAGGGACCGCCTGCGGTGCCGGGCGGCGAACCAGCCCAGCATACGGCCGTAGTCGGGCTCGACCTGTTCGGGCTGAAGGTCGTAAAGGGACTCCAGCATGGCCATCACCTGCCGCCGCCCCTTCCGCGGCGGCACGAAGGCCTTCACCTCGCCGCCGAAGAGCATCAGCCCCACCTGGTCGCCCCGCTCCGCGGCCACCGTCGCCAGAAGCATCGCCGCGTTGAGCACGTAGTCCAGGCGGGAGAGCCCCTGGATCTGCGGGATCATCAGCCGGCCGGCGTCGACCAGCAGCATAATGGGCTGGGAGCGGTCGACCTGGTAGAGGTTGGTGACCAGGCTGCCCCGGCGGGCGGTCGCCGGCCAGTTGATGGCCCGGAACTCGTCCCCCTCCTGGTACTCCCGCAGCGATTCGAACTCGGTGCCGGCTCCCCGCAGGCGGGCCCGCTTCAGCCCTTCCATCTGGCGGCCCTGCCGCATCGCGACCTCGTACTGGCGCACCGCCAGGAGGTTCGGGTAAACCCGGACCTCGTCGGTGATCGGCCACGTGATCATGCGGTTCCAGAGCCCCAGCCGCGAGCGGTACCGGCCGTGGAGGGGGCCGATCGCGTACCGCCCGCGCCGCCCGGGCCGGACCCGGTATCCGACCTCCACCCATGCGCCCTCCTCCAGCCGCACCACCGGCCACTCCCCCGCCGGCTCCAGGTGGAGCGGCAGGTCGTCGCACACCTCCAGGGTCACGGGGGCGCCTTGGCAGCGGAACGCGAGGCGAACGGGGTTCTCCTCCCCCAGGGAGAGGGGGTTCTCCACGCGCCGCTCCGCCTCGATGGTGCGCCGGGATGCGGCCAGATCCGCCAGCGCAACCCCGGTGAGCGCCGCCGCCAGCGCCAGGCTGAGCCAGAGCAGGCCGGGGAAGAGCGCCGGCAGGGCCGCCAGGGCGAGGAGGAGGGGCAGGCGGGGCGTGGGGCTGAAGCGCACGGTGACGCGGTCGGCCCTCATCAACGTGGGACCGGCTGGGACTGGAGGATCTGCTCCAGCACCTGGTCGGCCCGCACCCCCTCGACCTCGGCCTCAGGTCGCAGGATTACCCGGTGGCGCAGGACGGGCGCCGCCATCTCCTTGATGTCGTCGGGCACCACGTAGTCCCGTCCGCGGATGAGCGCCAGCGACTGGGCGCACACCAGGAGGGCGACGGCGCCGCGCGGGCTTGCCCCCACCGCGAGGGTCGACCACGCACGCGTGGCCCGCACGATCCGGTTGATGTAGTCCAGCACCTCGGGTTCCACCGTGACGCTCCGGTGGGCCGAACGGAGCGCCAGCAGCCCCGGCCCGTCCAGCACCCGGCCGATCCCCGCGCGGTCCAGCTCCTGGGCGCGGAACCCGCGGTAGTGCCGCTCCAGGATCGCCCGCTCCTCCTCGGCGGCGGGGTAGTCCATCTGGATCTTCATGAGGAACCGGTCCAGCTGCGCCTCGGGCAACGGGTAGGTGCCCTCGTACTCGATGGGGTTCTGGGTGGCGATGACCATGAACGGCTCGGGCAGGGGGTAGGGCTGGCCGTCCAGGGTCACCTGCCGCTCCTCCATCGCCTCCAGCAGGGCGGACTGGGTCTTGGGCGGGGTGCGGTTGACCTCGTCGGCCAGGAGCAGGTTGGTGAAGACCGGGCCGCGCCGCACCTCGAAGGTCAGGTCCCTGGGGTTGAAGACCGTGGTGCCCACCACGTCGGCGGGCATCAGGTCGGGCGTGAACTGGATGCGCCGGAAGCTGACCCCCAGAGCC
Source organism: Symbiobacterium thermophilum IAM 14863 (assembly GCF_000009905.1). Taxonomy (GTDB): domain Bacteria; phylum Bacillota; class Sulfobacillia; order Symbiobacteriales; family Symbiobacteriaceae; genus Symbiobacterium; species Symbiobacterium thermophilum. The sequence goes on from NC_006177.1 coordinate 502,630, forward strand.
TGCGCCAGGCTGCGCACCAGGAGGGTCTTGGCCAGGCCCGGCACGCCCTCAATGAGCACGTGACCGCCGGCCAGCAGGGCCACCAGCAGCTGCTCGATCACCTGGTCCTGGCCGACGATGACCTTTCGGAGCTCGGCCTCGATGCGGCGCAGGGTCTCAACCGTCTCGGTAAGTGGCATGCTCGATTCTCCTCCGCAGCTTCTCCGCCTGCCGGGCCAGATCGATGAGCTCGGCGTCGGCGGGGATGTGGTTCAGGTCCGCGGTGCGTTCCAGGAGCCGCTCGATCTCTCCGGCCGGCACGCCGCACCGGGCCGCCGCGCGTCCGGCGATCTCCCCGTGGCTCAGCCCCTCCGCACCGCCGGTCAGCCGGCTGAGCTCCGTGCGGAGCGAACGGTGCAGGGCGCGCAGGACCACGGCGCGGGCCCCGGCCCGGCGGTACAGCCGGCTCATGGAGTGCACGTACTCCACCGCCGCCCGCGGCGGGCGTTCCGGCGCCGGCAGCGGCGAGCCGAACCGGGCGCCGTAGGACCAGAACAGGAGGGCGACCGCGGCCGCGAGCATCAGCCCGAAGGCCTGCAGGGATCCCCGCAGGACCTGCCACCAGTGGGTTGGCGCGACGAACCCGTGGTGGTACTCGTCGAAGGCGACCTGTCCCCCGTCGGGGGGCAGCAGGATCTGCAGGGCCAGATCCAGGTTCTGGGCCTCTCCGATGCGAGCATTGCTGAGCCAGGCGGTGTCCGCCGACCAGAAGATCCGGCCCTCGCCCACCCGCCAGGAGACCAGCACGGGCCGGCCTTCCTCGTCCTTCAGGTGGATCAGCCGCTCCCCCGGGCGCCGCCGAAGCGGCCGCTGCCCACGGAGACCGCACGGATCCCCAGGGTGGCCGGGTGAGGGGCCGCCGGGCGGGCCGTGCCTTCCGCCGCCGGCTGGAAGGTGCCCCTGAACCCGGAAAGCGGTCCGCCCACCAGCGCCGTTCCGCCGGCGAACACCCACGCCTCCAGGGCGTCCACCTCGTCGGGATCCAGGCCGTCCACGTTCCACACGACCAGCCGGTCCACGGAGCCGTCCAGCCGGTCCAGCGGCAGGGTCCAGCGCCGCGCCGCCCCCTGGTCGGCCAGGACGGCGTAGATGGCGGAAAGCCCTTCCGGCGTCTGCGCCCAGGACGAGCCGGCCGGCGCGAGCCGGGCGCGGGGCTGAGGGTCTCCGCCGAAGAGGACGGAAACGAAGATCAGCGCGATCAGGCCGACGATGACGGCCCAGGTGTCGCCGCGCTTCCGGATGTGGCATCCCCCTCTCGCCAGAGCTGCATCACCAGGGACTCTGCCTGCCGGAACTCGTCCGCCCGGGCCGGCCGGCCGCCGTAGAGGAGCCCTTCGAGCAGGTCATGCAGGCTGCGCAGGGCCGGGACGAGATCCGGCCGCCGGCGGGCCAGCTGCCGCTCATGTTCCCGGTCGGTCTGTGCGGGCTGGTAGCGGATAATCCCCAGCCCGTCCAGGTGCTGGAGCAGCGCCAGGTGGGACAGCCGTACCGCGGCGAGGTAGTCGCTGCGGTCGGCGGCCTCCTGCGCCGCGTGCAGCAGCTCCGCCGGCGTCGGCGGGCGGGCGGGTTCCGTACGGCGGCCCTCCCGCCAGGTCCCTTCGGTTCCCGCTCCGTGACCGGTCAGGCCGCGGTAGAGGGCGAATCCGGCCCAGGCCAAGGCCAGGGCCCCGACGGCGCCGCCGATCCACCAGACCGACGGCGGCACCGGCCCCAGTTCCTTCCCTTGCAGCGGCCGGGTGAACAGGCCAAGGACCCACTCGCGGGCCCGGTCCAGCAGCGACTGGCCGGCCACCTGCGCCAGCGCGCGGTCCAGGGATGCGCGGGCGCCCGGCGCATGGACGGGTTCGGCCTCCACCAGGTCCGCGGCCGCGTGCAGGTGCTCCGCAAGCAACCCCCGGGCACGGGACAGCGCCTCGGGATCCTCCGCGGCCCCGCGCAGCGAGTCCATCAGGTCCGTAAGATCGGCCTCCACGTCGCCGGCGTCGGCCCACACCGCGTCCACGCCGGACAGGCGGTCGGCCGCGGCGTAGATCCTGCGCCGCGCCGCGGTCTCGTCCCCCTGCTGTGCCAGCCGCTCGGCCTCATCCAGGAGCGCAGCCGCCTCCTCCAGCCGGCCGGCGTACGCCCCGGCCGGCAGCGGGGCAGACGCGGCCGCCGACGGCAGCCACAGCACGAGAAGAAGGGTGGCCAGCGCCCGCCTCATGGCTGGAAGTCCCCGGTGGCGGACTCCGCCTGCTGCCGGGCCATCCACTCCAGATCGTACCCCTCCCTGCGGACCCGGGTGTCGAAGTAGACGACGGTGAGGCCGACCGCCATGAACGGGGTGATGAAGGTGGCCGCCAACCCTTCCACCAGCGTCAGCAGCGTGAAGGGCAGGAAGGACCCGGTGATGGCGGTGACGATGCCCGCCGCGAAGCTGGAAGGACCGACCACGATGTAGCTGAGCAGGGTGCTCAGCAGCCAGAAGACAATCCCCGTGCCCAGCAGCGGCCAGAAGCGGGAGCGGACCAGCTCGAAGGAGCGGCCGATGGCGCTGCCCGCGCCCTTCTGCTCCACCACCACGGCGTGGCCCGTGAAGACCGTGAAGGTGGCCAGGGCGATCAGCCCTACGGGGATGGTGAGGAAGGCGAGCACCAGCAGCCCGGCCAGCGCGAGCAGGGGGACGGCGGCGATCCACATGAGGACGAGGAGCGCGTGGGATCCGAGCATCGCACCGTAACGGGTCGCCCCCACCCGGAACGACTCGCCCACGGAGACGGGCGGCATGTGCAGTACGGCCCGCGTCGCGGCGTCCAGAAGGGCGCCCTTGTACAGCGGGTAGAGCAGGAGGATCGCCACCCACGAGACCACCATCAGCGAGCCCAGCCGCAGCACGCCCGAAAAGTCGCCCGCGTCGGCCGCGGCGAGGGCGCGGACCAGGGGGTTGCCGAACGGCCCCATCTGCAGGTCGGGCGAGAGCGACAGCACAAACAGCGAGTACAGCAGGCCGGGGGTGGCGCCGATCAGCCCCATCGGAAGCAGCGAGCGCCACGAACGGCCGAAAACCCGGAAGGTCTGGTCCAGGATCTGGCCCAGGTCCCGGGGCCTCAGGACGTCGTCGGCGGGAGCCGGGGAATGGGTGGACATGATTTGACCTCCTCAGAAAATCAGAAGGGATCTTACCAATTGTTCGTACTTTGGCAGCCGGGATCCTTCCCGCCCCTCCGCATGCAAGAAGCGGGGAGCGGTTTCCCGCTCCCCGCAGCGCATCAGCCTTTCACTTCGGTCCAGATCTGGTCGTAGATCTGGTTCATCTGGTCGCCCAGGTCGTCCAGCGACTCCGCGTTCCGCAGCCACTCCGCCGGCGGGTTGATGGCCGGGTTGGCCAGGTCCTCGGCGGAGATGTACGGCATGGCCGCCTTGTTGGGGTTGCCGTAGGGGTACTCGGCGGAGATGCGGGCGCTGACCACCGGATCCAGCAGGAAGTTGATGAACACCTCGGCGGTGTACTTGTGCGGCGCGTCCTTCGGGATCGCCACGTTGTCCACCCACATGGTCACGCCCTCGGGCGGCAGGATGAACTGGAACGCGTCGCTCTCCCGCATGACCAGGGCCGCCTCGCCGCTCCACACCACGCCGCCCCAGACCTCGCCGCCGAGCAGCAGATCCTTCGGGCTGTCGCTGTTGAAGGCCTTGACGTTGGGCTTCAGCGCCTTCAGCTTCTCCTTGGCCCGGGCCAGCGCATCCGGGTCGGTGGTGTTGACGCCGTACCCCTCGGTGCGCAGGGCGATGCCGATCATCTCACGGGCGTCGTCCGGCACGACCAGCCTCCCCTGGAACTCGGGGTTCCACAGGTCGGCCCAGGACGTCATCTGATCGGGGCTGATCTTCTCCGTGTTGATGACGATCCCCGTGGTGCCCCACACGTAGGGTACGGAGTACCTCAGCTCCGGGTCGTGGTCCAGCCCGCGGAAGCGGTCATCGATGTTCTTCAGGTTGGGGATGTTGGCGTGGTCCAGCTCCTCCAGCAGCCCTTCCCGGCGCAGCACCTTGATCATGTAGATCTCCGGGATGATGATGTCGTAGCCCGAGGCGCCGGCCTTCAGCTTGGCGTGCATCTCCTCGTTGCTGGAGTAGGTGTCGTAGTTGACCCGGACGTTGTAGACCCGCTCGAACTCGCGGATGATCGACTGCGGCAGGTACTCCGTCCAGGTAAAGACGTTGAGCTCGGCGGAGAGCCGGCTCATGTCCACGCTCGGATCCCGCTCGGGCCGGGGCAGGTCAGACGCTGCGCCCGTGCTCCCTCCGACTGAGCAGCCCGACAGGGCCACGGCCGCCACCAGCAGGGCGGCCAGCGCGAACCCCACACGCTTCTTCATTCCGTTCTTTTCCTCCCGCAAGCATACTAGATTCGGTTCTCCGTCAGCCGGAGGTACAGAGTGGTGGCAATCCCCGTCACCAGCACCATGATGGTGGACAGGGCGTTCACCTCAGGGGTCAGGCCGGTCTTCATCATCCCGTAGACGCGCAGGGGCAGGGTGGTGGCCCCGGGGCCCGCGGTGAAGAACGAGAGGATGAAGTCGTCCAGCGACAGGGTGAAGGAAAGCAGGATGGCGGCGACGATGGCCGGCATGAGGAGGGGCAGGGTCACGTAGCGCAGGGTCTGCCACGGGGTGGCGCCCAGGTCGCGGGCCGCTTCCTCCAGGCGTTCGTCCATGTCGCTCAGCCGAGCCCGCAGCACCAGGACCACGTACGAGATCGAGGTCCCCACGTGTGCAGCCAGGATCGTGCCCAGGCCGAGGGAGATCCCGAGAGCCGTGAACAGGACCAGCGCGCCCACGCCAAGCACGATGTCGGGCAGAACCAGGGGCACGTACAGCAGCCCCTCAATCCAGACCCGGCCGGGGATGTGGCGCCTGTGCAGGGCGAGCGCCGCTGCCGTGCCCAGGGCCGTGGCGATGACCGCGGTGGCGGCAGCGATGATCAGGCTGTTCTTGACCGCCTCCCACAGCAGCCGGTTCTGAAAGAGCCGCACGTACCAGTCCAGCGTGAAGCCCTTCCAGACCGCGCTGGTCCGTGAGCTGTTGAACGACAGAATGACAAGCAGGAAGATGGGCAGGTAGAGGAACCCATACACCAGTGCGGCGTGGAGCCGCAGCAAGCCGCTGCCCCGCTTCACCGCTTCACCTCCCCGCCGTCGATGCGCCCGGCCCGCTGCACCAGCAGCGCGACCACGAGCACCACCGCGGTCAGGGCCAGTGCGACGGCCGCGCCGAAGGGCCAGTTGCGCGCCTGCAGGAACTGGTTCTGGATCAGGTTGCCAATCATGATCGAGCGGGCGCCGCCCATGAGGTCGGGAACCAGGTACATGCCGAAGGCGGAGATGAAGACCATCATCCCTCCGACCAGGACGCCGGGCCGGGAGAGCGGCCAGGTCACCGACCAGAACGCCGTCCACGGGTTCGCGCCCAGGTCCTGCGCGGCGGCCAGCAGTCGCTCGTCCAGCTTCTCCAGGTTCGCGTAGAGCGGGAGGACGAGCAGCGGGAGCAGGGTATAGACGAGTCCCACCTGCACCGCCGCCTCATTATAGAGAAGGGGGAGGGGGTCGTCAATCACCCCGATGGCCATCAGCAGCGAGTTGATGACCCCCTGCGCCCGCATGAGCACCATCAGGGCATATGTGCGGACCAGGAAGTTGGTCCAGAACGGGATGACCACCAGCAGGAGCAGCCGGCCGCGCCGCCGCATCGGGCTGCGGGCGATGTAGTAGGCCAGGGGGTAGCCCAGGAGCAGCGAAAGCAGTGTCGCCAGGGCCGCCTGCACCACCGAGCGCACGAAGATGCGCAGGTAGAGCGGGTCCAGCAGCCGGCTGTAGTGCGCCAGCGTGAACCCCTGGGGCCAGGGCGAGTCGGGGGCGATCTGAACCGCCAAGCTGTAGACCAGCATCAGGGCCATCGGCGCGGCGACCAGCGCCACGAGCCAGATCACGGTGGGGGCCAGCATGGCCCAGCCTGCCCGCCGGCTCATGGCGCCACCACCACGCAGTGCTCCGCGGCGAAGCGGAGCTCGACCTGGTCGCCGATATCCGGTCCCGGGCCTGCGGGCAGCAGAGCGGCCAGCCGTCGGCCGGCCACCTCCACCATCAGCCGGGTGCCGGTGCCGACGAAGAGCCGCTCGGCCACGATGCCGTGGACCCGGTTCTCCGCCGGCCGCGCCGGCTCCGTCGACCCGGGCCACCGGACCTGCACCTGCTCGGGGCGCAGCGCCACCGTCGTCTTGCCGGGCGACAGGTGGCGGCTCACCTGCAGGTGGTAGTCGCCCCACCGCAGCCGGCCGTTGGCCGCACCCTCGCCCTCCAGCAGGTTGGCCTCGCCCAGGAACTGCGCAACGAAGCGGGTGGCCGGGCGCAGGTAGACCTCCTCGGGAGTGCCGACCTGCTCCACCCGGCCGTTGCGCATCACCGCGATGCGGTCGGACATCGCGAGCGCTTCCTCCTGGTCGTGTGTCACATATAGGAAGGTCGCTCCCAGCTTGCGCTGGAGCTGCCTGAGTTCCACCTGCATCGCACGCCGCAGCTGGAGGTCCAGCGCCCCCAGCGGCTCGTCCAGCAGCAGCACCTTCGGCTCCATGACCAGGGCGCGCGCCAGGGCGACCCGCTGCTGCTGGCCTCCGGAGAGCTCATGGGGACGTCGGCTCCCCATGTCGCCCAGCCGAACCAACTCCAGGGCCTCCGCGACCCGCCGCCGGATCTCTGCCGGGGCTACCTTCTTCATGCGCAGGCCGAACGCGACGTTGTCGAATACGGTCATGTGCGGGAACAGCGCGTAGTGCTGGAAGACCGTATTGACGGGTCGCTTGTACGCTGGGAGTCCCTGAACCGGTCTGCCCGCCAGCCAGATCTCTCCGGAGGTGGGTTCCTCGAACCCGGCCAGCAGCCTGAGGGTCGTGGTCTTGCCGCAGCCGCTGGGCCCGAGAAGCGTCAGGAACTCGCCCGGACGAATTTCGAGGGTAAGATCGTTTAGGGCTTCGGTCGAATCGAACCGCTTCGACACGCCCCGAAACTCGACCATGTTGTTCGTAGCGACCTCACGCCTTTCTGCAAGAGTTGGGGCGTGTTCGCTCTGCCCGTCGGACAGAGCCACACGCCAGCCATCATCATTCGTCCTATGGGGGGGCGGTTCCTTCAAGTCAAGCACGTAAACCACAAAAAATAAACGGCCACCAGCGCTGGCTGGTGGCTGTAGCTCAATTATCCTATATTTCCATGGCCTTACGGGGGGAAATCACCCGCAGGTGCGCTCTGCCGCGGCGGCACGCGCGCCGCTTCGCGCGCCGCCGGCGCGGCGGTTGTGCGGGGGCCGGCAGGTCCATGATGACCATCGCGGCGATAACCGCCACGGCCATGAGGAGGAGGCAGAGGAGCAGATGGGTTTCGGGTGTCACCTGGAAGATCATGCGGATCGCCTCCTCGCACGAGCAGCTTGGACGGTTGTGTTCGTGAATTCTCGAACTAACTTGCCTACCTTTATTCTAGCTGCCGCCTTCTCTGGTGCCTATAGCCCGAATGCCCCATAAGTAACCATTCTGCAGGCGGGCCAGGGTACCGGCCCAAGGTGTAGCAGGAGAACGACCGGGCGTGCAGAAATTTCCATAAAATGGTTGTCGGAGGTCTACCCGTGCACAATCGTCCGGCGCTGCTCTTGGCGGTGGCCTTTGCGCTTGGCATCCTGGCCGCCGAGTGGGTGCGCCCCCATCCCGTGCTCTGCGCGGCGATCCTCGTGCCCTTGGCCGCGCTGGCGGCGGGGCGGAGGGGTGGGGCTCTGCTTCTGGCGGCGATCGCGCTTGCCGGTGCGGCGCGCTGGTCCTACGTGCAGACCGCGGGCAGGGGGAACCTGGACGCCTGGACCGACCGGCGGGTGACCCTCGTCGGCACGGTGGTGAGCGAGCCTGCGCTGCAGGAAGACGGACGCGTCACGTATATCGTCGCCGCGGAGGCGGCGCAGGGGCAGCCGGCCCGGGGGCGGGTGCGGGTGGCGCAGCGGGGCGGCACGGCACCCGCGTACGGGGAACGGGTCGCCGCGACCGGCGTCCTGACGCCGCCCGCACCGGCGCGCCGGCCGGGGGGATTCGACGAGGCCGCGTACCTGGCCCGCCAGTCGGTCTACCTGGTGATGGAGTCCGGCCCGGCCGAGCGGATGGGGCCGGGCCGGGTCGACTGGTTCCGGCGGGTTGCCGTGGCGACCAGGCTGCGGCTGGAGGCGGTGCTCCAACAGGCGTTGCCCGAGCGAGAGGCCGCCCTGATGGCCGGGCTGCTCTTCGGAAGCCGCGGCCACCTGCCGGAAGACGTCGCGGACGCCTTCCGCGGCGCGGGGGTCTTCCACTTGCTGGCGGTGAGCGGCGGCAACGTGGCCATGGTGGTCATGCCCCTGCTCTGGCTCCTGTACCGGGCGGGGTTGGGGCGCCGGGCCGCCGCCGCACTGGCGGTCCCCGCCGTGGTGTTCTTCATCTTCCTCACCGGCGCCAGCCCCTCGGTACTGCGGGCCGGGCTCATGGCGGTGCTGGTGCTGGCCGGGGACATCCTGGGGCGGGAGCGGGACGCGCTGAACACCCTGGGCGCAGCCGCGGCCCTGCTGCTCATGGGCGTGCCGGGGCTGCTGTTCGACCTGGGTTTCCAGCTCTCCGTGGCGGCCACGCTGGGCATTCTGCTGCTGGCGGGTCCCATCCGGGGGTGGCTGGAGCCGCGCCTGGCCCGGGCGTTGCCCGGCAAGCCTCCTTCGTGGCTGTCGGCCGGCCTGGCGGCAACCCTTGCCGCCCAGGCCCTGGTGGAGCCGCTCAGCCTGCACGCGTTCGGCCTGTTCTCTCCGGTGGGTCCCCTGGCCAACCTGGCGGTGATCCCGTACGTGGGGCTGCTGGTGCCCTTCGGGCTGGCGACGGTCCTGCTGGGCCTGTTCGCGCCGCCGGCCGTGTGGCTGCTGGGGGTCGCCGGGCGCGGGGCCCTGGTCGGCCTGGTGTACATGGTGAAGGCCCTGGCGTCGGTGCCGCTGGCTCAGGTCGATGTGGGGCGCCTGCCGCCGGGGTGGGCCCTCGGGTGGTACGCCGCCCTGGCCTGGGCGGCGTTGCCGGAGGCCCGCCGGATTCCGGCGGCGCTGTGGGCCCGGCTTCGGGCCTGCCGGCGGGCCGTGCGCGCGGGTGGCGCGCTTGCCGGCGCCCTCGCGCTGCTGGCGGCGGCCGGCGCGGCGCTCTCCTGGCGGCTTGCCCTGGCCGCGCCGCCGGACGCGCTGGAGCTCGTGGTCCTGGACGTCGGTCAGGGCGACGCCATCCTGGTGAAGGCGCCGGGGGACCACGCGGCGCTGGTCGACGCCGGACCCGCTTACGAGTTCGGGACGGGCGGAGGCAGGTTCGATGCCGGCGCGGCGGTGGTTGTGCCGCACCTCAGGCGAATCGGGGTCCGCCGCCTGGACCTCTTCGTTCTCACCCACCCCGACGTCGATCACGTGGGCGGGGCGGGAAGTGTGCTGCGGGCGCTCCCTGTGGGGCAGGTGCTCGTGAGCACCCCCCGGGCGGAGGAGGTTCACCACGTGTCCGCGCTGGAGACGGCCAGGGCGCTGGGGGTGCCCGTGCGGGTGCCGCAGGAGGGCGAGGTCCTGCGGTTGGGGGAGGAGGTGTTCCTGGAGGTCCTCGGGCCTCCGTCCCCGCCGATCACGGGCAGCCGCTCCGACGACAACGCCAACTGCGTGGCCCTGCGGGTGGTGTACCGGCAGGTTGCCTTCCTGCTGGCCTGCGACCTCGAGGCGGTCGCCGAGGAGCGGCTGGTGGAGCGGGGCCGCCTGCTGCGGGCGGACGTGCTGAAGGTGTCGCACCACGGCTCCCGCTTCTCGACCGGCGATCGGTTCCTGGAGGCCGTGCGCCCAAGGTACGCCGTCATCTCCGCCGGCGCGGGCAATCCTTTCGGCCACCCCCACGCCGACGTGCTCGATAGGCTGAGCCGGGCAGGCGCCGAGATCTGGCGCACGGACCGGCACGGCACGGTGACGGTGCGCACCGACGGCTTCCAGGTCCGGGTAGAAGGCAGCCGCGGGCGGCCTCCAGGCGCGCCGGGGCGGCCGCTCCTGCCGTGGAGCGGCCGCCTGATCGGAGTGTGGTGACGGTTTTTAGCTGCGCCGTCTGGCCCGCCGCAGGGCCTTGAGCCGGACCACCCGGTCCGCGTTGACCTCGGGGTCGCCCACCTCGGGGACCGGCCAGCGGTGCCGGGCGAAGCGGGCCGCCTGCACGGTGACCACGGCCCATACGGGCGCCAGGGCGCCGAGGACCATCACCTGCAGGCAGGTGAGGAAGAACCATACCCAGAGGCCGGCCGGCGGCAGGGCCACGGGAAACTCCCAACCGGTGGCGAGCACCAGGGCGCCGACGGGCAGCGCGAGGAGCGCCGCGCAGCTCAGGGCGGCGTGCAGGCCGGCGGCGGCCACGTACCGGGACTTCCGGAAGGGGCGCCGGGAAACGGCGTAGCCCGCCGCAGAGGCGGCCAGCACCCCGGCCCCGGCCGCTGCCAGGACGTAACGCAGCGCCGCCCAGGCCCAGGGGCCATCCAGGCCGGCTGCCCCGGTGCCGTACTGGCCTCCCAGGGCGAAGAATAGGAGGTGGAAGGCGGCGAGGTACGCCAGGTGCGCCCGGAATGCAGCCCCGCCGGAGGGGCTGCGGTAGACGAACAAGAGGTAGAGCAGCATCAGCAGCAGGGCCGGCCCCACGTACGGCAGCCGGTCGAGGGCGCCGGCCTTCATCCAGGTCTCGCGCGCGGTGCGAAGCCGCTGTTCCATGCGCTCCAGGTATGCTGCTCCCTCGACGGCCGACGCCGGGGCGGGCGGCAGCTCCTCGTGCGAACCGTACGCCGCGAGCGCGGCTGCCGCCCACGCCCGGCGGGATTCCAGGTGGACCTGGGTCAGCGCATCCAGCGGCCGCCCCTCCACGGCGAGCGCGCTGAGGATGGGCTTCCCCCGGGGGGAAACGGGCGCGGGCAGGCCGGCGAGGGCGGCCACGGTCGGAGCCACGTCGTAGACGGTGGCGTCGCCGCCTCCCCCGGCGAGCACGCCGCTGCCGGCCAGGATGAGCGGGGACCCGGTGCGTGCGGCACGCCCGTCGGGAGAGCCCGCGACGACGACCGCGGTGTCCCGCCAGTCGATGCGGTCAAAAAGCGCGACCAGGCGGAGGTCCAGCTCCGCCAGGGCACCGTCGTCCACCTCGCCGCCGGCGAGATCCGCCGCCTGGACGATGACGAGCCGTGGCCCGCCGGGCTCCAGCATGGCGTACACCGCGTCCCCCAGCTCGGCCAGCGTGGCGCCCTCCCGCCACGGCGACAGCGCGCCGCCCGCCAGGGCCGCCAGCGCGGGGCCGCCGGCCCCGCCCGCCGGAACCTGGCTCCGGGCGGCGGCGTCGATCAGGGTATCGACGCCGGCGGTACCGCCGCCGGGGGCGGCGGGGAACCCGCCGTGGGCCGGGGGCGTGCCGCTGAGCAGCGTAGCCGTCCAGTCGGATGTACCGCCGGCTTCCGCGGCCTCCAGGCGGTAAGCCGCGCCGTGCCGGCGCAGCCAGTCCAGCGAGGGCAGCCGGTAGACGCGGTCGGCCGTCAGCCCGTCGATGAGGAGCAGCACGACCCGATCGGCCAGCGGGGCGGATCCTATCGCCGGCCGTTCGGCCCGGGCCGCGACGGGCTGGAACGCGGACAGCTGGCCGTAGCCGAAGGCAGCGGCGCGCCACGCGCCGTACGCTGCCCCGAAGAGCAGGCAGATCAGCAGCAAGACGGCCGGGCCGCGGCGCACACCATCGCCTCCTGTCGGAGATGAGATGGCTCATACATTCGTTTTCCGCCGCCGGCGGTCCTGCAGGGACGGCGGCTGTCGGCCCCGAATGGTTGAACGCAGATGACGGGAGGGAGTGGCGCCGCGTTGCAGTACCACGAAGTGCTGGACGAGATCGGCCGGGGGATCCTCCGACCGGTCTACCTGGTCTACGGGGAAGAGGGCTTCCTCGTGGAGGAGGTGTACCGCGCCCTGCGCGCGGCGGTCGTCCACCCCGAGACCGCCGACTTCAACTTCCACGTGCTGGAACCCGGGCCCGACCAGCTCAGCCAGGCCCTGAGCCTCGCGCAGACCCAGCCGTTCTTCGCGGAGAAGCGGCTGGTGGTGGTGAAGGAGTGCCCGGCCATCGTGCCCCGGCGCAGGGGAGGCTCCGACGAGCAGGCCCCGGCGGACGCCGGGGACGCGGCGCTGCTGGGCTACCTGAAGGCGCCGGTGGCCTCCACCGTGCTCCTCTTCCTGGCCGCCCAGGTGGACGTACGCCGGAAGACCACCAAGGCCCTGATGGCCGCCGGAGCCGCGGTGGAGTGCCGACCGCTGAAGCCGGAGGACGCGGCCATGTGGGCCCAGCGGCGGGCGCAGTCCGAGGGGAAGCGGCTGGGCGGCCAGGCGGCACACCTCCTGGTGGAGCGCGTCGGTACGGACCTGGGGATGCTCGCCCGGGAGCTGGAGAAGCTGGTGCTCTACGTGGGTCCTGCGGGCGAGATCCGGGCCGCGGACGTGGAGACCATGGTCTCCGCCATGGCGGAGACGGAGATCTTCCGGCTCAGCGACGCGGTGCTGAGGCGGGAGCGGGCGCGCGCGGTGGCCCTGCTGGAGCGTCTGCTGCAGCAGGTGGACCACCCCCTGCAGCTGCTCAGCGCGCTGACCGGCCGCTTCCGGCAGTTGCTCCTGGTCAAGGCGCTGGCGGCGCGGCGGCTCTCCCCGAAGGAGGCGGCGCAGCTGGCGCACATGCACCCCTACGCGTACGGCAAGCTGGCCGAGCATGCCGCGACCGTGGACCGGGCCGAGATCGTCCGCGCCCTGAAGCGGCTGCTGGAGGCCGACCTGGCGATCAAGTCCGGCTACGACCCGCGGCTCACCCTGGAGACGGTGGTTGCCGAACTGGTGGGCGAACAGGGCTGAGGGAACGTAAGAGCCCCAACCGCATCTGCGGTTGGGGCTTCTGTACGGTGATGAAAGAGTGCCGGCCTACTCGTTGGCGGCAGCAACGGCCTGGGCCGCAGTGGCCTTGGCCAGTGCCTTGGCCAGGCGCGCCTTCTTCCGGGCGGCGGTGTTCTTGTGGATGACGCCCTTCGAGGCTGCCCGGTCCAGTGCCGAGAAGGCCCGGTTGAGCAGGATCGGGGCGTTCTCGGTGCCAAGCGCCTCCCGGAACTTGCGAATTGCCGTCCGGAGGCTGGACTTGACCATCTTGTTGCGTGCGGTGCGCTTCGCAGCGACCAGGGCACGCTTCTTCGCGGACCTCGTGTTAGCCAACTCCTCACCTCCAAGCATCGGCATTTAACATCGGAATTCTAGCATAGCCCTGGCTGGCATGCAAGGGAATTCCCGCCGCGAATAATCGATTTGTCGCGCGGTCAGACTACTGCGCAGAATATGGAGGTGAGAGGCGCCATGATGGGGGCGATCGTACGGTTCGTCGTGTCGGCCGTCGTCCTGCTGGTGGTCGCCTGGCTGACCCCGGGCTTCGCCGTGAATGGATTCTGGGCGGCGCTGTTTGCCTCCCTGGTGATTGCCGGCCTCGGCTGGGTCGCCCAGGCCATGCTGGGACGCGGGGCCTCCCCGGCCGGGCGGGGCGTCGCCGGGTTCATCGCCGCGGCGGTGATCATCTACCTGACCGGATGGCTGTTCCCCGGATGGCTGACGGTCACCTGGTGGGGCGCCCTGATCGCCGCCTTCCTCATCGGGCTGGCGGACGCCTTTGTCCCCACTGAGCTGCGCTGACGCGAACCTTTTTTCGCTGCACGCCGTCCTAATCAGCGAACAGCCGACGGCACCCTGCCCCGGCGATCGCTGAGGTGATGCAGCATGTCCTTTCCGGACCCGAGGCAGCCGATTCCCGCACATCCGCACCGACCCCGGCGACGCACCGGCTGGGCGGTGCTTGCCGCGCTGCTGGTCGCCGCCGCCGCCGGTGCCGGCGGATTTCTGCTGGGGCAGTACACCGCACCGCATCCGCCCTTCGACCCGCTGTGGCTCCGGGCCTACCTGGACCGTCCGCTGGACACGGCGCCACCGGGCGAAGGGTTCTGGATCGCGGGCTATTACGTGGACTACGACAGCGATTCGCTGGAATCGGTGCGGCTGAACGCCCATCACCTGGACCAGGTGATCGTCTTCGGGTACGGCTTCGACGCGGAGGGGAACGCGGTCGGCAAGGACCAGACCCTCATCCGGGGTGTCACCAGCCACCAGAAGCGGGTGCTCCTCTTCGGGAACTTCTCCGACGCGGGCTTCGACCCCGACCTGGCGCACCGGATCCTGACGGATCCCGTCGTGCAGGAGCGCGCCATGTCGTCCATGCTGGACGAGGCCGGCCGGCTCGGCGTCAGCGGTATCCAGATCGACTTCGAGAACATCCCGCCCGAGGACCGGGAAGCGTACACGCAGTTTCTCCGCCGCCTGAAGGAGCGGTTGGAACCGCTGGGCCTGACCCTCTCCGTCGCGGCCGCCGCCAAGACGTCGGACACCACCTCGGGGTGGGGCGGCGCGACCGACTACGCGGCCATCGGGAAGATCGTCGATCACTTCTACATCATGGCGTACGATCAGCACTGGCTCGGTGGCGAGCCGGGCCCTGTGGCCTCGCTGGACTGGACGGAGCGGGTGATCCGTTACGCGATCGGCGTGATGCCGTCGCAGAAGATCCTGCTGGGCGTTCCGCTCTACGGTTACGAATGGGCCCTGGAGCCGGAGCTGGCGGATACCAACGCGGCTTACGGGCCGGGGCGCATGCAGCGCCGCGCGGCCCAGTTCGGGGCCGAGGTGGTCTGGGATCCGGTGCATGCCGAGAACCGGGCGGTCTTCCTCACCGACGAAGGCCAGCGGGTTGCCTGGTTCCCGGACGAGCGGAGCCTGGAGGCCAAGCTGCGGCTCGCCTACCAATACAATCTGAAGGGGATCGCCGTCTGGAGGGTGGGCCTGGAGCCCGACGACTGGTGGCACCGCATGGGCGAGTTTCGTCTCAATCCCGAGAAGTAGGCTTCGCTCCTAGCGTGCGCCCGGACCGGGCGGAGTATTCACCCCTGTTCCGCGCCGGTGCGATGTGGTAAGCTAAGTGGAACCATTCTGGCTACAGTGGGGGGCCTGGTGTCATGACCCTGCACGAGGTGGCAGCGGAGCTGGCGCGGCGGATGAACTGCACCGTGGAGCCCGCCCATGGGGATGCGCAGTCGGTCACGGTGAGGGGGAAGGGGTACCACTTCGTCGTGGCGGGATTCTTCGGCGGCTGGCAGGCGACCCTTTACCTGCCGGACCAGGATCCGGTCACGTTCTACGGCGAGGCCGTGGAGGCGCTGGAGATCCGGTTGAAGGGCAGGCTCTCCGGGCGCCCGGTGGATTGACGGGCCCATCCCTTGATTCTGGCTGCCAGCGGAGTTACAATAGCCGCGAAGCCAGCGGGCGCTGTTCTGCATGGTTCTTCTTTTTTTCAATTCGGTTGGTTGCGAGGGAGATTGACAGATATGGAAGAGAACAAGCCGGTCGTGTTGTCGCCGGAAGGCCTTCAGCAGCTTCAGGAGGAGCTGGATTACCTCCGGAACGTCAAGCGCAAGGAAGTGGCGGAGCGCCTGAAAGAGGCCCGGTCGTACGGCGACCTCTCCGAGAACTCCGAGTACGATGACGCCCGCAACGAGCAGGCGTTCGTTGAGGGCCGCATCGCCATGCTGGAGAACACGCTGCGCAACGCCGTGATCATGGACGAGTCGGAGGACGAGGCTGAAGCGGGCAAGATCCGGCTTGGCTCCACCGTAGTGCTGAAGGACCTGGAATACGGCGATCTGCTGGAGTATACCATCGTGGGCACGGTGGAGGCCGACCCGGCCAAGAACAAGATCTCCAACGAGTCGCCCGTGGGCAAGGCCATCATGGGCCGGACCAAGGGCGAGGTCGTCGTCGTGGAGGCGCCGGCCGGCCGGATCGAGTACGAGATCGTCGATGTGAAATAGGGCGTAGGCATTCCGGGGCAGCCCCGACCCGTCCAGGTCGGGGCTGCCCCGTTTTCCGTGCCCGGGCGTCCACACTTGTCATAACGCCGGCGGCTCGTCCGTACACTGGAGTATGGCCCACGAGCCACGTCCGACGAACCCAGGCGAGGTGAGTTGCCATCGAGCGCAAGCTGTGGACGGCGAGGCCGCTGCTTATCGCTTACCTCTTGGTGGTGGCCGCGACGGTCGGCCTGCTGGTCAACCGCCGGCCCCCGGAGTCCGGCTCGCTGCCGGCCATGACCGCCCGGGCGTCCGACGGCCGGACCCACGAGTCCGAGCGGACCGAGGAGTCCTTCTGGACGGCCCTGTTCCGGCCGGGCCTGCCCACCGCCCGGCAGATGCTGCGCAGAGCGGTGCCGGCCCTGGCGGTACGGGGCCCCCTGGGGGAACCGGACGACCGCGTCCTGCGCTTCCTGTGGACAGGCCCCGGGCCCCAGCGGCCGCAGACCCTCTTCCAGGCAGCCCTGCCGTTCCTGCGCCCGGGTGCTTTGCCGGAGGAGCCCATGACCGTGGACCCGTCCCTTCCGGCAGGCGAGAGCCCCGGCCCGGAGCCCCGGCCGTCCCCGCCCGCCGCGGCCGAGGCGCCCTTCCCGAGGCCCGAGCCCGGAGCGACGGTGCTCAACGACGGGCTGCCCCTGGTGGGCATCTACCATACCCACGACTACGAGGCCTACATCTCCGAGTTCCCGGACCTGGCCGTCACCAGCGACCAGGACCTGCAGCGGATCGCCTCCTACGACCACAGCAAGCGGACCATCGTCGACATCGGGGCCATCCTGGCCCGAAGGCTCCGGGATCTGGGCGTCACCACGGTGCACGCTCCCTTCAAGCACCAGGAGCTGGGCTACGAGTACGCCTACCAGTCGTCCCGCAACACCGCCCGCCGGATTCTGCGGGAGGCGCCGACGGTGAAGGTGCTGATGGACCTGCACCGAGACGGCAACATGGACCTGGACTCCACGGTCTGGATCGACGGCCAGCCGGTGGCCCGGGTCCGGTGCGTGATCGGCGTCCGGGACGACCTGACCCACTGGCAGGAGAACCTGGCGTTCTGCAACCGGCTGATGGAGAAGATGGAGGAGGCCAACCCCGGCATCACCCTGCCCACGCTCACCCCCCAGGCCCGGTACAACCAGGACCTCCTGCCCGGGGCCATCCTGCTGGAGATCGGCAACGCCCTGAACACCTTCGAGGAGGCCGAGCGGGCCGTCTACTACCTGGCCGACGCCCTGGTGGAGCTGCTCCGGGCCGGGGAGTACCCCGGAAAGTGAGGGCCGCGGGCCGTTGTACCTGTTCGGGGGTGGTGCTATAATACTCTGAAGCCTGTTCTGGGGGAGCAGAAAGGAAAGCGATATGGTCGACCAGAGGCACATCCGTAATTTCTGCATCATCGCGCACATCGACCACGGCAAGTCCACGCTGGCCGACCGGCTGATCGAGTTTACCGGGGTCCTGACGAAGCGGGAGATGACCGACCAGGTCCTGGACAACATGGAGCTGGAACGGGAACGGGGCATCACAATCAAGGCGCAGTCCGTCCGGATGGACTACGTGGCCGACGACGGTGAGCAGTACGTGCTCAACCTGATCGACACGCCCGGCCACGTCGACTTCACGTATGAGGTCTCCCGGGCCCTGGCGGCCTGTGAGGGCGCCTTGCTGGTGGTGGACGCTTCGCAGGGGATCGAGGCGCAGACCCTGGCCAACGTCTACATGGCCCTGGAGCACGATCTGGAGATCATCCCGGTCATCAACAAGATCGATCTGCCTGCGGCCGACCCGGAGAAGGTGAAGAAGGAGATCGAGGAGGTCATCGGCCTCGACACCTCCATCGCCATCCTGGCCTCCGCCAAGACCGGAATCGGCATGAAGGAGATCCTGGAGGCCGTGGTCAACTTCGTGCCGCCGCCCAAGGGGGACCGGCGGGCACCCCTGCGCGCGCTCATCTACGACTCCTTCTACGACTCCTACAAGGGCGTCATCACCTACTTCCGCATCTTCGAAGGCACCGTGCGCAAGGGCGATCGGATCCGCTTCATGGCCACGGGCAAGGAGTTCATCGTCGACGAGCTTTACATCTTCCGGCCGGGGCTGACCCCGGTGGAGGAGCTCACCGCCGGGGAGGTCGGGGCGCTGGCGGCGACCATTCGCGAGGTGAAGCACGTCCGCGTGGGCGACACCATCACCCTGGCCGACAACCCCGCCGCGGAGCCGCTGCCCGGCTACCGCAAGGCCACGCCGATGGTCTTCACGGGCCTCTACCCGGTGGAGACCAACGACTACGGCCGGCTGCGGGACGCGCTGGAGAAGCTGCAACTCAACGACGCCTCGCTCTCCTTCGAGCCCGAGACGTCGGAGGCGCTGGGCTTCGGGTTCCGCTGCGGCTTCCTGGGGCTCCTGCATATGGACGTCATCCAGGAGCGGCTGGAGCGGGAGTTCGACCTGAACCTGATCACCACCGCGCCCAACGTGGTCTACCGGGTCAACATGACCAGCGGCGAGCAGATCATGATCGAGAACCCGGCCAACTGGCCCGACCCCAGCAAGATCGAGTCGGTGGAGGAGCCGGTGGTCCGGGCTTCCATCATCACGCCCACCGAGTACGTCGGGCCGCTCATGGAACTGTGCCAGGACCGGCGCGGGACCTTCCTCAACATGGAGTACCTGAACGAGAAGCGGGTCAACCTGCACTACAAGCTGCCGCTGGCCGAGATCATGTACGACTTCTTCGACCAGCTGAAGACCCGCTCGCGGGGCTATGCCAGCTTCGACTATGAAGTGACCGGCTACGAGCCGTCGGACATGGTGAAGATGGACATCCTGGTGCACGGCCAGCCGGTGGACGCGCTGTCCTGCATCGTGCACCGGGAGAAGGCGCAGAAGCTGGGACGGGCTCTGGTCCAGAAGCTGCGCAAGCTGATTCCGCGCCACCTGTTCGAGGTGCCCATCCAGGCCGCCGTGGGCAACAAGATCCTGGCGCGCGAGAACATCGCCCCGCTGCGCAAGGACGTGCTGGCCAAGTGCTACGGCGGCGACGTCACCCGCAAGCGGAAGCTGCTGGAGAAGCAGAAGGAAGGCAAGAAGCGGATGAAGGCGGTGGGGTCCGTCGAGATCCCGCAGGAGGCCTTCATGGCGGTGCTTTCCACAGACCCTGACGAAGACTGACGCGACGGCCGGGCTCCGCGGGGCCCGGCCGCAGAGTTGGGAGGGCCGTGCCGTGCCGATCGGGCTCTACGTGCACATCCCCTTCTGCCTGCACAAGTGCGGGTACTGCGACTTCAACAGCCATGCCGGCTCGGACCGCGCGGAGCAGGCGCACTACGTGGATGCCCTTCTGCGGGAGATGGAGCTCTGGGCGACCCGTCCCGAGGTCGCGGGGGAACAGGTCTCCACGGTCTACGTCGGCGGAGGGACGCCGACCCTGCTGGAGGGCGCAGAGCTGGCCCGGGTGCTGCGCGGGGTGCGGGAGCACTTCCGCCTGGCCCCCGACGCCGAGGTGACGGTGGAAGGCAACCCGGGCACGGTGGACGTGGAGGGGGAGAAGCTCCACCTGGCGGTTCAGGCCGGGGCCACCCGCCTCTCGTTGGGCGTCCAGGCCCGCCAGCGGCACCTGCTGGAGCGGCTGGGCCGGATCCACGACGCCCTGCAGGTGGAGGCGGCCGTGAAAGCAGCCCGCCGGGCGGGCTTTGCGAACCTCAACCTCGACCTGATGTACGGCCTGCCCGGCCAGACCCCGGCTGACTTCCGCGAGACCGTCTCCTGGGCCCTCGGGCTGGGGCCGACCCACATCAGCGCCTACAGCCTGATCATCGAGGAAGGGACGCCCTTCTACCACGCCTACCTGGCCGGACGGCTGCACCTGCCGCCGGAGGAGGCGGAGGAGCAGATGTTCCTGGAGGGCAAGGCGCTGCTGGAGGCGGCCGGGTTCGAGCACTACGAGGTGTCCAACTGGGCGCGCCCGGGATTCCGGTGCCGGCATAACCTCATCTACTGGCGCAACGAGCACTACCTGGGGCTCGGCTGCGGGGCTCACTCGTTCCTGCGGTTGGCGGCGCCGCTCAGCAACCTGGGGCCGCCGCGGCCCGGCCTCACCGCATCCCGAGTGCAGGGCGGCAGCCCGGTGGAGACGGCGCCGGGCCTTCCGGGGCAGCAGTACCGGTTCTGGAACCTGAAACACCCCGGCGCCTACCGGGCCGCGCTGGAGCGGGGCGTCCTGCCGGTGGAGGCCGGGGAGGTCGTCGACCGTCGGGCCGAGATGGCGGAGACGATGTTCATGGGGCTTCGGCTCCTGGAGGGGGTCAGCGGCGAGCGCTTCGAGGCCCGGTTCGGCGTCTCCATCGCCGACGTGTACGGGCCGGATGTGGACCGGCTCCGGCGGGAGGGGCTGCTGGAGTGGGCAGAAGGCGCCCTTCGCCTGACGCCCCGGGGACTCCGGCTGGGCAACCGGGTCTGGGAGGCGTTCGTCTAGACCCGCCCGCGAAAAAGTCGTTTGCTCACAAGCTGTTCACAAGGTATTCACAGGATGTCCTCCGAAATGGCTGTCCAATTCTTTGCCAGAAGGACAGACTGTGATGAGACAACAGGCGGGAAACATCTGTCGCCGCTGCGGACGGAGCAGCGAGGAACTCTTTCAAATGCTGGACAACGGCGGCCGCTGGGCGGTCGTGGCCGGCGCGTGCACCTGCGGGCATCGGTGGACCGAGATCCACACCGCGGTGCCGAACCTCTCCGCCGTTCGGAGATGGCTCCGGCAGGGATGTCAGCCGCCGGACGGGCCGGTGGGTCCCATGCAGGGCGGTCCCTGGCAGACCTGGCGGGTGGAGGGGTTGGGGCCGGAACCTGTTCACAGTCCGGGAAGGTGACCACCTTGGAAGTCGAGATCAAGCTGGCGGTGCCCCCCACCGTGCCCGGGGGGCCAGGGGCCTTGTTTGAACGGCTGGCCGCGCAGGAGACGCTGGCCGGGTTCCCCCTGGGCGCCGCGCAGCGGGTCGCACTCCGTGACACCTACTTCGACACGGACGACGGCACCCTGGCCGGGGCCGGCGCGGGCCTGCGCGTGCGCCGGGAGGACGGTCGGACCCTGATCACCCTGAAGGTGACGCAAGCGCGGGAGGATGCGCTCACCCGGCGGGAGGAGTATGAAGCCCCCTTGGACTTGGCCAGCCTCCGGGAGGTGGTGGAGCGGATCCGGCCCCTCATCGGCCCGGGTACCGTGCCCTTCGCCGCCTTCGCGGCGGGCCGCCCTGCAGGGCCGCTGGAACCCGTTCTCGATGTGCGCACGGAGCGGATCGTGCGGACGGTCGGCAACGTCGCTACGCTGTCGCTGGACCGGGTCCTCTATCCCGGCCTCGCCCCTGAGCCCTATTACGACATCGAGGTGGAGGCGGCGCCGGGCCTGGCTGACCCGGCGGTCCTGCGCGCGCTGGAGGCGGCGCTCACCGCCGCGGCCGACGGCCACCTGCGCCCGGAGGGCCGCTCGAAGCTGGAGCGGGGCCTCGCCCTCCTGCGCCGCCGGTGATCTCCCGTACCACAGACGCAGCCGGCCGGGTCGCACCCGGCCGTTTCTCGCGCCTGGGATTGAATAATTATGCGCAGGAAGGTATAATCATGCGAGACCGGAATCACGAGGAGGCCGCGTGCCATGACCAAGCTGTGGGGAGGCCGCTTCACCAAGCCCGCGGACAAGACCGCCGAGGGGTTCACCTCGTCGCTGGCCTTTGACCGGCGGCTGTACAAACAGGACATCCGGGGATCCATCGCTCACGTCCGCATGCTGGGGAGGCAGGGCATCATCCCGGCCGCCGACGCGGCGCGCATTGAGCAGGGGCTCCGGGAGATCGAGGCCGAGATCGAGGCGGGGCAGTTTCCGTTCCGCCAGGAGTACGAGGACATCCACCTGAACATCGAGAAGCGGCTCATCGAGAAGATCGGACCGGCCGGGGGGCGGCTGCACACCGCCCGCAGCCGCAACGACCAGGTGGTCACGGACGTGCACCTGTGGGTGAAGGACGAGATCGCCGCGGTGCAGCGGCTGGTGAGCGATCTTCAGGGGACGCTGCTGGACCGGGCCCGGGAGCAGATGGGCGCCGTCATGCCCGGCTACACCCACCTGCAGCGGGCGCAGCCCGTCCTGCTGTCGCACCACCTGATGGCCTACTTCTGGATGCTGGAGCGGGACTACGGCCGCTTCGCGGACGCGCTGCGACGCGCTGACGTCTCGCCTCTGGGCGCCGGGGCGCTGGCGGGCACCACCTTCCCCATCGACCGGGAGTTCACCGCGGCGGAGCTGGGCTTCGCCGGGGTGTACCCCAACTCCATGGACGCGGTCAGCGACCGGGACTTCATCGTGGAGTTCGTGGCGGCTGCGGCCATCTGCCAGATGCACCTCTCCCGGCTGGCGGAGGAGCTGGTGATGTGGTCCTCCACCGAGTTCGGGTTCGTGGAGATGGATGACGCCTACGCCACCGGTTCCTCCATCATGCCGCAGAAGAAGAACCCGGACGTGGCGGAACTGGTGCGGGGCAAGA
This sequence comes from Symbiobacterium thermophilum IAM 14863, assembly GCF_000009905.1. Lineage (GTDB taxonomy): Bacteria > Bacillota > Sulfobacillia > Symbiobacteriales > Symbiobacteriaceae > Symbiobacterium > Symbiobacterium thermophilum. The sequence goes on from NC_006177.1 coordinate 525,229, forward strand.
CCGGCCGCATCTACGGCGACCTGATGGCCCTGCTGACGGTCCTGAAGGGGCTGCCCCTGGCGTACCACACCGACCTGCAGGAGGACAAGGAGCGGCTGTTCGACGCGGTGGACACCCTGAAGGCCTGCCTGACGGTGATGACCGGCATGCTGGCGACCTTGAAGTTCAACCGGGAGCGCATGGCGCAGGCGGTCCGCCGGGACTTCTCCAACGCGACCGACATGGCGGACTACCTGGTGAAGAAGGGCATGCCCTTCCGGGAGGCCCACGAGGTGGTGGGCAAGGCCGTGCTCTACTGCGTCGAGCGGGGCAAGTTCCTGGCCGATCTCACCCTGGAGGAGTTCAAGGCGTTCTCGGCGCTGTTCGAGGCGGACATCTACCAGGCCATCGCCCCCGAGACCTGCGTCAGCCAGCGCACGTCCCTCGGGGGCACCGCCCCCGCCGAGGTGGAGCGGCAGCTGGCCCTGGCGGCGGAGATCCTCTCCCGGCGGATGGGGTAGGCGGCACGCTGCGGGCGGTCATCAGGGCGTGCCTGAGGAGGCCGACCGGGTGATCGGGGCGATGGGTGAACTGCCACGGGCGCTTCGGGAACGGATGGGGGAGACATAACGACAAGACGCACCGCTGGTCTGTCGAAGACCGTCGGTGCGTTCGGATTTTCGTTTGCCATTTCTCGATGTGCGCTCATCCCTATGGTTGTCCTCGCGTGGCGTCGCCAATCCACGGTTCGCTATCATCGGAGACGTACAGTTGGTTGGACTTCGCAACCCTGCTTTATCCTGTCCAAAATGCGAGCCCTGGAAATCTCGGTCGAAGCGTGCAAAGGAGGCAGGGACCACAACGACAGTGAACTTGCAGGACATTCCAATCAGACCACAGAATTGAGCGTAAGCATCTGTTAAGGGAGACCCGCGTTCTCAGGGGGCGAGTGCATGATCACGCGAGTTACACTGGAGAACTGGAAGAATTTCAGGAAAGTAGATGTTGAATTGGCCGACAGAATGTTCCTTGTAGGGCCCAATGCGTCTGGTAAGTCCAATCTCCTCGATGCATTTCGTTTCTTATGTGATATTGCCAAGGTCGGGGGTGGTTTACAGAAAGCGGTCAACGACCGGGGGGGTGTCTCCAAGCTTCGGTGTCTAGCAGCAAGGAAATACACCGACATTACTGTCGAGGTTACCTTGGAGTTAAACGAAACGTGGCGGTACCGAATCAGGTTCAACCAAGACAACAATAGGAACCCGATCTTGAAGGAAGAGAAGATCTGGAAGGGTGACACATTACTTCGAGAGCGCCCAACCGAGGAGGACAAAGATGATCCGGCTCGGATGACCCAAACCGAGTTAGAGCAGATCAATGCTAACAAAGACTTTAGAGAGATCGCCCAGTATCTTGCAGGCGTGAAGTACCTGCATATCGTCCCTCAGTTAGTTAGAGAACCTGAACGCTCTGTGGGGCGACATGGAGATGCGTATGGGGGTGACTTTCTAGAGCAGATAGCGAGGGTTCCGTCAAGAACGCGAGATTCGAGACTCAGCTTTATTAAGGACGCCTTGAAGGTGGCGGTGCCGCAACTGAAAGAACTTGAGTTGTACAGAGATGAACGTGGTACACCCCATTTGCGGGGTTTGTACGAGCACTGGCGTCCTAAGGCTGGGTGGCAAACAGAAGAACAGTTCTCAGATGGTACTCTTCGTCTAATGGGCCTGCTCTGGTCGCTCTTGGATGGGACAGGACTGTTGTTGCTCGAGGAACCAGAACTATCCTTGCATCCAGAGGTCGTCCGATATATCCCGCAGATGATCGCTAGAAGCCAGCGGCGCCGACCGCGGCAAGTCTTGATTAGCACACATAGTCGAGATATTCTCGAAGACGAAGATATTTCCGCCGATGAGGTGTTGATGCTTGTTCCCAGTCCTGAGGGCACCAGAGTGCTGGCAGGAAAAGATGATGAGATGATCCATGAGCTTCTGGAAGGGGGCGCCACGATAGCTGACGCAGTGATACCCAGGACGAAACCTCAAGACGCGTCGAAGTTGAGTGGCTTTGGGGAGAAGGTACGGTAAATGGCAACTCTGAGGCGCGCTATGAGTGTTGCTGTTGAGGGAAAAGTTGACGAGGCAGTGGCCAAGCGCATTCTTGCAGAGATTGATGCACTAGAGCCTAAGCCTATCATATACGTGACACGTGGCAAGTCCAATTTGAAGAACAAAATCGCTTCCTATAACCAAGCTGCAGTTCATGGCCCATGGCTAGTCTTAGTAGACCTTGACACTCCGATGCTGTGTCCATCAACGATGCGGCGACAGTGGATCCCACAGGCATCAGCGAACATGTGTTTTCGTATTGCGGTGCCCCAGATCGAAAGCTGGCTTATCGCGGATAGGTCAGGAATTGCTCGTTATCTTCGAGTGCCTCCCGACTTGGTTCCGACCGACATCGAAGCCCGGCAAAATGCCAAGGATGTTATGGTGTCGCTTGCACACAGATCTCGTAACCGAGACTTGCGAGAAGACATGGTCAAGTATGTGAACGGAGTCGTGAGAGGTCCGGGGAAGGCCTATGCAAGCCGAATAATAGAGTTTGTGGAGAACCACTGGGACGTCCGAGCAGCTGCTCAGCAGTCAGACAGCCTTCACCGGTGTCTTTTGTCTCTAGAGACACTTGTCCAAAGATGGATTGCGTGACAACTGAGAGCGTGCTTGTCCAACAGCACGGTCGGGCCAATTTTGTGGCCAAGCCCTATCGTATTGTCCCTGTGCGAGCCACCACACGTTGTCGTTGTAGCAAGAGGCGATGGTCGTAGGTATATCAGCAAGGTGACCAGGTAATCAGAGGAGTGGTCCCGGAAGCAACACATATCACGAAGCCCTTGGGTAAGTTCACAAGTTCTCGTGCGCGCTGCCCCGAACTCGGAGAGAGGTAGCAGGAAGCCTCTGTTATGGTGCTATGTCAACTTGTTAAGTGGCATCACCCGTCCGGGTATGCATCATAAGAGCTAGACCGCACCTTCGGTCTGTCGAAGACCGTCGGTGCGTTCTGTTTTTCGTTCGCCATGTTTCGACGCAACGCCCGTGCTGTGTCGATGCGCGCCTAGGGGTTTGTCCGCCTCAGCTCCTCCAGCCGCCGCAGGGTCTCCGCCAGCGGCGGCACGCCCCACGCCGCCCGCTCCTCGTCCGTCGTGTCCGGGTCGGGCGTTTACCCGTTGGCGAAAAGTGTCGCTCCTGCCTTGTCCTTCCTGACCGTTCGCTTTACCATAACGACACCGCAGAGAGGCGGTGCAGGCCGGAAGCGGACCTGCAGATCAGGAGAGGAGGAGGACCCATGAGGCGCGTAGTGATCTGGCTGGTGGCCCTGTGCACGGTGCTGGCGGCCTCGGTCCCGAACCTGGCCCTGGCGGAGCAACGTGCGGTCTCCCCGAAGGACCACGTGCGCGTAGACCTGGAAGCCCCGGCGGTTCCCGGCCAGTTCGTCGTGAAGTTCAAGCCGGGCGTCGCGGCGGCCCAGCGGGCGGCCATCGCCAGTCAGATGGGCGCCAGGATGGTGGACCGGGTGGCGGCGCTGGACGTCGAGGTGCTGGAGTTCCCGGCCCTGTCCGCCAAGGGAGACCTGAAGGCCAGTGAGGCAGTGCTCAAGGCCCTGAAGATGAACCCCAACGTCGAATACGTGGAGCCCAACTACATCTACCACACCGCTTCGGGCTGGGTGCCCAACGACCCGGGCATCAGCCAGCAGTGGGCGTGGGACGTCATCGACGCCTACGAGGCCTGGGCCGTGACCCGGGGCGACCGCGGCACGGTCATCGCCGTCGTCGACACGGGGGTGCAGCGCAACCACCCGGATCTTAACGACAAGATCGTCCCGGGCTACGACTTCGTCGACGGCGACAACGCCCCGGACGACGGCAACGGCCACGGCACCCATGTCGCGGGCACCGCGGCGGCCGAGACCGACAACGCCACCGGCGGCGCCGGCATGTGCCCTGAGTGCAGCATCATGCCGGTGCGGGTCCTGAACAACTCGGGCACGGGCTCCCTGGCCAACGTGGCCAACGGCATCATCTGGGCGGCCGACCACGGCGCAGACGTGATCAACCTGAGCCTGGGCGGCGCGATGGGGTCCACGACCCTGCAGAACGCCGTCAACTACGCCTGGAACCGGGGGGTCTTCCTGGCCTGCGCCGCCGGGAATGAAGGAACCAGCATGCCCTCCTACCCGGCGTACTACGCCCGGTGCTTCGCCGTCGCCGCCACCACCCAGTCCGACACCAGGGCGTCCTTCTCCAACTACGGCAACTGGGTGGAGGTCGGCGCTCCCGGCGTGAGCATTTACTCCACGTGGATCGGCAGCGGCTACAACACCATCAGCGGCACGTCCATGGCGACCCCCCACGTCGCGGGCCTGGCGGGCCTCCTGGCCTCGCAGGGTCTCGACAACCAGGAGATCTGGGACCGCATCGTGGCGACGGCCGATGACATCCCCGGCACGGGCACCTACTGGGCCGCCGGCCGCATCAACGCCTACAAGGCCGTCACAAACCAGACGGGCCCTGGCCCCGGCCCTGGCCCCAATCCCGGCGATCCGGGCCAGAACAAGGTGCAGAACGGCGGCTTTGAGAACGGGACCGCCCCCTGGGTCCAGACCTCCTCGGGCGGCTACCAGCTGATCAGCACCTACCGGCCGCGGACCGGCAGCTACAGCGCCTGGCTGGGCGGGTACAACTACGGCACCGACGCCATCAGCCAGACCGTGACCATCCCGCAGAACGGCAAGCTCACCTTCTGGTGGTACATGACCTCCGACGAGGGAAGCTCCACGGCGTACGACTACCTGCGGGTGCGGCTCTACAACCAGAACGGCAGCCTGCTCACCACCCTGGTCACCCGGAGCAACCGGGATGCACGGAACCAGTGGGTGCAGGAGACGGTGAACCTCTCCAGCTACGCGGGCCAGACGGTGCGGTTGGAGTTCAGCGTCACCACCGACTGGCTGCTGCCCACCAGCTTCTTCATCGACGACGTCGAACTGAAGTAGACGCCGCAGACACGGGATACGGGGCTGCACGCCATCGGGCGTGCAGCCCCGCCTGCCAGCGGCTAGTGGGTAAGCCAGGACATGCGCCGCTCCTGCCAGAGCCCGATCCGGTTGATGGTGAGGCAGAGCACGTAGTAGATCAGGCCGATCGTGCCGAAGATGGCGAAGAACTGGACCGTCGAGCCGTGTTTGCCCAGGATGATGACGCCCTTGCCGGTGAGCTCCTGAACGCCGGTCACCCACACGTAGGAGGTGTCCTTCACCACCGTGATGAACTGGCCGGTGAGCGGCGGGATCATCTTGCGCAAGGCCTGGGGCAGCACGATGTGCTGCATGGTCTGCCACCAGGTGAATCCCTGAGACCGGGCGGCTTCCCACTGCCCCTTGTCCACCGAGTTGAGGCCGCCCCGGACGATCTCGCCGACGATGGCCGCGGTGAAGAGGGTCATGGCCAGGGTACCGGAGTCGACGGGCTTCATCGGCATGGTGAAGCGGAACAGGAGGATGAGCAGGATCAGCGGCGAGGCGCGGAAGCTCTCGATGTAGACCGCCGCGATCCGGGCGAAGAGCCAGTGGCCGCTGTAGCGCATGACGCCGAGGAGCGTGCCGAGGAAGAACGAGAAGACGATGGTGAGCGCGCTGATGCGCAGGGTGATCAGCAGCCCGTCCAGCATGAAGCGGACGTTGTGCCACTCGGCGAGGACGGCGAGTTCCTCGATCACGCGGCCGACACCTCCCCGCCGCGGCTGAGCCGCACCCGCTCCTCCCACCGGCGGGCGAGCTGGGCCAGCGGGAAGCAGATGGCGAAGTAGATCGCCCAGACGGTGAGGTACGCCGGCCCGTAGTAGCCGGTGGAGGCCGACCAGGAGTCAGCCTGGAACATCAGGTCACCGCCGGAGATCATGGCCAGGATGGAGGAGTTCTTGATCAGCGCCACGGCCTGATTGGTCATGGGCGGCAGCACGATCTGCGTTGCCTGGGGCAGGATGATGTGGCGCATGGCCTGCACGTAGGTGAAGCCCTGCGACAAGGCCGCCTCCAGCTGCCCCCGGTGGATCGCCTGGATGCCGGCCCGCACCACCTCGGTCATGTACGCGCCGTGGTAGACCCCCAGCCCCAGCACGCCCACCGCCGGGGTGGGCAGCATGATGTCGAAGTGGGGCAGGAGGTAATAGAGGAAGAAGACCTGGGTGACCAGGGGCGTGTTCTGGATCAGGCTCACGTACAGGCGGCTTACGGCCCGGCCGCTCCTCCACGGGGCGGTGGCGAGGACGCCGAACACCACGCCCAGGGCCAGGGCGAGAAGGAGGGCCAGACCCGCCGTGCTGGCGGTCCGGCCCAGGCCCTCGACGAGGATGTGCCAGTCGCGGAAGAGCGCCTGCCACTTGAATGCGGCAAAGCGGTCCACCGGCTACTTCAGCCCCCACTTCTCGTACAGCTGGTCCAGCTCACCGGACTCCTTCATCCCTTTGAGGATGTTGTTGACGAACTCGGCCAGTTCGGTGTTGGACAGCTTGGTCGCGATGCCGTACTCCTGCGGGGCGAACTTGTCGGGCAGCATGACGTTCTTGTCGTCCTTGTAGCCCCACAGGATCGACTGGTCCACGGAGAAGGCGTCGATGCGGCGGGAGTCCAGAGCCGCCTTGATCTCGGGGTAGGTGGCGAACTCCATGAACTCGACCTTGATGCCGTCCTTCTCCGCCTGCTCCGTCAGGGCCGCTCGGGTGGACGCGGACTGCGCCACGCCGATGACCTTGCCGTCGAGATCCTTCCAGGACTGGATGCCGCTGTCCGCCAGCACCAGGAAACCGACGTAGTCCGTGAAGTACGGGTCAGAGAAGTTCCAGCTCTTCTTGCGCTCTTCGGTGATGGTGAACGTCGCGATCACCAGGTCGATCTCGCCGTTGTCCAGGGCCGGCCCGCGGGTCTTGGCGTTGACGCCCGTGAACTGTACCTTGCTCTCGTCGCCGAAGATCTCCTTGGCGATGCGCCTGGCCAGGTCGATCTCGAGGCCTTCATGCGCGTTCTTGGCGGGGTCGAAGTAGCCGAATTTCGGGACGTCCTCCTTCACGCCCACCCGCAGCACGCCGGCGTCCCTGATCTTCTGGACCTGCGCGGGCAGGTCGGAGGCGCCACCCCCGGCGCCGCCGCCGGCCGGGGCGCTGGACCGCCCCCCACAGCCCGCCAGAACGGCCGCGCACAGAAGCGCCGCGACAGTCGCACCCCATCTGCGTTTCATTCCGATACTCCCCCTCTGCCGTTGGTCTTCTAGCGGCCATTCCTCAGCGCAGAATGCGGCTGAGGAACAGCTTCGTCCGCTCATGGGTCGGAGACTCGAAGAAGTGCTCGGGCGGCCCCTCTTCCAGGATCTGCCCGCCGTCCATGAAGATCACCCGGTCGGCCACCTCGCGGGCGAAGCCCATCTCGTGGGTGACCACCACCATCGTGATCCCGTCCTGCGACAGGCTGATCATGACGTCCAGCACCTCCTGGACCATCTCCGGGTCCAGCGCGGAGGTGGGCTCGTCAAAGAGCATGATCTTCGGCCGCATGTTGAGGGCGCGGGCGATGGCGACCCGCTGCTGCTGCCCGCCCGACAGCTGCGACGGGTACGCGTGGGCCTTGTGCTTCAGCCCGACCCGCTCCAGGAACTGCAGGCCCGTGGCCTCGGCCTCCTCCCGGGGGACGCCCTTGACCAGGATCGGCGCCAGCGTGACGTTCTCCAGCACCGTCTTGTGGGGGTAGAGGTTGAACTGCTGGAACACCATGCCGATGGACTGGCGCACCTTGGTCAGCGGGGCGCGCGGGGCCGTGACGTCGACGCCGTCGACGATCACCGTCCCGCTGGTCGGCCGCTCCAGGAGGTTGATGCAGCGGATGAGGGTGGACTTGCCGGAACCCGAAGGCCCGATGACGACCAGTTTCTCCCCGGCCTTGACGGTCAGGTCGATGTCCACCAGCACGTGCAGCGGGCCGAAGTGCTTGTTGACCTTGATGAGCTGGATCATGGGGAACGCCTACCACCTCTTGCGGGGCACGGTACGTGCCTGATCCACGGATACTTGGGCCGCCGAACTTGTGCGGACTGTCAGAATACAGTGCATAGGCGGTGGTTTTCGACATGATTAGCCATTCTTCCTGCCGCTCCGTTCCAACCGGCGGAGAAGAAAAAAGAAACAGGACGCCTCCCGCACGGCGTCCTGTTTCCTCACATGGGGGGACAGGGGATTTGCTGGTCACGGTCTTAGTATATGCCCCCGGCCCCCGTCCCGGCATCCTGCCGGGGAAGGGATTTGCCGTCTTCGATCGGACGATGCCCGCCTCCTCCCCGCGGAGGAGGCGGGGGCATCAGTCGTCCACCAGCCCCTCCCGCACGGCCCACAGGGCCGCCTGCGTGCGATCGGTGAGCTGCAGCTTGCTGAGGATCGAGGAGATGTGGGTCTTGACGGTGGTCTCGCTGATCACCAGCCGCTCGGCGATCTCCCGGTTGGTCAGCCCGTGGGCCAGGGCCCGCAGCACGTCCAGTTCCCGGGGCGTGAGCAGGTCCCGCTTGCTCGGCTGGTGCGGCTGGGCGGTGCGGACCATGAGCCGCTTCATGACCTCGGGGTGCAGCCGCGGCTCGCCCCGGTGGACGGCGCGGATGGCGTCGACCAGGTCCGCAGGCTCGATGTCCTTGGTGAGAAAGCCCAGGGCGCCCTCCTCGATGCAGGCCATCGCCTTCTCCAGGTCGAGGAACGAGGTGAGCATGATCACCTTGGCGCCGGTCCCCTTCAGCTCCCGCAGAGCGCTGAGGCCGTCGAGGCCCGGCATCATGAGGTCCATCAGCACAACGTCGGGTGCGAGCGTTCGGGTCATCTCCACCGCCTGGCGGCCGTCGGCCGCCTCGCCGACCACCTCGAAATCGTCCTGCAGCTCGAAGTAGGTGGCGAGACCCTGTCTGACCATGAAGTGGTCATCGCAGATCAGGATGCGTATAGGGCTCACCCGGGATCACCTCCGGAGGCTGCGGGGATGCGTGCCCGAATGCAGGTCCCCTGGCCGGGAGCGGATATGACCTCCAGGGATCCCTTCAGTTCGCTCACCCGCTCTCTCATTCCGATCATACCGAATGAAGCGCCCCGCGCGGAAGCCGTGGGATCGAATCCGACGCCGTCATCGCAGACCTCCAGCAGCGCCTCCTCAGGGCGCAGGTCCAGCTTCACCCGGACGTGGCGGGCCCGGGCGTGCTTGGCCACGTTGTTGAGCGCCTCCTGGGCGACGCGGTAGAGGGCGAACTCCACGTCAGGGCTGAGCCGCTCGTCTCCGCTTAGCGTCAGGTTCACCTCGACGCCGGTCCGCCGCCGGAACAGGTTGATGTGGTTGCTGAGCGCCATGGCCAGCCCCTTCTCCTGCAAGGCCGCGGGCCGCAGCTCGAAGATCAGCGACCGCATCTCCGCCAGCGCCTCACCGGCCATCTCCCGGGAGCGGGTGAGCAGGGTCCGGGCCTTCTCCGGCTTCCGGTCCAGCAAGCCCACCGCCGACTCCAGGTTGAGCGTCAGCCCGAACAGCACCTGGGTCACCGAGTCGTGCAGTTCCCGAGCCAGCCGGTTCCGCTCCTCCAGGACGGCCACCTCCCGCGCCTTGGCGTGAAGCTCCGAACTCTCGATCAGCCGGCCGGCCTGGTTGGCCAGCAGGGTCAGCAGGCGCAGGTGCTGCTCGTCGAAGCGGCCCGGCTGCCGGCTGGCGACCACCAGCACGCCCAGCGTCCGGTTCTTGGTCCGGATCGGCGCCTGGATCACGTCCCGCCAGCCTCCGGCCCGCACCAGGTCCTGGTTGAGGCGGGGATCCCGGTCGGGCTCGCGCGAGAAGTGGGGCTTGCCGGTCTGCAGTACCAGGCTGGTGAGGTTGCCCTCCATGGGCAGTTCCAGGCCCACGTAAGCCTCCATCCCCTCGCCGTGGGTGGCCCGCACAAACTGGCGGGATCCATCGGGCGTGAGCAGCGTGACCAGGGCCGACGAGCCGCCGGTCACCCGCACGGACTCCCGGGCGATGACCTGGAGCACCTCGTCCGGGTGGATCGCGGTGCTGATGGCCTCGTCCACCGCGTGCAGGGCCTCCGACTCGGCCAGCCGCCGCTCCAGGGCCCTCACCGTCTGTGCCAGCTGGTCGGTGCGGTCGGCGACCTTGTCCTCCAGCGTGTCCAGGAGCCGGTTCATCCGGTGAAACTCCTGCGAGAGGAACCAGGTGGAGGCCAGCGGGCCGAAGAGCAGGACCAGGGCCGCCGGCTGGTACTGGTAGATCAGGGCGGCGATCCCCCCGAGGGTGGTGGTGAGCAGGAAGGGGATCAGGGGCAGCCGTTCCCACTCCCGCCGCAGCGACGCCCAGACCGGGTCCTGCCGGAGGGCGGCCATGCCCAGCGGGTAGAAGACGATGCGGATCAGGAGCCGGATGGAGATGCCGACGAACAGGGCCGGCCAGTCCGAGGTGAAGACGATCGGCCCGGCCGCCGGCCGGATCATGCGCGCGGCCCAGCTGCCGAGGGCCACCGCGGAGAAGGTGATCACCCCGCGGACGAGGGCTCGGGGACCCCGGTGCTCCTTGACCACCTGCCGGGTGAAGGGGCCGCCCACCAGGTGGTAGAGGGCGGTGCCGATGGCCGAGCCCAGGGCGGCGATGTAGGGGTGGAAGAGGAGCATCGCCGCCACGTCGATGGCCATGGAGATCGAGATGTCGCCCCTGGCCCCGCGGATGGCCACCCGCCAGGGCTGCGCCAGCCAGACCGCCAGCGCGATGACGGCAATCTGGAGCAGCGCGGGCAGAGGCGGCGGCAGCGGCTCCCCCTTCCCCGGCAGCTCCAGCGGCAGCAAGAGGGCCGCGCCGGCCACCAGCGCGAGCGACAGCATCGAGATCCACAGGGCGCTGGGCTGCTTCAACGGGATCAACCTTCCTCCTCCAGCCAGCGGCGCGCCTCTTCCAGGTCCGCGGGCGTGTTGCAGTTGAAGAACAGCCGCTCCGGCTCGCCGAACGGCAGGAGCTCCGCATCCGTGATCTCCCGCACGCGCACGTCCGGGAAGATCGAGATCAGGCGCAGCCGTCCTGCCTCCAGGTTGCGGGCGATGCTGGGCAGGCAGCCGCGGCCGTACACCGCGTGCATCGGCTCGTACTCGCCACCGGGCGCGGGTACGACGATATCGTAGCCGGGAGCGGCCTGCACCATGAAGCGGACCAGCGCCTCGTTGATGAAGGGCATGTCCACGGCGCAGAAGAAGGCGTGCTCAAACCGGCTCGCCCGCAGGCCCGCCTCCACGCCGGCCAGGGGGCCGAGCCCGGGCACCCGGTCGCTCACCATGGGGACGCCGAGGAAGGCGTACTCCCCGGGCGTGTTGGTCACGATCACCACCTGCCGGAACCAGGCGGACAGCCGCTCGACCTGCCGCTGGATCAGCGGCTTGCCGTCCAGCGCCAGCAGCGCCTTATTGCGGCCCATGCGGCTGGAGCGGCCCCCGGCCAGGATGACGCCGCAGGCGTCCATCTTCCCATCCACCGGTGTCTCACCTCGTGCTTTCCTGCTGCGGACGGCCGCCCGCAGCGAGCTGATAGCGGAAGACCGCCACGGCCGCGTTGTCCGCATCCACGGCTGCCGCCTCCTCCGCCAGCGCCTGGGCCGCGTCGACGTCGCCCAGGGCGAGGGCGGCCTGTGCGGCCAGGACCAGCGTCTCCGCCTGCCAGGAGGGGGAGTAGGTCCCCGGTGCGTACGGCCGGGCCAGATCGAGCGCCTCGCGGGCGAGGTCCAGCGCGTCCGCGGGCGCTCCCAGGGCCAGCTTGAAGCGCGCCCGCGCCGCCATGACGTCGGCCTTCTCGGCCGCGGAGGCGCGCTCCCAGGCGGTGTTCAGCGCGTACTCCGCCTGCCGGATGCGCCCGAGGCCGCGAAAGGCATAATGCAGCTCCAGGTGGCCCCGGTAGTGATACGGGTCGATGGCGACGATGTCCCGGGCCAGGTTCAGCTGTTCGTGGTAGCGGGTGTTGTGGTAGGCCGTCAGGGCGGGCTCGAACAGCGGCCCCGCCCAGGCGACCGCCCACCGGTCCTCCTCCCAGCGGAGCGTCAGGGACCACTCCGACCACTCCACGGCGCGGCCGGGATCGCGGACGGTGACGCCCCGCACGGCCACCCGCATCACCCCCGGCTCGAGCTCCCGGGCGGCTCCCACCGCCTCAAAGCGGACCGTGTGGTCCGCCAGGTACGAAGCGACCGCCCCGCTGTCCATCCGGCGACGGGCCTCCGCCGTCAGGGCGCCCCAGACCTGGCCGGCGTCGCCGCCCGCCAGCGCCTCCATGAAGCGCAGGGCCGCGCCGGCCGCCGCCTCCGCCGTGGGCTCCTCCCGGGCGCAACCGGCCAGCAGCGCCAGGACCATTCCAAGCACGACAAGCCAACGGCGCACCAGCGTTCACTCCCGTTCTGCGGCTGCCGCCAGGGCCTTCCGGACCCAGGCCCGTACCTCGTCGGTCAGCGGAATCCGGTCCAGGTCCTCGGGGCCGTACCAGCCCACTCGGTCCACCTCGTGGTTGGCCGTGAGCCGGACGGCCCCGGGGTCCGCCGGGCGGGCGAAGTAGATGAGGTCGATGTGCTCGTGGCCGGGCGCGATCTGCTCCAGCTGGACGCCCTCGGGGCGGGCCAGTTGCCGCGGCCCCGGAATGGGGGGCAGGGCGGGCGGCGAGATCAGACGCACCTCCAGGCCGGCCTCCTCCCGCACCTCCCGCACGGCCGCCTCGTCGGGCAGCTCGTTGGGTTCGATGTGGCCGCCGGGCGGGAGCCACATGCCCAGTTTTCGGTGCCAGAGGAGGAGGACCTTGCCCTCGTGGACCACGAACGTGGCCACGGTGAAGTCGCGCGTCACAGCCGTCATTTCCCTGAACAGCTCCTTCGGGTTGTGCGTTTTCGGGTCCGCCGTCGGGCTTCGATCATAGGCTGGGTCTGTGAGGTGAACCACATGCTGTGGACTCGATTCCGCGGCAAGTCCGCGGCTGTCCGGCAGAGCGCGGGAAGCCTGTTTGCACCCCGGTCCGCCGGGGTCAGGCGGACGGGCGGGTGCCGCTGCGGGGGCCGGGCGGCCCAGCGGACACCGGCTGCCAGGTGAGCGCATAACCTGACGGAGGGGGGTTGCGGCGATGAACTGGGACGACATGGGGACCATGCCCTACGGCGGTACGGCCATGCCCATGGGGATGGACGGCATGCCTTACGGCAAGTGGAACATGCCGTACGGCAAGGGTGGAATGCCCTTCGGCAAGGGCGGGATGCCCTTCGGCAAGGGCGGGATGCCTTTCGGCAAAGGCGGCATGCCCTTTGACAAGGGCATGCCCTTTGGAAAGGGCGGTATGCCGTTCGGCAAGGGCGGGTTCGGCAAGATGCCCGGCTGGGGCGGCGTTCCCGGCGGCGGCTTCGCCAAGCAGTACCCGCCCGGGATGGTGGGCATCCCTTACGGCTTCTACCCGGGGTATGGCCTGGTTCAGTAGCGGAACCACATGAGGGGCGGCAGGGCCGGTTACGGCGCCTGCCGTCCGCCCGTTTCGGCGCGCCGCCCGAGCGGGTGCAGCCGCCACCCCATATGACGCATCTCGGACAGGATCAGATGCAGCTGCAGCCCGTACTCCCGCCGGTCGCGCCGGTCGATGAGGGCGGACACCAGGCCGTCGAACGCGGCCAGGGCGGCCTCGCACTTCCGGGCGGCTTCCCGGTCGACGGCCGCGCCCCGCAGGACCCCGTCCAGGACGGCGCCCTTGTACGCCTGCAGCGCCCGCATGGCCGCCGCCAGCGCCTCCCGCTCGGGGCCGTACCCGACGCCGCCCATGTCCGCCGCGATCCGGTGGATGACGGCCACGGCCGCCACGAACCCCTCCAGCACGGCGTGGGCCTCCCGCAGCGTCTCGGCGTCTTCCGCCCGGCCCTCCGCCTCGGCGAAGTCCAGGAGGGTCCGGGCGGCGGACAGGCGTCTCCGGGCCTCGTCGGCGTCCTGGCTGAGCTGCGCCGCGGGGTAGTCCTGCGGGTGGCTGAGGCTGAGAAGCAGCCGGTCGATGCTGGCGTCCAGCTCCCGGTTGCCCTCCGCCAGCTCGGCGCGGGCCCGCCCCAGGGCGTCGGGCGGATGGATCAGCCGGTTGACCAGGAAGCCCACCGTCATCCCGACGACGATGGTCGCCATGCGCGCAAGGGTGTACAGAAGGAAGTCGTGCTGGGGACGGTCCAGGACGAACAGGACCACGACCACGGCGAGGCCGGCGGCTTCCGTGAGGCGCATCCGCACCAGGATGCCCAGGGCCAGCACGGCGCCCAGGGCCATGGTGAGGGGGTTGACCGGCAGCCACAGTCCCAGCAGCGTGGCCACCGCCCCGGCCACGGCGTTGCCCACCAGCTGCTGCAGGAAGGCGTTCTTGGCCTGCGTGATGGACGGCTGCACGGCGAGCACGGCTGCCACCGCGCCGAACGTGGCGTAGGCGGAGCCGAACCAGTGCAGGAGGGCCAGGGACAGGAAGACCGCGACGCCGGTCTTCAGGATACGGGCGCCGAAGAACGGCTGGAGCACGCGCAGGGGCAGATCCATCCACCATCACCTTATCCAGCAATTGACATCAAAAGCAGTGGCTGGTACAGTATGAAATAGCAAAAACAGGGAGGGAAGGGCCGGTGAGCCGCGACCTGCCCAGGCCGGCGGCCGGGGTGCCGCCGCTGCTGGACGTGCATTTCGAGGATCCGACCGCGCCGGAACGGCTGGCGGCTGCCATCGCCAGGCAGTTCCGGGCGCTCCCGCACCCTGAGCGGCATCTGCCGGTCTTCTTCCTGGTGGGCGCCACCAGCTCCACGGGCGACTCCCTGGGGCCGTTCACCGGATGGTTTCTGCGGCGCAAGGGCTTCCGCGGCGAGCATGTGGGAGACCTCGCCGACCCGGTGCACGCGACCAACCTGCGGGAGCGGCTCGCCGAGGCCCGGGCGCGCGCCCTGCGCCGGGAGCGGCTGCCCTACATCATCGCCGTCGACGCCGCCGTGGGCCGGCCCGGGCGCATCACGGTCAACCGGGGGCCGCTGAGGCCCGGCGCTGCGATGGGCAAGGCCCTGCCCCAGGTGGGCCACCTGCACATCATGGGCGGCACGGCCAACTTCCCGTTCATGATCTGGTTTACCGACCTGGACCAGACCGTGGGCATGGCCGAGGTGATCGCCGACGGCCTCCTGGCCTTCTGGGCCGCCTACGAGTCGGGGGAGCTGTTCGGGCGGCCCTCCGTCGCACGGACCGGGCTTGCCTGAGGGGCGGCGCTCACGATCCTGCCAGAGTTCGCCATCGCATGGGGTGAACCCTCTTTGCGCGCCCTTGACGGTGCCTTTCAGGATGGGTAGACTGTTGCCAAAACCAGACACGCCAGGGTAGGAGAGGAGACCGCGACGGTGCAGCAAGATATCGAACGCGTCCTGATTACCGAGGAGCAGATCCGGGAAAAGATCAAGGAGCTGGGTGCGCAGATCTCCGAGGACTTCCGGGGGAAGGACCTGGTCGTGGTCGGCATCCTGAAGGGCGCGGCCCTCTTCTGCGCCGACCTTTTCCGGGCCATCTCCATTCCCGCGGAACTGGACTTCATGCGCATCACCTCGTACGGCGCTGCGACCAAGTCCACCGGTGTGCACAGGGTACTGCTGGATCTGGACTATACCCTTGAAGGGCGTCACGTGCTGATCGTTGAGGACATCGTCGACACGGGGCTGACGATCAAGTTCCTGAAGGAGTACCTGTCCCAGCGCGGGCCGGCGTCGCTCAGCGTGGCCGCCCTCCTGGACAAGCCCTCCCGGCGCAAGGTCGAGGTCACCATCGACTACCGCGGCTTCGAGGTGCCGGACTTCTTCGTGGTCGGCATGGGGCTGGACTACGCCGAGAAGTACCGCAACCTGCGCGACATCTGCATTCTGAAGCCCGAGATCTACAAGTCCTGAGAACGCGCGCGGCGGAAGGAGAAACGGCATGAGTCAGCAACGGGACCTGATCGTGGTTGTGGACTTCGGCGGGCAGTACAGCCACCTGATCGCGCGTCGGGTGCGGGAGGCGCAGGTGTACTGCGAGATCTGGCCGTTCACCGCACCGGTGCAGCGCTACCGGGAGGCCGGGGTGAAGGGGATCATCTTCTCCGGCGGCCCGGCGTCGGTGGAACAGGCTGACGCGCCCCGCATCGATCCCGCCATCTACGAGCTGGGCATCCCGATTCTCGGCATCTGCTACGGGATGCAGCTCATGGCGCTGCAGCTGGGCGGCGAGGTCCGTCGGGGGCAGCAGGGCGAGTACGGCCGGGCCACGCTGCGCCTGGCCGACGCGGAGCATCCGCTGCTCAGGGGACTGGGGCGTGAGAGTCTCGTCTGGATGAGCCACTTCGATTCCGTGACGAGGGTGCCGTCCGGCTTCCGCGTGCTGGGCGCCACCGAGAACACGGCCGTGGCGGTGATGGGGGACGACGCCCGACGGCTGTACGGCGTGCAGTTCCATCCCGAGGTCGTGCACACGGCCCAGGGCCGGGAGATCCTCCGAAACTTCCTCTTTAATATCGCCGGGTGCAGGGGGGACTGGACCACCGAGTCGTTCATCACCCGCCAGGTGGAGGAGATCCGCCGGCAGGTCGGCAGCGGCAGGGTGCTCTGCGCCCTGTCGGGCGGCGTCGACTCGTCGGTCGCGGCGGTGCTGGTCCACAAGGCCGTCGGCGACCAGCTCACGTGCATCTTCGTCGACCACGGCCTCATGCGCAAGGGCGAGCCGGAGCAGGTGGTCCGCACCTTCCGGGACCACTTCCACATCCATCTGGTCCACGTGGACGCCTCCGAGCGCTTCCTCAGCAAGCTGAGGGGCGTGACGGACCCCGAGCAGAAGCGGAAGATCATCGGCAACGAGTTCATCCGCCTGTTCGAGGATGAGGCCCGCAAGCTGGGGCAGATCGACTTCCTGGTCCAGGGCACCGTCTATCCCGACGTCATCGAGTCCGGCACCGAGACCGCCCGGGTGATCAAGTCCCACCACAACGTGGGCGGGCTGCCGGAGGACATGCGGTTCCAGCTGATCGAGCCCTTCCGGCAGCTGTTCAAGGACGAGGTTCGCGCCGTGGGGCGCGCCCTGGGTGTGCCCGAGGAGATCGTCGGCCGCCACCCGTTCCCCGGGCCGGGGCTCGGCGTCCGGGTGCTGGGGGAGGTCACCCCCGAGAAGCTGGAGATCCTCCGGGAGGCCGACCGCATCTTCGTCGAGGAGATCCGGAAGGCCGGGCTGTACGACGAGCTCTGGCAGGCCTTCACGGTGCTGCCGGACGTCCGCAGCGTCGGGGTGATGGGCGACGAACGGACGTACGCTTACCCCGTTGTCCTGCGGGCGGTGACCTCTGAAGACGCGATGACGGCCGACTTCTACCGGTTGCCCTGGGATCTGCTGGAGCGCATTGCCAGCCGCATCGTGAACGAGGTGCCGCACGTCAACCGGGTGGTGTACGACGTCACCTCGAAGCCGCCGGGGACGATCGAGTGGGAGTGACATACCGGGTCAGCGAGCCGGGGCCATGGGCCGCCGGCTCTGTCGTTGGCGGCTTCTGGCAGATCCCGGTCCCCTTGACGCACCGAACGTTTGATGCTATTTTCATGCTGAACGCGTTAGCACTCTCCGGCGTTGATTGCTAACGGGGGCAACGCCCGTATGGTCAGTGGTTCGGGGTCATGCGGAGGTGACACCCCGTGATTGATGACCGCAAGAACAAGGTGCTGCAGGCCATAATCGAGGACTACGTCGCCACCGCGGAGCCGGTCGGGTCCCGGACGATCGCGCGCAAGTACAATCTGGGCGTCAGCCCGGCGACGATCCGCAACGAGATGTCGGATCTGGAGGAGCTCGGCTACCTGGAACAGCCGCACACATCGGCCGGCCGCATCCCCTCGAATCTGGGATACCGGTATTACGTCGACTGCCTCATGCCCGAGCGGCCCATCAACCCTGCGGAGCAGGAGCTGATCCGGAGCACCTTCCAGCGCAAGATCCGCGAGCTCGACACGCTGGTGCGGGAGACGGCGCGGCTGCTCTCGGAGACCACCCATCTCACCGCCGTGATCTCGGGCCCGCAGTTCGAGAAGGCGGTCTTCAAGGAGATCCGGATCGTGCCGCTGGGCAACGACCGGGCACTCCTCATCTATATCACCGACAGCGGCCTGGTGGAGAACCAGGTGGTGGAGGTCCCCCTCCAGGTCACCATGCTGGAACTGCAGCAGGTGGCGGAGCTGCTGAGCGAGCACCTGCGGGGCAGACGGGTGGAGACGCTCTCCCGTACGGCCCTGCAGAGCCTGCACCGGGAGCTCTCCCGGTACGGCACGCTCCTGGAGCAGGCGCTCCACTTCCTGGAGCAGAAGCTGGAGCCCGGCGACCGGCACCGGCTCTACTTCGGCGGCACCTCCCACATGCTGGACCAGCCCGAGTTCCGCGACGTGCAGAAGCTCCGCGGGGTCCTCTCCTTCCTGGAGCAGGAGGAGGCCGTGGCGGCCGTGCTCGGCCTGGACCGGCTCACCGAAGGGGTGGAGATCCAGATCGGCGAGGAGATCCGCCTGCGGGAGCTGGCGGACTGCTCGGTGGTGACGGCGACATACCGGGTGGGGGACAGGATCATCGGCAAGATGGGCGTCATCGGCCCGCGGCGGATGGAGTACCCCAAGGTGGTTTCGATCCTCAACGCCATCGCCTCCCACCTCAGCGAGATGAACCGGCTCTTCTAGCAGCGGAGGGCCCGGGGCGGGAATCGCCCCGGGCCTCTGCGCGTCCTGGCTCAGGGCTTGACACGGGTAGAGGTGGGTGCTATGTTCATTTGTGGATGCGTTAGCACTCAGGTAACGCGAGTGCTAACAATAGAGAAGAGGTGACCGGCAGCAGTGGCGGAAGACATGAAGAAGTCCCCCCAGGCAGAGGATCCACCGGAACAGCAGACCGGCGAGGCTGAGGCGGTTCCGGCACAGCCGGCCGATGCCGCTGGCGGCGCCGGCGCGGAGAGCGGCGCTCCGGAAGCGGGTGCGGATTCGGAGGCCCCCGCCGAGGCCGCTGTCGACGGCGCACCTGGTGAGGCCGAACCCGAAGCCGACCGGGTGGCCGAGCTGATGGACCGCCTGATCCGTCTGCAGGCGGATTTCGAGAACTACCGGCGCCGGGTGCAGCGGGAGAAGGAGGAGATCGCGCAGTACGGCACGCAGCGGCTGCTGATCAACCTCCTGCCCGTGCTCGACAACCTGGAGCGGGCGCTGGCCACGCCGCCGAACCCCGGCGACGAACGGCTGCGCCAGGGCGTCGAGCTGACGGCTCGGTCGTTCCTGGAAGTCCTGGCCAAGGAGGGTGTCAAGCCGATCGAGGCTGTCGGCCAGCCCTTCGACCCGCACCTGCATGAAGCGGTGATGACCGGGGACGACCCCGACAAGGAAGAGGGCATTGTCCTCGAGGAGTTCCGGAAGGGGTACATGCTGGGCGACCGCGTCATCAGGGCGAGCATGGTGAAGGTGAACACCCGAAGTTAGCGGGCAGACCAGTGGAGTGAGGAGGCTTTTCCGTACATGGCCAAGGTAATTGGCATCGACCTCGGCACCACCAACTCGGTGGTGGCCGTGATGGATGGCAGCGAACCGACGGTGCTGGAGAACCGGGAGGGCGACCGGACCACCCCGTCCGTCGTCGCTTTCACCAAGACCGGCGAGCGGCTGGTGGGCAAGGTGGCCAAGCGGCAGGCCATCACCAACCCGGACCGCACGATCATCTCGATCAAGCGCCACATGGGCAGCGACTACAAGGTCCGGATCGACGACAAGGCGTACACGCCGCAGGAGATCTCCGCGATGATCCTCTCCAAGCTGAAGGCGGACGCGGAGGAGAAACTGGGCGAGAAGATCACCCAGGCCGTCATCACGGTGCCCGCTTACTTCACCGACGCCCAGCGACAGGCGACCAAGGACGCCGGCACCATCGCCGGCCTGGAGGTCCTGCGGATCATCAACGAGCCGACGGCCGCCGCGCTGGCCTACGGCCTCGACAAGGGCGAGGACCAGCGGATTCTCGTCTTCGACCTGGGCGGCGGCACGTTCGACGTCTCGATCCTGGAGCTGGGCGGCGGCACCTTCCAGGTGATCGCCACCGCCGGCAACAACAAGCTCGGCGGCGACGACTTCGACGAGCGCATCGTGAACTACCTGGCCGACCGCTTCCAGCGGGAGCACGGCATCGACCTGCGCAAGGATAAGCAGGCCCTGCAGCGGCTGCGGGAGGCCGCCGAGAAGGCCAAGATCGAGCTCTCCTCGGTCACCACGACCAACATCAACCTGCCCTTCATCTCCATGACCGCGGACGGCCCGGTGCACATGGACGAGACGCTGACCCGGGCCAAGTTCGAGGAGCTCACCGCCGACCTGGTGGAGGCGACCATGGGGCCGACCCGGCAGGCGCTGCAGGACGCGGGCCTGGAGCCGGGCGAGATCGACAAGGTGCTGCTGGTGGGCGGCTCCACCCGCATCCCTGCGGTGCAGGAGGCGGTGCGCCGCTTCTTCGGCAAGGAGCCCTACAAGGGCATCAACCCCGATGAGGTCGTCGCCATGGGCGCGGCCATCCAGGCCGCCGTCATCAAGGGCGACGTCAAGGACGTGCTTCTCCTGGACGTCACCCCGCTGTCGCTGGGCATTGAGACCCTGGGCGGCGTGTTCACCAAGCTGATCGAGCGCAACACCACCATTCCGACCCGCAAGAGCCAGATCTTCTCGACGGCTGCCGACGGCCAGACCCAGGTGGAGATCCACGTGCTCCAGGGCGAGCGGGAGATGGCGGCGTACAACAAGACCCTCGGCCGGTTCATCCTCGACGGCATCCCGCCGGCGCCGCGGGGCGTGCCCAAGATCGAAGTCACCTTCGACATCGACGTCAACGGCATCGTCCACGTCTCGGCCAAGGACCTCGGCACCGGCAAGGAGCAGAAGATCACCATCCAGTCCCAGACCTCCATGTCCAAGGAGGAGATCGAGCGGGCCATCAAGGAAGCGGAGGCCATGGCGGCGGAGGACAAGAAGCGCCGCGAGGAGGCCGAGATCCGCAACAATGCCGATGCCGCCGTGTACAATGCGGAGAAGCTGATCAAGGAGTCCGAGGGCAAGGGCATCGACCCGTCGCTCATCGACGCGGTGAAGGGCGCGATCGAGCCGGTGAAGGAGGCCCTGAAGGGCACCGACGTGAACGCCGTCAAGCAGGCGACCGAGAAGCTGACCGAGGCGGTCTACAAGCTCTCGTCGGCCATCTACGAAAAGACCGGCTCGGCCGGCACGGGCGCCGGTTCCCAGGCGGGCAGCGCCGCCGGTTCCGGCGACGGCCAGTCCATGGACGCCGAGTTCAAGGTCAAGGACGAAGACAAGTAGGTCTGACGGGACGAGTCTCCGGGAGGGGGGCCGCTTGACAGCCCCCCTCCTGTCACTTGCTCCGGACCCGACCAGGTGGTAATTTCTAAGGAGTAGGGGGGTGGACCGACTGGCCAAGCGCGACTACTACGAGATCCTTGGCGTTCCCCGGAACGCCACCGAGGCCGAGATCAAGAAGGCCTTTCGGAACCTCGCCCGCAAGTACCACCCTGACGCCAACAAGGACGACCCCGACGCGGCCGAGAAATTCAAGGAGATCAACGAGGCCTACCAGGTCCTCTCTGACCCGGAAAAGCGGGCCCGCTACGACCAGTTCGGTCACGCGGCGGAGCAGATGGGCGGGGCCGGCGGCAACCCCTTCGAGGGCTTCGGGGGCTTCGGCGATTTCGGGGGATTCAGCGACATCTTTGAGATGTTCTTCGGTGGCGCCGGTCGGCAGCGGAACCCCCGCGGACCGGTCCGGGGCGCCGATCTGGAGTACGAACTGGAGCTGACCCTGAAAGAGGCGGCCTTCGGCTGCACCAAGGAGCTGCGGGTGCCGCGCGTCGAGGACTGCGACACCTGCCACGGTTCCGGCGCACGGCCGGGCACCCAGCCGGTGACCTGCCCCAAGTGCGGCGGCACGGGCCAGGTCCAGATGACCCAGCACACCGTCTTCGGCCGGTTCGTCAACGTGATGACCTGCGATCGGTGCCGCGGCGAGGGCAAGATCGTCGAGTCGCCCTGCCCCACCTGCCGTGGCCGGGGGCGCGTGCAGAAGACCCAGCGGGTGGAGGTCAAGGTGCCTGGCGGCGTGGAGACCGGCACGCGGCTGCGCATGCCGGGTTACGGCGAGGCCGGCGAACGCGGCGGCCCCCCGGGAGACCTGTTCATCGTCATGCGGGTCCGCCCCGACCGGCGGTTCCGGCGGGAGGGCGACGACCTGTTCACCACCACCGAGATTTCCTTCATCCAGGCCGCGCTGGGCACCGAAATCGAGGTGGAGACCCTGGACGGCCCCGAGCTCATCAAGATCCCTGAGGGCACGCAGCCGGGGGACACCATCCGGCTGAAGGGCAAGGGGACCCACCGCTTGCGGGGATCCGGCCGCGGCGACCTGCACGTGGTCATCAGCGTGAAGACGCCCGGGCGGCTCTCCGAGAGGGAACGGGAGCTGCTGTTGGAGGTGGCTGCCCTGCGCGGCGAGCGGGTCGCCGGAATGACGGAGAACAAGGAGAAAAGCTTTCTGAAGAAGATGAAGGACGCCCTCGGCGGCCGCTGAGGCTGCAGGCGGGCCTCCTCCCGCGACCGGGGGAGGCCCTGCTGTCATTGCGCCGGGCGCGCCGGGGCGATGGGGAGGAGATGCGACCGTGCCGCGGCTGAACCGCCGAGATCCGCTCCTCGACCCCCTGCTGCCCCCTTCGGCCTGGGAGATCGCCCGCCGGAGGCGCAGGGTGCGCCGCTGGGTCGCCCTGGCCCTGGCGGCGGCGCTGGTCGGGCTGGGCGCCTGGGGCTGGCTCACCTTCACGGACCGGACCCGCAGCCTCCCGCCCGTGCAGGTGGCAGAGGCGGCCGGAGAGGCCCTGCTGCGCGCGGCGCGCTACGACTTCCGCGCCGCGGTGACCGGCAGCTCTCCCGACGGTTTTTTTCCCAACGCACAGCTCGCCGGCGAGTTCCAGGCCGAGCCGCTGCTCCTGCACCTGCGCGGCGAGGTGGGCAGCGGTGCGGCCATGATGCCCATCGAGTACTGGCTCTCGGGGGACGCCCTGTTCGTGCGGCAGGCCAGGGGCGGCTGGGTCCGGTCGCCCACGGCGGACGTCCCGGATGTGGTCGCCTTCCTGCCCGAGCAGCTGGCGGCACCGCTGCTGGCCGGTGTGAACCGGGCGGAGCTGGTGGGTCGGGAGCGGGTGGACGGTGCGCAGACCGCGGTGCTGGCGCTGGATCTTGATCCGGCGGTCATGCAGGTGGCGCCGCCCGGGCAAGATGAACGGGTGGAGTACCGGCTGTGGGTGGACGTCCGGCGCCTGCGCCCGGTCCGGATGGCCATCCGGGTGGAGCGCCCGGCCGATGCCGGCTCCAGCTTCGATTACCAGCTCGATCTGACCTACCCGGCCCCCGGGTCGCTGTCGCTGCCCGACGAGGTGCTTCAGGCGGCCGGGCCGGGCGAGTGAATGGAGGAGACGGCTTGCGATACCTGGAGATCCGCATCCGCTGCCAGCGTGCCGCCGCCGACGCCGTGGGGAACCTGCTCCTCACGCTGACCGGCGCCGGCTACGCGGTGGACGACCCCCTGATCGTGGAACAGAACCGGTCCCGATGGGACATGACCGACCTGCCGCCCGGCGACCCGGAGTGGGTGACGGTTTCCGGGTGGCTGCCCGAGGCGGGTGACGTCGAGCAGCAGCGGCTCCGCCTGGAGACCGGGCTGGACGAAATCCGGTCGCTGGGGCTGGGGGCGGTGGATCCGGCCCGCTTCCGCTGGGTGGAGGAGGAGGACTGGGCTCACGCCTGGAAGGCCTACTTCCGGCCGACCCGCGTCGGCGACCGGCTGGTGGTGGTCCCCGCCTGGGAGGAGTACGCCCCGCAGGAGGGGGAGCTGCCCATCCGGATCGACCCGGGCATGGCGTTCGGCACGGGGACCCACGCCACCACGGCGCTCTGCATGCGCTGGCTGGAGGAGCTGGTCACGCCGGGGAGCCGGGTGATCGACGTCGGCACCGGTTCGGGCATCCTGGCCGTGGCGGCCAAGCACCTCGGGGCGGCGGAGGTGGTGGCCATCGACGTGGATCCCGTGGCGGTGGATGCCGCGCGGGAGAACGCCGGGCGCAACGGGGTCGAGATCGACGTCCGGCTGGCGACGCTGGACCAGGTGGCCGAGGGCGAGGCGGACCTGATCGTGGCCAACATCATCGCCTCGGTCATCGTTGACATCCTGCCGGACGTGGCTTCCCGGTTGAAGCCGGGCGGCCGTTTCCTGGCCTCGGGAATCATCGCGGCCAGGAAGGAGGCCGTCACCGAGGCAATGACCGACGCGTGGCTCCTGCCGGTGGGCGCCCGCGAGCAGGACGGCTGGGTGGCGATCCTGGCGATGAAGCCATGACGCCGCGGTTCTTCCTGGAGCGGGTGGAGGGCGACGAGGTGGTCCTGCCCCGCGCAGACTCCCACCACCTGCTGCGGGTGCTCCGGGCCGGGCCCGGGACGCCCTTCGTCGTCCTCTCCGGCGGCATGGCCTACGACTGCGTGCTCCACCGGGTGGACGACGGCCTGGCCCGGGGGCGGATCCGGGCCGCGGAGCCGGCCGCCGGCGAGCCGGCCATCCGCATCACGCTGTTTCAGGGCCTCGCCAAGGGGGAGAAGATGGAGCTGGTGCTCCAGCACGGCACCGAGCTGGGGATCGCGGAGTTCGTCGCCGTGGCGGCGGCGCGCAGCGTCGTCCGGCTGGACGAGCGCAAGGCGGCCCAGCGGACCGAGCGCTGGCAGCGCATCGCGCGCGAGGCGGCGGAGCAGTCCCGGCGGGGGGCGGTGCCCACCGTTGCTCCGCCGCACACCTGGAAGGAGGCGGTGGCGCGCATCCCGGAGTTCGACCTGGCCCTGGTGGCCTGGGAGGGCGGGGGCGAGCCGCTCCGGGCGGCGCTGGAGGCTCGCCCGGAGGCCAGGGATATCGCGGTGTTCATCGGCCCGGAGGGGGGCCTGACCGCCGAGGAGGTGGAGCTGGCCAGGCAGGCCGGTGCGGTCCCCGTCACGTTGGGCCCGCGCATCCTGCGGACGGAGACGGCCCCGTTGGCCGCGGTCGCCGCGATCCTGTACGCGCGCGGCGAGTGGGGCTGACGGGCTAAAGCAGCCGGAAGAGCCCCTCGGCGTAGGCGACGCCCGAACGGCCGGCCATGATGCGGGCCATCAGCCGTACGGCCCCGTCGGTCTCGGCCTCGTCCAGGTACACCATCTGGCTCCGGTGCGCCCGGACCGCCCGCACCTTGTCGTCGATCACCGGCGAGATGTCCACCAGCACATCCGGATGGCGGGTGCCGTAGAAGTAGACCTGCGCACCGCTCACGGCGCGGGAGCGGGCCAGGTCCATCACGGCGCGCCCCAGGGCCTTGTGGTCCCGGTGGGCCATCTGGGGCACCAGCTCCTTGGGGTCGAAGGCCAGCACCACCTCCGGCCCGGCATGGTCCCAGGCCCTGGCGAGCAGCCGCTCCAGACGGGGATCTTCGGCCAGGCCGAAGTCCGGCAGGCCGAGGAAGTGGACCGCCTCGTAGCCCTGCAGGCGCGCGGCCTGCCACTGCTCCGCCTGGCGCTGTTCGGCCAGATCCCGCCAGTTCCCGCGCTTTTCGCCGTCGGTGAGCACCACGGCCGTGATGCGGCTCCCCGCCAGGGCCATCCGCCTGAGGGTGCCGCCGCAGAAGAACTCCAGGTCGTCGGGGTGCGCGGTGAAGGCCAGCACCCGCCGCGGCGTGCTCACCAGCAGTTCGCCCTGCGCGCGGGCCAGCTCGGGGTGATCCGGCGCGACGAGGCAGGCGGCCATCCACTCGACCCAGCGCAGGCTCCCGAACCGATAGAGCCCGGAGAACAGCCGCCGCTTCACGGCGAGGGTGCGGTCGGGCCGGGCCTCCGCATGCTCGGGCATGTGGCCACCTCCTCATACCAGCCGATAGAAGGCTTCGGTGTACAGGGCCGGCACCCGCCCGGAGTAAAGGCGGCTGACGAAACGGCCGAAGGAGTCCACGGCCCAGTCCGGGCCCAGCAACTGGCTCCGGTGGGCCTTCACCGCGTTCAGCTTCTCCTGGAGCACCTCGGTGATGTCCACCAGCACGTTGGGCTGGCGGGCGGCGTAGAAGTAGATGCGTTCGCCCCGCCACACGGAGCTGCGCGCCCTGGCCAGCACGGCGGCGCCCAGGGCGAGGTGGTCCGGGTTCTGGGCGAGCGGCGTCGGCCCCTTGGGGTCGAAGGCGAGCACCAGCTCGGGGCGGGTGCGCGCCCACAGCTCATCCAGCGCGCGCTCCAGCTCGGGCCCGGGGCGGATCCCGCCGTCGGGCAGGTCCAGCTGCACCAGCTCCGCCCGGAGGATCGTCGCCGCCTGCTCGGCCTCCCGTGCCCGGATCTCGCCGATGTTGGCCCGGTTGGTCGCCTGCTCGCCCCGGGAGAGCACCGCGAGGGTCACGGCGCTGCCGTTCTGGGAGAGCAGCCGGAGGGTGCCGCCGGCGAACAGCTCCAGGTCCCCCGGGTGCGGGCCGATGGCCAGCACCCGCCAGCGGCGGCCGACCATCTCCAGCCCCGCCTGCAGGGCGACGCTGGGGTAGTAGGGCTGCTGCATCCGCCGCCAGACCACCCACGCCGTCGCCACCGCGCTGCCGGCGATCAGCCAGGGCAGTACCGGTCCCGATCGTCGTTCCACTGCGCTCACGGCCCCTCTCTCATCGCTCTTCGGGGGTAGCATGCGCCGGCGGGGCCGGTTTCACGCAGAAGGGGAGCGGCGGAGCCGGAACCGGCGGTGTGCCGGGGGCGTCCAAGTAGCGTGGTTCCCGCGCAGGGCGAAACGACAGGCGTCGGGCGGTGGATAAGCTAGTGACGGTCGGAGGTGCTGCCGTGGAACCGCATGAGCGTGTTCAGGCCTACGAGCGACTCCTCTTCCGGCGGAACGCGGCGGCCTGGACCACGATCATCGCCGCGTTCGTCGTGCTTCCCCTGGCTGCGCGGGGCTGGGACCCCCGGGTCGCAGGCCTGGTGGCCCTCGGCATCTTCGGCGCATACATCTGGTTTATCTGGCCCCACTGGCGCTGCCCCCAGTGCGGACACCCCCTGGGACGTCCGGCCCGGATCATGCGGTGCGCCTGGTGCGGCGCCCCACTGACGCCGGACACCCCGGGCGGCGGCGCCAGCGGCAGATGACCCACTACCCCACGCAAAGAGGCGATGCAACCCATGTGCGCGAAGACCCGCGTTTACCTGCTTTTCGGCGGCCGATCCGGCGAGCACGAGGTGTCGCTGATGTCGGCCAGGAACGTGCTGGAGGCCCTGGACCGGAGCAAGTATGAGGTCATCCCCGTCGGCATCACCAAGGAGGGTCGCTGGCTCCAGGTGGGCGACCCGCTCCGGGCCCTGACCGAGGGGGTGGCGGCGGCGGGCGGCCGGCCGGTGGGGCTCCTGGGCGACCCGTCGTACTCCGGTCCGGTTCCCCTGTCCGACGGGCTCAGGCCTGCGGCCCACGACGGGCCCGTGGTCTTTTTCCCGGTGCTGCACGGTACATACGGCGAGGACGGCACGATCCAGGGGCTGTTGGAGATGGCCAACGTGCCCTACGTGGGCTGCGGCGTGCTGGCGTCCAGCGTCGCCATGGACAAGGGCGTGGCCAAGGCGCTCTTCCGCCAGGCCGGCCTCGAGGTGGGCCCCTACCGGGTCTACCTCCGGCGCGACTGGGAGCGCCACCCCGAGCAGATCCGGGCGGACGTCTCAGCGCACCTCCGCTACCCGGTGTTCGTCAAGCCGGCCAACCTGGGCTCGTCGGTGGGCATCACCAAGGTGAAGCGGCCGGAGGACCTGGACCGGGCCATGGATGAGGCCGCCCGCTTTGACCGGCGGATCATCGTCGAGCAGGGCATCGACGCGCGGGAGATCGAGGTCGCCGTTCTGGGCAACGACGACCCCATCGCCTCCGTCCCCGGCGAGATCCTGCCGGGGGCCGAGTTCTACGATTACACCGACAAGTACTTCAGCGGCGCGTCCCAGACCCGGATCCCGGCCGACCTTCCCGACGACCTGGTCGAGGAGTTCCGGCGCCAGGCGGTGGTGGCGTTCAAGGCCATCGACGGCTCCGGCATGGCCCGCGTGGACTTCTTCCTGGAACGGGGCACCAACCGCATCTTCATCAACGAGGTGAACACCATTCCCGGGTTCACCAACATCTCCATGTACCCCAAGCTCTGGGAGGCCTCGGGCATCGGTTACGGCGAGCTGCTGGACCGGCTGATCCAGCTCGCCCTGGAGCGGCATGCCGACAAAAACCGAAATGCCACCTCGGTTTAGACCGTGGAGGAATTCCCAGCGGCGGGGAAGAATAATTCGACAGGGACTGATCAGAATAAGCGGGTGTGTCCTGCGGGCGCAGCCCGCGCGATGGAGTGAGACCGATGGCCCACGACTGCGTGTTCTGCAAGATCGCCGCCGGCGAGATCCCCTCCAGCAAGGTCTATGAGGACGAGCACGTCCTGGCCTTCCGCGACATCAACCCGGTCGCCCCTGTCCACGTGCTGGTCATCCCGAAGCAGCACGTGCCCTCCGTGGCAGAGTTCGGGCCGGAGCATGACGAACTTCTGAGCCGGCTGTTCGCGGCCGTCCGGAAGGTCGCGGCGGAGACCGGCGTGGCCGAGACGGGCTATCGGGTGGTAACCAACGTCGGGAAGGACGCCGGTCAGCAGGTGTTTCACGTCCACCTCCACGTGCTCGGCGGCCGTCCGCTCGGGCCGGTGGCCTGAGGAATTGACATAAGCTTTGGCGCCGCGGTATAATCGCGGAGCGTGTTCTTTTTCCCCCAGGTCCAGCGGAGGGGAGGGAAGTTCGGATGTCCGAGGTCAAAATCGGCAAGAATGAGTCGCTGGATAGCGCCCTTCGCCGTTTCAAGCGCCAGCTGCAGCGGGCCGGCGTGCTCGCCGAGATTCGCAAGCGTGAGCACTATGAGAAGCCCAGCGTGAAGCGCAAGAAGAAGAGCGAGGCGGCTCGCAGGCGCAAGTACCGCTGAAGAGCGAAGGAGCTGGCTGCCCATGAACCTGAATGAACGCCTCACCGAGGACATGAAGGCTGCCCTGAAGGCCGGCCCGGCCGGCAAGGCGCGGCTGGAGACCATTCGGTTTCTGCGGGCGGCGGTGAAGAACGCCGAGATCGAGAAGCACGCACCCCTCTCCGACGATGAGATCCTGGGCATCATCACCAAACAGGTGAAGCAGCTCCGCGAATCGCTGGCTGACTTCCAGCGGAGCGGCCGGCAGGACCTGGTCGAGAAGACCGAGGCGGAGATCGCCGTCCTGTCGGAGTACCTCCCGGAACAGTTGAGCGCAGACGAGGTGCGCGACCTGGCCCGCAAGGTCATCGCCCAGGTGGGCGCCCAGGGCGCCCGGGACATGGGCAAGGTCATGGGCCCGCTGATGGCCCAGGTCCGCGGCCGTGCGGATGGAAAGATGGTCCAGCAGATCGTCAAGGAGTTGCTCGGGTAGCAGGCCAGAGCCCCGATGGATGCGGCGCATCCGTTGGGGCTTTCTTCATGTCGCTCGCGAAAGCCGTTTCCGGCATGGTATAGTGAAGGTAATGCCGTCGCGACGAGGAGGGTGGGCCGTGTCCGCCGGGAAGCAGACCGACCGCCGCGGTTTTTTCCGGGAAGGGTTCCGTAGCCTCCTGCGCGCCTTCGCCGAGACCGCGCAGGCGGCGGCCGACGAGGCGGCGGTGCGCGGCGCCGGTGGCGTTCGCTGGCTGCGCCCGCCGGGGGCCTTGCCCGAGGCCGCGTTCCTGCTCACCTGCACCCGCTGCGGGGACTGTGCCCGCGCCTGCCCCGCGGGCGCCATCCGGCTCCTGCCCGAGTCGGCGGGCGCGGCCGTGGGCACGCCCTTCATCGACCCGCTGATGCAGCCCTGCGACCTGTGCGGCCGCTGTATGGGCGCCTGCGGGCCGGGGGCCCTGGTGCCGGTTGCCGAACCCCGGCAGGTGCGGATGGGCGTGGCCGTGATCGATCCGGCCCGGTGCTGGGCCGTCCAGGGGTCGATCTGCGATCTGTGCTGGCAGCGGTGCCCCTTTCCGGACGAGGCGATCCGCATGGTGGACGGAAAGCCGCAGGTGCAGCCGGAGCAGTGCACCGGGTGCGGCCAGTGCGCCTACGTCTGCGTGAGCACGCCTCCGGCCATCACGATTCAACCTCGCAGCTGATCAGGAGGAGTTGGATGTACACACTGCGCATGGTGCCCACCGAGCAGGCCGTCGGCCTGATGTACGCCCACGACCTGACCCGCATCGTCCCCGGGGAGGGGAAAGGACCGCGGTTCCGCCGCGGGCAGGTCGTCCGCCCCGAGGACGTCCCGGTGCTCCTGGCCATGGGCAAGGAGCACCTCTACGTCTGGGAGCCGCATCCCGGCATGCTGCACGAGGAGGAGGCCGCCCTGCGGCTGGCGGAGGCCGGCGCGGGCGGCGGGCTGCGCTGGGATCCTCCCGCGGAGGGGAAGGTGAGCCTGCGGGCGGCCTTCCGGGGCCTGCTGCGGGTGGATGCGGCCCGGCTGGAGGCCATCAACGCGATCGGCGACATCACCATCGCCACGCTGCGGGATGCAACGCTGGTGGAAGAGGACACCGTTGTGGCCGGCTGCAAGGTGACCCCGCTGCTGGTGGCGGAGGAGCAGATCCGGCGGGCGGAGGCCATGGGCCGCTGGATCGAGGTGAAGCCGCTGGCGCCGCTCAGGGCGGGCCTGGTGGTCACCGGGAGCGAGGTGTACAAGGGCCGGATTCCGGACAAGTTCGGACCGGTGGTGGAGGAGAAGCTGGCCCGCTTCGGCTGCCCGGTGGTCTACAAGGCCTACAGCAACGACCAGGCGGAGATGACCGCCGCGAAGATCCGGGAGGCCGTGGAAGCCGGCGCCCAGATGGTGCTCTGCACCGGCGGCATGTCGGTGGACCCCGACGACGCGACCCCGGGGGCGATTCGCCGGGCCGGCGCCGACGTGGTGACCTACGGCGTGCCTTTCCTGCCCGGGTCGATGTTCCTGTTCGCGTACCTGGGCGACGTGCCCGTCATGGGCCTGCCCGGCGCCGTCATGTGGGAGAAGGTGACGGTGTTTGACGTCGTGCTGCCGCGGGTGCTGGCGGGCGAGCGGCTGAGCAAGGCCGACTTCGTCCGCCTGGGCCACGGCGGGCTGCTGCCCAGGGAGTAAGGGCAGCAGCCCGTCCGGCGCCCTGTGGCCCTGCGGACCTGGCCGGCGCCGCACCGCGTGAGGAGGAGGGTTTCTGGTGGCTGTATCCAGGGAGACCCGGCCCGAGAGCCGGAGGGGAGCGGATGGCGTGGTCGTGAAGCGGGCGGTCTGCCCCCACGACTGCTGGGACACCTGTTCCATGCTGGTGCATGTGAAGGACGGCCGGGTGGTCCGGGTCATGGGGGACCCCGACCATCCCGTGACGCGCGGCTACCTCTGCGTCAAGACCAACCACTACGAGGAACGGGTATACAGCCCCGACCGGGTGCTGTACCCGATGAAGCGCACCGGCCCGAAGGGCTCCGGGCAGTTCGAACGCATCTCCTGGGACGAGGCGCTCACGACCATCGCCGACCGCTTCCGCGCCATCATCGCCCAGTACGGTGCCGAGGCGATCCTGCCGTACTCCTACGCCGGCACCATCGGCACGCTGCAGTACGGCTCCATGGACCGGCGGTTCTTCCACCGGCTCGGGGCCAGCCAGCTGGACCGGACCATCTGCTCCGCGGCCGGCGAGGCCGCCATCAAGTCGGTGATCGGCGCCAAGATGGGGCCCGATCCCGAGGACATGGTGCACGCCCGGCTGATCGTCGCCTGGGGCGTCAACGTGACCTCGTCCAACCCCCACCAGTGGCCGATCATCCAGGAGGCCCGGCGGCGGGGGGCCAAGCTGGTGGTCATCGACCCGTACCGGTACAAGGGGGCGCGGGAGGCGGACTGGCACCTCTCCCCCCGCCCGGGCACCGACGCGGCCCTGGCCCTGGGGCTGATGCACGTGCTGGTGCGGGAAGGCTGGATCGACCGGGATTACGTGGAGCGGTACACGGAGGGGTTCGAGCAGCTCCGGAGAAAGGTGGCCGAGTGGCCGCCGGAGCGGGCAGCCGCGGTCACCGGCATCCCGGCGGGCGACATCGAGCGGCTGGCCCGGCTGTGGTGGGAGAGCCGCCCCGGCGTGCTGCGGGTGGGGTATGGCTTGCAGCGACACACCAACGGAGGCTCCACCGTGCGGGCCATCTGCATGATCCCCGCCCTCACCGGCCACTGGCGGGACCGGGGCGGCGGGTTCCTGCTCTCCAACTCCGGCTCCTACGGCCTCAACTCCTTTGCCCTGCGGCGTCCTGACCTGATGCCGTCCCCGCCGCCCCGGACCATCAACATGATCGAGCTGGGCAAGGCCCTCACCGAACTCACGGACCCGCCGGTCATGGCGCTGTTCGTGTACAACTCGAATCCCGCAAGTGTCGCGCCGAACCAATCGAAGGTCCTGGCGGGTCTTTCACGTGAAGACCTGTTCACCGTGGTCCACGAGCAGCTCTTCACGGACACCTGCCGCTGGGCGGACATCGTGCTGCCCGCCACGACCCAGTTCGAGCAGACCGACCTGATGACCTCGTACTGGCACCTTTACGTGCAGCTCAACGAGCCGGTCATCGAGCCGCTGGGCGAGGCGGTGCCCAACACCGAGCTCTTCCGCCGGCTGGCCCGGGCGATGGGGTTCACGGAGCCGTGCTTCCAGGACAGCGACGAGGAGCTGATCCGGCAGGCGCTCTCCGGCGGCAGCCCCTTCCTGGAGGGGATCACCCTGGAGCGGCTGAGGCAGGAGCGGTTCATCAAGGTCTCCCGGCCGGCGGCGCCGTTTGCCGAGGGTGGGTTCGCTACTCCGTCGGGGAAAGTGGAATTCTATTCCCAGGCCCTGGCGGACCTGGGGCTGGACCCCGTGGTGGAGTACACGCCCCCGGCGGAGTCCGCCGACGGCTCGCCGGAGCTGGCAGCCCGGTACCCGATCGCCCTGATTACGCCGGCCGCCCACCACTTCCTGAACTCCACCTTCGCCAACCTGCCGCGGATGCGGGAGCGGGAGGGGGCGCCCACCATCTTCCTCAACCCGGCGGACGCGGCCGCCCGGAACATCCGGAGCGGTGATTGGGTGCGGGTCTTCAACGACCGGGGTTCGGTGCGGCTGCAGGCTCAGGTCGGCGACTGGTCGCAGCCCGGTGTGGCCGTCTCGCCCAGCATCTGGTGGTCCCGCCACATGCCCGACGGCGTCGGCATCAACGTGCTGACCACGGACCGGCCCACTGACATGGGCGGCGGCGCCTCCTTCCACACCAACCTGGTGCAGGTGGAGCTCTGCGTTCCGCCGGACGGACAGGTCCGTGACGACGACCCATCCCGTTAACCGCCGGGGTGACCCGCGGCCCCCGGCCCACCACCTGGAGGTGATGCCCATGCGCCAGCGAAAGGCTTTCTGGCCCGCCCTGGCCCTCTTGCTGGGCCTCGTGTTGACGCTTGCCGGGGCGCCCGGCGCCCGTGCGGAGAATGGGTCCGGTAAGGTCTACGTCCTGCGCATCGACAACGGGCAGGTGATCGACCCGGGCCTGGCGCAGTTCGCCGACCGCGTCTTCGACGAAGCGGGGGCGGATCCGGATGCCGTCGCGATCGCGGTGGTGCTGGACACGCCGGGGGGCTACGTGGAGAGCGCGGCCCGGATCAAGGACCGCCTGCTCCATCCTCCGAACGGCCTGAAGACCATCGCCTACGTCGAAAACGACGCCGTCTCGGCCGGCGCCCTGATCGCCACGGCCGCCGAGTACCTCTTCATGCATCCGGGCGCGGTGATCGGCGCCGCGGAGCCCCGCAACGCCCTGACCGGCGAGACCGCCGACTACAAGTCGCTCTCCGTGGTCGTCAACTACTTCACCTCGGCGGCGGAGTACCGGAAACGGGACCCGAACATCGCCCGGGCATTCGTGGACAAGGACCACCCCATGCCGTGGCAGACCGATGTGCTGCTCACGCTGGACTACCAGAAGGCGGTGGCGACCGGTTACGCCAACGGCGTGGCCGACAGCCTGCACGACGCCATCCGCCAGGCGGGCATCGCCCAGTTCCAGCTGGTGGAGCCGCAGTGGACCTTCTCGGAGCAGGTGGGGCGGGTGCTGACGACGCCCTGGGTCGCCATCCTGCTGCTGGTGGTGGGCGTGATCGCCTTCGGCATCGAGTTCATGCAGCCGGGCCTCACCGGGCCGGCCGCCCTGGGCATCGTCTGCCTCACGCTCTTCTTCCTGGGCAACGCCCTGGTGGGTACGGCGGGCTGGGTGGAGATCGCCCTCGCAATCAGCGGGCTGGTGCTGCTAGGGGTAGAGCTGTTCACGCCGGGCTTCGGCATCTTCGGGCTGGCGGGCATCGTCGCCTTCGGCGGCGCCATCTTCCTGGCGGCCCCCTCGGCCGGTCTGGCCTGGCGGTACCTCACGTGGACGACCGTCGCCTCCGCCTTCGTGCTCTTCGCCGTGATCCGCGCCATCAGCCGGCGGGGGTTGGGCAAGGTGCTCACGCTGAAAGACACGGCGAAGGACTGGTCGGCTCAGGCTGAGGACCGGGCCCGGCTGGTGGGGCGGGAGGGCGTGAGCCTGACCGTGCTCCGGCCGGCGGGCACCGCCGTGTTCGACGACCAGCGGCTGGACGTGGTGACCGAGGGGGAATTTATCCCTGCCGGGGTGCCGGTGAAGATCGTCCGGGTCGAAGGAACCCGCATCGTCGTGCGGGCGATGGCCAAATAGGTGAGGAGGGTTGTCCATGCCTGGACTCGGTTATCTGATCCTTACGTTTGTGGTTCTGCTGCTGCTCGTCCTGTTCTTCAGCTTCGTCCCCGTGGGCCTCTGGATCTCGGCCGCCGCAGCCGACGTGCGGGTCGGCATCTTCTACATGATCGGCATGAAGCTGCGCCGGGTGCCGCCCCACCGCATCGTCAACGCCCTGATCAAGGCCGAGAAGGCCGGGCTCGAGATCAGCATCGACAAGCTCGAGGCGCACTATCTGGCCGGCGGCAACGTCGACCGGGTGATCGACGCCCTGATCGCGGCACAGCGGGCCGGGATCGACCTGGTCTTCGAGCGGGCGGCCGCGATCGACCTCGCCGGGCGCAACGTGCTGGAGGCGGTGCAGATGTCGGTGAACCCGAAGGTCATTGAGACCCCCGTGGTGGCCGGCGTCGCCCAGGACGGCATCGAGCTCCGGGCCAAGGCGCGGGTGACGGTGCGCGCCGACATCAACCGGCTGGTCGGCGGCGCCGGCGAGGACACGATCATCGCCCGGGTCGGCGAGGGCGTCGTCTCCACCATCGGTTCGGCCGCGAGCCACAAGGAGGTGCTGGAGAACCCGGACATGATCTCCCGCACCGTGCTGGCCAAGGGGCTGGACGCGGGCACTGCGTTCGAGATCGTCTCCATCGACATCGCCGACGTGGACGTGGGCGCCAACATCGGCGCCCGGCTCCGGGCCGACCAGGCCGAGGCGGAGAAGGTCATGGCGCAGGCCAAGGCCGAGGAGCGGCGGGCCATGGCGGTGGCGGAGGAGCAGGAGATGCGGGCCGAGACCCAGCGCATGCGGGCCAAGGTGGTCGAGGCCGAGGCCGAGGTGCCGCGGGCCCTGGCGCAGGCGCTCCGGGAGGGCCGGATCGGCGTGATGGAATACCTGATGATGCAGAACCTGCAGGCCGACACGGCCATGCGGGAGGCCCTGGGCGGCGGCCAGCGCGGCGGGCAGCCGGGCGGCCAGGACCAGAAGTAGGTGATGCGCCCTGGAAGATCTGCTGTGGCTCATCGTGCTCATGATCCTGGGCGGCGGCTGGGCGAAGGTGAAGGAGCGGTTGGAGGGCGGTTCTCCGTCTTCCCGGCGCGCCGCCCGGCGGCGGCACGAGCTTCCGGACGCGGGGTTGCCTGATCGGCCGGGCCGGTCCGGCCGCGGGCCGGCGGCTTCCGACGTGGAGCGCCGCCTCCCGGCGCCGGCAGGCGCCGGACGCCCCCCTGCGCCGGAGGTCGCCCGGACCGAGGCCGCGGGCATGGAGGGCTTCCTGACGGAGGGTGTCCGAACGGAGGGCTTCGGAACCGAGGGCCTCCAGACCGAGGGTCTCCGGCAGGAGGGGTTCGAGTCCGAGGGCGTCGGGTCAGAGGGCGTCCCCCGGGAGGGGCTGCGCCCGACGGTTGCCCCCTCCGCCCTGCGGAGCTCCCTGCAGCGGTCTGCGGGCGGCGACGCCGGGGGAACGGCCCGGGCTCCCACCGGGGCGGATGCCGGTCCGGCGGTCGATCCGGGGGAGGCGGCGGCGCTGCTGTCCACCCGGGAGGGGCTGGCCCGGGCCGTGCTGCTGGCCGAGGTGCTGGGCAAACCCAGGGCCCTGCGGCCGTACGGAAGGTGATCGGGACTGGCGTGTGCGCGGGCGGGGCCCGGCCGAACTGCCGGGCCCTGCCCATTCTGCGCCAGTTCGATCCGTTGCGGCGCGGCGGTGGCGGCCGTGCCTCAGTGCACCACCTCGGAGAGCACCGGTGCCAGGGCGTCCAGGAGCGCCCGGGTCCAGCCGGCAAGCCGGTCCGGCAGCCCCTCGCCGGCCAGGTCCGTCAGGGGGCGGGCGACCTGCACCGCGGCGGTGTAGGCTTCCCAGTCCACGGCATGGATCCGGGAAGGGTCCAGGTCCCCGACGGGGATGTGCCGCTCATCCGCGGCGGACCAGAGCCGGAGCACCGGCGGCGGCGTCAGCCGGGCCAGCGCCCTGGACAGGCCGCCTTCCTCCGCCAGGGCAAGCTGCAGCCGACCGTGGGCCCCGCCGCCCGGCTCGAACCAGAGCGCGATCTGCAGCTCGCCAGCCCCCAGGTCCAGCGCCACGCGCAGGAAGTCGCCACCGCCGGAGCCGACCGCGTAGTCCCGGAACCAGTACCCCGCGAGCAGGTCCTCCGGGCGGGCCGTGCGTAGCAGGGGCCACGAGGCGGCGAACCCGGAGCCGACCTGTTCGAACAGCTCCCCGACCCGCCGGTGGAATGCGCTGAGCTCCCGGAAGGCCCGGGGCGCCCGGTCCAGCTCCTCGGCGTCGAATCCGCGGAACCAGGTGATGCCGGCCTCGGGCAGGTACGCGCGGAACTGGCGGATAAGGAAGCCGGTCCGGGTGTCGGGGTCGTGCACCGCCGCAGCCTCCTCGAGCCAGCGGTCCAGCCGCTCCCAGGAGAGCCGGCGCACCGGTTCGCCTTCCTCCGCCCCGGGAAGGCCGCCGGGACCCGCAGGTGCCGGGCCGCCGACCAGCAGCCCCTCCGCCGTTCCGGGCGGAAACTCCGGCGGCGGCTCGCCGGGGGCCACCGCCGCCACCCGGATGCGCCGGTCGCCCAGCCGGATCTCGCCCGCGCCCGGTGGACCGTCCGGCGCCGGGTAGTGAAACGACGCCTCCGCGCCCTCAGGCGGGCTCAGGCCCGCGAGGGCGAGGAACCCCTCCAGCACCGACCGGTCCGAGTGCTCCAGCAGCGCCAGGAGCGCCAGCGTCAACGGCGCTCCGGGCCCGGCCCGGGCAGAAAAGAGGTTGACCAGAGAGACACCCCCCGGGCGTAGTCTGCCCGTCCGATGCCGGTGTCGTACCAACGTACGATCTCACTTGCTCCCGCATGGACGATTTGCGTGCCGCTGGTCCCCGGTACCATGAAGCCAGGAAACGGGGCCGGAAACGGAGAGGGAGTGGTGAGTGTGACCCGGTATCTGTCGCTGCTGCGGAACCGCAACTTCCTGCGCTACTGGCTGGCCGGCGCGCTGGCCCACGTCGGCGACTTCTTCAACACCCTTGCGCTGGTGAAGCTCTTCAGCCAGGATCCGGACCGGTTGGGCTTCTACACCTCGCTGGTGGTCGTCGGCAACATGCTGCCGACCTTGCTCCTGGGCCCTGTGGCAGGGGTGCTGGCAGACCGGCTGCCACGCAAGCTGATCATGGTGACCGCGGACCTGGTGCGCGCGGCACTGATGTTCAGCATGATGTTCGTGCACGATCCGCTGGCCCTGATCGGGATCGACTTTGCCGCCGCCGTGGCCGCCGCCTTCTTCGGCCCCGCCAGCTCGGCGCTCCTGCCCCGCCTGGTGCAGCGGGAGGAGCTGGCCACCGCCGGCTCCCTCAACATCATGACCCAGCGGCTGGCCATGCTGTTCGGCAACGGCCTGGGCGCCGTGCTGCTGGGGCTGGTCGGGCCGGCCGGGGTGTTCGCCATCAACACCGGCCTCTTCCTGGCGTCCGGTCTGCTGCACGCCACCATGCGGGCGCCGGAAACCGCCCCGGCCGAGGCCGGATCCCGCCCGGCCGCCTCGCCCCTGGCCAAGCTGGTCCGGGACCTGCGGGAAGCCGCGGCCGTGGTCCGGGAGCGTCCGAACCTCCTCCACCTGCTGGCCGGCCTCTGCATCGCCAACTTCGGCGACTCGGGCAGCAACGTGCTGCTGGTCACGTTCTTCACCGTCACGCTGGGCGTCGCGGCCGAGCAGCTGGGGTTCGTCATGGCGCTCTTCGGCGGTGCGGCGGTGCTCGGGGCGTTCGCGATCGGGGCCGTCGGCAACCGGGTTCACTGGCGGCACCTGTTCAGCCTCGGCTGCTGCTACGTCTGGTTCACCGCCACCGGGGCGGTGGTGGTCCGGAGCCTGATCCCCAGCTCCGCCTTCCTGCTGCTCCTGGGTCTGGGCAGCGGCGCCATCAACGTGGGGCTGCAGGTGGCCATCGCCGACCTGGTGCCGGACAACGTGCGCGGGCGGATCTTCGGCTCCTTCGGCACGATCAGCTCCCTCATCATGATCGTCGGCACCCTCCTGGCCGGCGTCCTGGCCGACCGCTTCGGGGCAGCCGCGACGATGCTGGGGTACGCCCTGTTCTACCTGGCGGCGGGGATCTACGGCTACCAGAAGCTGCGGCCGGAGCCGGCTCCGGCGGCCCAGGCGGCCAGCGCCCGGGCGGACTGATCGATTTCCGTCCGGGCAGGCGAACGGGACGCGCCGTTGTCCTTAAAGGTATGGTAAGATTGATCATGTGAACCTGCTCGGACGGAGGTCGTAAGGCATGCCTTCCATTCGCATCATGACCGACTCGACGGCAGACCTCTCCCCGGAACTGCTGCAGGCGCACGGCGTCCGGGTCGTGCCCCTGCTGGTGCAGTTCGGGGAAGAGACGTACCACGACGGCGTCGACATGGACACCGGGCGGCTGTTCCAGATGGTGACCGAGCGGAACCAACTGCCCAAGACGGCCAGCCCCGGCCCCGGGCTTTTCCGCAGCCACTTTGAGGAGGCGACGGCAGACGGCAGCCAGGTGCTGTACATCAGCATCTCGGCCAAGTTCTCGGCGGCCCTGCAGAATGCCCGGATCGCCGCGGCCGACTTCCCCGGCCAGGTGCACGTGTTCGACTCCCGGAACCTTTCCACCGGCATCGGCCTGCAGGTGCTGCACGCCTGTGACCTGGTCCGGCAGGGCAAGTCGGTGGAGGAGATCCTGGCCGACCTCGAGACCTATCAGGCAGGCGTGCGCTCATCGTTCGTCGTCGACACGATGGAGTATCTGCACAAGGGCGGCCGGTGCAGCGGCGTCGCGGCCCTGGTCGGCACCCTGCTGAAGATCCGGCCTGTCATCTCCGTCGTGGACGGCGGGATGATCGTTGCCGCCAAGGTCCGCGGGCCCCGCAAGAAGGCCCTGGACTGGATGTTGGAGCGGTTCGCCGAGGACGCCGCCCAGGGGCGGGTGCGCCCGGAGCGGGTCTTTGTTACCAGCCCGGACTCGCCGCACGAGGACGCGCCGTACATGGTGGCCGAGATCCGGCGCATCCTTCCGGAGGTCCAGGAGGTCCTCGTCACCCGGGCCGGCGCGGTCATCGGCAGCCACTGCGGGCCCGGCACCATCGGCATCCTGTACGCGACCCGGTAGCCATGCGGCTGCGGCGGCATGACGCCGCCGGGGATTCCAGCTTCCGACCGTTGACAGTCGGCCCCGGACGGGGTAGTCTAGCTTCCATATGGTGTAAGGCGATGAAGGGGGCGGGGGATGCCCTCCGCTGCGCAGGTTGTCCCGGGCACAGAGAGCGGAACGGACGGTGCGAGTTCCGACCCGCGGAGACCTGCGCATAAGGCCCCGGAGCTGCCTCCCGAACCCCCGGCGCGCCGGGGCAGTAGACGAGGCCGGTTTCTCCCCCGATACCGGGAGCCAGGCGTTCTTCGTGCGGGAGCGCCGGGTGAGGTGGGCCGCGCGGGTTCTCCCGCGGCCAAGTTGGGTGGTACCGCGGAGCAGAGGCCTCCGTCCCGACGGCGGGACGGAGGCCTTGTCATGTTTTCCGACTGTGGAGGAGGAGGATTGGCTGTATGCTGTCCCGAGAGGAGCAACTGCGGGAGGCGCGCCGGGCCAAGATGCGCACCCTGCGGGAAGCGGGGGTCGATCCCTTCGGCACCCGGTTCGGCGACCGGCGGCTGATGGGCGACCTGCGCCGCCAGTACGGGGAGGCGTCTGCCGAGGAGCTGGACGCCGCACGGATTCCCGCGCGGGTGGCGGGCCGGGTCGTCACCGTCCGGTCCCACGGCAAGATCGGGTTCGCCCACCTGCAGGATGGCTCCGGCCGGCTGCAGATCTACCTGCGGCTTCCGGAGCTGAGCGAACGGGAGCGCCTGGTCTGGGAGCACCTCGACCTGGGCGACATCGTCGGCGCGGAGGGGGTCCTGATGCGCACCCGCACCGGCGAGCTGACGGTGAAGGTGGAGTCGCTGACCATGCTGACCAAGGC
The DNA here is from genome assembly GCF_000009905.1 of Symbiobacterium thermophilum IAM 14863. Lineage (GTDB taxonomy): Bacteria > Bacillota > Sulfobacillia > Symbiobacteriales > Symbiobacteriaceae > Symbiobacterium > Symbiobacterium thermophilum. Next base: position 566,145 of record NC_006177.1, read on the forward strand.
GCTCAGACCGCTGCCGGACAAGCATGCCGGGTTGCGGGACGTGGAGCTCCGCTACCGGGAGCGCCACCTGGACCTGCTGGTCAACCCCGAGAGCCGGGCCGTCTTCGAGGCGCGGTCCCGCATCGTCGCCAGCCTGCGCCGCACGCTGGACGAGCTGGGCTTCATCGAGGTGGAGACCCCGGTGCTGGTGCCGCTGGCGGGCGGAGCGGCCGCCCGCCCCTTCCTGACCTACCACAACGCCCTGGACCGGCAGCTCTCCCTCCGCATCGCCACGGAGCTGCACCTGAAGCGGCTGGTGGTCGGCGGCATGGAGCGGGTCTACGAGATCGGCCGGGTCTTCCGCAATGAGGGGCTCTCCACCCGGCACAACCCGGAGTTCACCTCGCTGGAGGCCTATCAGGCCTACGCGGACTACCGGGACATGATGGACCTCACCGAGCGGCTGGTGCAGAACGCGGCCCGGGCCGTGAACGGCAGCCTCCGGGCCGGGGAGATCGACCTGACCGGCCCCTTCCGGCGCATCACGATGGCCGAGGCGGTGAAGGAGGCCACGGGCATCGACGTCATGGCCCTCGGGTCGTCGGGGGACGAGCGGAGGGACGCGGAGGCGGTGCGGGCCGCCGCCGAGGCCGCCGGATACGAGGTGGAGGCTGCGACCTGGGGCGGGCTGCTGGCCGAGCTGTTCGAGCGGTACGCCGAGGACCGGCTGGTTCAGCCCACCTTCGTCCTCGGGCACCCGGTGGAGACGTCCCCGCTGGCCAGGCGCGACCCCCGCGATCCACGGCTGACCGAGCGGTTCGAGCTGTACGTGCAGGGGCGGGAGATCGCCAACGCGTTCTCGGAGTTGAACGACCCGGAGGACCAGCGCCGGCGGTTCGAGGCGCAGCTGGCGCAGCGGCAGGCGGGCGACGAGGAGGCGCACCCGATGGACGAGGACTTCCTCGCCGCCCTGGAGGTGGGCCTGCCGCCGACGGGCGGCCTGGGCATCGGCGTGGACCGGCTGGTCATGCTGCTCACCGGGGCGCCGTCCATTCGCGATGTCATCCTGTTCCCGACCATGCGGAACCGGTAGAGGCCCGGGAGCCGCCGCCCTACCACCCCGAGATCTCCTGCATCTTCTGCCGCAGCCGGGCGGCTTCCTCGCCCTGCATGATGGAGGGCTGTTCGGCCTCGATCCAGACCGGGTGCACCTCCACCTGTTTCACGCCGTCCGGCCCGATGAGGAAGTCGAGGATCATCGACTCCCGGGCGAGGTCGGTGTCCTGCCGGTCCATGATGAAATTGCCCAGGCTGTAGGCGATGAACCCGCCGTTGTAGATCTCGAAGCCCTGGATGGCGTGGGGGTGAGAGCCCAGGACCAGGTCGGCGCCCTGGTCCACGATGTAGCGGGCGAGCCGCCGCTGCTCCTCCGTGGGGGAGTTGACGAATTCGACCCCCCAGTGGAGCGCCACGGCGACCACGTCCGCCACCTCCCGGGCCGCCCGGATGTCCTCGGCGAGCCAGTCCTCCCGGATGGCGGGAACACCGGGACGGTCCTCCGTGGCGGCGAAACTGCGGGGGTAGTCCCAGTCGAAGAAGAGGTCGGCGAACTCGCTGTAGCCCAGGAAGGCGATGCGGACGCCCCGGGCCTCCAGCACCAGCGGCCGGCGGGCCTCCGCGAGGTCCCGGCCGCCCCCGGTCCACGGGATGCCGGCCTCCGCCAGGAGGTCCAGCGTCTCGAGGAAGTTCTCTTCGTCGTAGTCCAGGATGTGGTTGTTGGCCACCGTGACCCCGTCCAGCCCCGCCGCTCGGAGGACCTCAACGGCCTCGGGCTCCGCCCGGAACCAGATCTGCTTGCCCGGCAGGGGGCGGCCCTTGACCCCGATGGGCGACTCCAGGTTGGCGAAGGCCAGGTCCGCGGCGGCGAGGTGTTCCCGCACCTTCTCAACGGGGTACAGCGTGCCGTTCTCCCGCATGGCCCGGGCCACGCCCCGGGCCAGCATCATATCGCCGACCACCGAGAGGGAGGCCCACTCCTGCGCCCCCAAGCCCCCGCCCGTCCCACCGGCGCCGAGGGCATCCCGGAGGGCAGCGCCGAGCGGTGCGACGCGGTCGGCATCCTCCGGCCTGAAGGCCAGCACCAGCCTGTCGGCCAGGGGGTACTCCCCCGACCGCACGCTCTGGGGCGTCGGGGCGACCCCGTCCACGGGCACCGCCCGCCAGCCCGGCCGCAGGTCCGCGAGCCGGCCCGCGGCCAGCGCGCCCCTCCCCGGCTCGCCCGGCGGACCCAGCTCGGCCAGCAGGGCCTCGGCCTCCGCGCGCGTCAGCGCCATGGGCTCATCCAGCCAGCCCTGCATGATGATGCGTTCCACGGTCCGGAGCGGCAGCGCGGTCAGCGTCGGGGGCGGGTCGCCGCGCATCACCGCCGCGTCCGCCTCGCCCCTGGTCAGCGCCGCGGCCGGCTCGGGGGTGCGCAGCACGTCCACGCCGTCCAGCGCCGGGAGCGCCAGATCCTCGGGCGCCGCGACCACCAGGGCGGCCGCACCGGCGCCGTGGTCCGCGCCCGGCGCTGAGTTGCCCGGGCCGGGCCCGGGGCTGCGGCTGCACGCCGAGAGGAGGATGAGGAGAGCCAGAAGCAGCGAGGTGGGGGTTCTCCTGGGCATGATTCGGCCTCCCTTCGCGGGGAAGATGCGGCCAGGGGCCGGGGGCTGACTTCTTCCTCGGCTTCTAGACGCCGGGGCCTGACCGGGGGTTCCACCGCCGGGAGGGATGAGGCCGGTGCAGGCCACTTCTAGTTTCCCCTCCGGCAAGCATACCTTGCCAGTGGACTTGCCATCGCACAGGAAGGGGGGCAGCCCCTTGCAGCAGCGGCGGAGAACCCTGGGGGAGCGGCTGGTCTCCCTTCTCGAGCTGCCGGGCGACGCGGTGCTGGACGTGCCGCGGGCCGTCCTGATCGGCAGCATGGAGCTGGTGGTGGAGAACCACCGGGGCCTGGTGGAGTACCGGCCGGAGCGGGTGGTGTTGCGGATGCCGGAGGGGAAGATGACCGTCGACGGCGCCGACCTGCGCATCGGCTTCCTGTCGCCGGATCAGGCGGTCATCCTGGGCCGGATCGACGGGCTGCGCTACGCCCCGCCGGAAGGGGGTGGGGCGTAGCATGCTGCGCCGGCTGGTCCGCTATCTGCTCGGCACCCTGCGCATCGAGGTGACCGGTGGGGACATCGAGCGGTTCCTCAACGGCTGCCTGGAAGAGGGCATCCTGCTGTGGGATCTGCGCAGGACGCCCGAGCGGCTGCATGCTACAATGATGCTGGCGGACTTCTTCCAGCTGCGCCCCGTCGCCCGGGCCGGCCGGTGCCGCGTGCGCATCCGCGCACGGCACGGCCTGCCCTTCCTGACCCGGCGGCTCCGGCGGCGCCCCTTCCTCCTGGCCGGCGCCCTGGGCGGCCTGGCGGCCCTGGTGTGGGCGGGCAGCCACCTCTGGGTGGTGGACGTGCGTATCAACGGTCCCGGTTACCTCGACCCGCGGGCCATCCTGGCCGTGGCCGCCGAGGCGGGGCTGCGCCAGGGCGCGTGGAAGGCGCGGATCGACCTGGACCATGTGACCCAGCACCTGAAGTCCCGGGTGGAGGAGCTCTCCTGGGCGGTGGTGCGGGTGGACGGCACGCGGGCGGTCATTGAGGTGGTGGAGAAGGGGGCCGTCACGCCCCCCGACCAGGCGCAGTGCGTCCACCTGGTAGCCCGCAAGGCCGGGGTGGTGGAGCAGGTGATTCCGCTGCAGGGGGAGCCCCTGGTGAAGAAGGGGGATGTGGTGCAGCCAGGGGAGATGCTGGTGGAATGCGCCCTGCGCTACTGGGCCGGCGGACGCCCGGTGGTCATTCCGGGTACGCCCCCGCCGCCGCGCACGGACCTGGCCCGGACGGTCGTCGCTCAGGCGGCGGTGAAGGCGCGGGTCGCCTACCGCCAGTACTACGAGTACCCGGCGGTGGAGCAGGTGAAGGAGCCGACGGGCCGGCGGCACGTGCAGTGGGTTTTGAACTGGAACGGCCGGTCCATAATACTACGCGGGCGCGGCCCCGTGCCGTTTGCCGAGTACGAGGTCACCACCCGGACCCTCGCCCCGGGACAGTGGAGGAATTGGTCCCCACCTGTCGAAATCGTGATTCGTGAGGCCCTGGAGGTTTCGACACGGGCGGAGCCCGTACCGGTGGAGGTGCTGACGGAGCGGGCGCGTGCTGCCATGGAAAGGCGGCTGGCCTGGATTCTCGGGCCCAACGATCGGGTGCTGACGCCGCTCAGGGCGGAAGTGGTCCAGCAGGACGGCGGTTACGTGGGCATTCTGGTCACGGTCGAGACGCTGGAGGAGGTCTCCGCTCCCCTGGAGGGGCCGATGCTTACCATGGGCAGGTGACCGGGTTGGATGAGACCCAGGAAAGGCGGATACTGATCGCAGATAATGACCGCGCACGCGAGTTATTCGGGTTGAACGACTCGCACCTGCGCTTCATCGAAGAGGGCTTCGACGTCACCATCGTGCCCCGGGGCAACGAGGTGATCATCAAGGGGCAGGAGGACGAGGTCGGCCGGGTGGTCCGGCTCTTCAACCGGCTGACGGCCATCCAGGAGCGCGGCGGGCGGGTGACCGAGCGCGACGTCCGCTACGCGGTGCGACTGGCCCGGGAGGGGGACGAGAAGCCCCTTGCCGACGCGCTCACGGACGTCATCGTCACGACGTACCGGGGAAAGCAGATCCGGCCCAAGACCATCGGGCAGAAGGAGTACGTTGACGCGATCCGGCGCAGTGGCGTAACATTTGGCATCGGACCCGCCGGCACGGGAAAGACCTACCTGGCCATGGCGGTGGCGGTGGCCGCCTTCAAGGCGAAGGAGGTTGCCCGCATCATCCTGACCCGGCCCGCGGTCGAGGCCGGCGAGAAGCTCGGCTTCCTGCCGGGCGACATGCAGCAGAAGGTGGATCCGTATCTGCGCCCGCTCTACGACGCCCTGTTCGACATCATGGGCTCGGAAACGTTCGAGCGGCTGATGGACCGGGGGGTCATCGAGGTGGCCCCGCTGGCCTTCATGCGGGGGCGGACGCTGGACGACTCCTTCATCATCCTCGACGAGGCCCAGAACACCACCCCGGAGCAGATGAAGATGTTCCTGACCCGTATGGGCTTCGGCTCGAAGGTGGTGGTGACCGGCGACATCACGCAGATCGACCTGCCCGAGGGCACCCGGTCCGGGCTGGTGGATGTCCAGCGGGTCCTCCGCAACGTGCCGGGTATATCCTTCTATTACCTTACGGAGCGAGATGTGGTGCGCAACGACCTGGTTCAGCTGATCATCAAGGCCTACGAGGCCGCAGGGGGCGGTGGGACTGGCTCGCATCCGCCCCGGCCCCGGGCCGGTCGGCCGAACGGGTCGGAGACCCAGTGAGATGGGGGGTAGCGGGACGGTAAAGCCAGACCCTCCCAAGTCAGATCTATGCGTATATGGCAGCAGCTTCGTGAACGCCTCGAGAGCCTGACCGGACAGAGCCGCTGGAAGAACTCCCGCCTCCGCAGGGTGATCTGGGGGGTTTTCTTCTTCGCGCTCTTGACGCTGGTCCTGGGCAACCAGACCGTGCCCGCCCGCCTGGACGTGAACGTGGGCGACGTGGCGCCGCGGGACGTGCGCGCGCCGCGGGCGGTGTTCAATGAGATCCTGACCAGACAGCGGCAGGAGGCCGCCGAGCAGGCCGTGACCCCCGTCTACAAGCGGGAGCCTGCGGTGCTGGAGAACGCCGAGAGATACGTGAAGGCGATCTTCACGGAAATCCGTCGGATCAGGGGCCAGGCCGCCATCGACCTGGGGACCCGAGCCCAGAACCTGGCCGACCGGATCCGGCTGGCCGTGCTGCCTGAGGAGGTCTATGAGGCGCTCCTGACGGCCGATGATGCGGCGATTGACCTGGTCGAGGAGCAGGCGCTCGCGCTCCTGCGTACAGCGCTGGGCGAGGACGTGTACGAGCGGGACGTGGCCCGCGTCAAGGTCGGCATCGACAGCGGCGCGGAGCCCTTCATCCTGGCCGTCGAGGACCCGAATCTCGCCCAGTTCGTGCGCGAGCTGGTGAAGAGCCGGATCGAGTCCAACATGGTGCAGGACCAGGAGCAGACCGACTGGCTGCGCACGCGGGCCGCGCAGGAGGTCCCCGAGGTTTGGTGGCAACCCGGCCAGCTGATCATTGAAAAGGGCAAGACCATCACTGAGGACCAGTACCAGGCCCTGGTCGACCTGGGGCTTGTGGGCCAGAAGGCCAGCTACCAGGGCTGGGCCGGCGCCGCCCTGATGTCGCTGGTGGCGGTGGCGGTCATGGCCGTCTCCATTTCCCGCTGGCGGCCGGAGCTTCTGGAGCGGGATTCCAAGCTGATGCTGCTGGGGCTCATCGGGTTCATCACGCTCTTCCTCTCCCTGGCGATGAACCTCTTCTCCGTGCAGCTGGGCGAGGGCGCGTCCTACCTCATGCCCATTGCCCTCAACGCCGTGCTGGCCGCCATCCTGCTGGATCCCCGGGTGGCCCTACTGCAGTCCGTGCTCCTCGCCGTGCTGCTGGGCATCTTCGCCTCGTCCGCCCAGGTGGGTGCCGTCGCCGTCGGGGTCGTGGGGTCGGCGGTGGGCGTCTACACCGTCGCCCGGGTGGAGAGCCGGAACGACCTGTACCGCTCGGGCCTGATGGTGGGCGTCGCCAACGCGGTGACGGTCCTGGCCCTGAACCTGCTGGAGTCGGCCCCGCTGCTCGACTGGCAGGTGTGGCGGGACGTCGCCCTGGGCGCGGGCAACGGCCTGCTGGTAGCGATCCTGGCCACCGGCGCCCTGCCGCTGTTTGAGACGCTGTTCGGCATCGTCACGCCGCTGAAGCTGCTGGAGCTCTCCAACCCCAACCACCCGCTGTTGAAGCGGTTGATGGTGGAGGCGCCGGGCTCCTACCACCACACCATCCTCGTGGCCAACCTGTGCGAGGCGGCCGCAGAGGCCATCGGTGCCGACCCGGTCCTGGCCCGGGTCGGGGCATACTACCACGACATCGGCAAGATCAAGCGGCCGGCCTTCTTCGTGGAGAACCAGTTCGGCGGCGAGAACCCTCACGACAAGCTGCCGCCGAGCCTGTCCGCGATGATCATCACCAGCCACGTGAAGGAAGGGGTCGAGCTGGCCCGGGAGGCCGGCCTGCCCCAGGAGATTGTCGACTTCATCCCCGAGCACCACGGCACCATGCTGGTCAGCTACTTCTACCACATGGCGTCGCAGAACAACCCATCCGAGTACGTGCTCGAAGAGGACTTCCGCTACGAGGGGCCCAAGCCCCGGAGCCGGGAGACGGCCATCTGCATGCTCGCGGATGGGTGTGAGGCCTCGGTCCGGGCCATGCGGCAGAAGGGCCACCTCTCCCACGATCAGATCGAGCAGCAGGTGCGCCGGATCATCAACGACCGGCTCCAGCAGGGGCAGCTGGACAACTGCGACCTGACCCTGAAGGAGCTGGACACCATCGCCCGGGTGTTCGTGAAGGTGCTGAGCGGCGTCCACCACGCCCGCATCGACTACCCCGGCCAGCAGAAGCCGTCCGAGGGCGCCGATCCGGCCCAGGCCGGCGCCGGCCAGGAGGGATCGACGGCCGCGCAGACCGGTGCGGGGCAGGCTGGGGCAGCCGCCGGGCCTGCCGGCGCCGCGGAGGATACGGAGGATACGACCGATGGAGATCTGGGTTAACAACGACCAGGAGATCGTGGAGTTTACAGAGGAGCACGAGGAGCTGATCCGCCGGGTCGCCGAGCGGGCCCTGGAGCTGGCCGGGGCCGGGCTCGGCTCCAACGTCTCCGTCTCCGTCACGCTCGTGGACGATGAGACCATCACCGATCTGAACCGGGACCACCGGGGGCTGGCCAGCCCCACCGACGTGCTCTCCTTCTCGCAGCTGGAAGGGGAGGACATGGGCGACCTGCCCGAGGGCGAACCCATGCCTCTGGGCGACATCGTCATCTCGCTGGAGCGCTGCGTCAGCCAGGCCGCCGAATACGGCCACTCGTTCGAGCGGGAGCTGGGCTTTCTCACGGCGCACGGCATGCTCCACCTGATGGGCTGGGACCACCAGACCCCGGAGGACGAGGCCAGGATGATGGCCAAGACGGAGGAGATCCTGGCGGGACTGGGGCTGAGCCGATGAGCGGGCGGCCTTTCCGGCACAAGGCGCTCCTCCCGCGCTTTCGCGATGCAGGCCGCGGGCTGGTGCGCGCGTACCGGGAAGAGCCGAACCTGCGGTTCCACGTGTTCGCCGGCACCTGCGCGGCGGTGGCCGCTTACGCGGTGGGCGTATCCGGCTGGGAGGTGGCCTACCTGGGCGGCACGATTGCGCTGGTGCTGTCTGCCGAGTTGGTGAATACGGCGGTGGAGCGGGCGACGGACCTGGCCGCCGGCGGGAGACGGCACCCCCTGGCCGGCGCGGCCAAGGAGGTGGCCGCCGGCGCCGTGCTGCTCACCGCGCTGCACGCCTTGTTTGCCGCGACGCTTCTTTTTGCGTTGCGGCGGGACCTGGCGGAGAGCGTGCAGGCGGTGTTCCGCCTTCTGATCCACCGGCCGCTGTGGCTGTTGCCGCCGGCCATAGCCGGGGTGCTGGGCCTCTTCGGGGGATCCCGGCACGAGTCCTAAGGAGGGATGCGCCCATGACCGATGCCGAACTGATCGCTGCCGCCCGAGATGCCCGCGACCGGGCCTACGTGCCTTACTCCCGCTTCGCTGTGGGGGCTGCGGTGCTGGCCGAAGACGGCACGCTCTACACCGGCTGCAACATCGAGAACGCGAGCTTCGGGCTGACCAACTGCGCGGAGCGCACCGCCATCTTCAAGATGGTGAGCGAGGGGCGCCGCCGGTTCAAGGCCATCGCCGTCATCGCCGATACCGACGGGCCCTGCAGCCCCTGCGGCGCCTGTCGCCAGGTGATGAGCGAGTTCGGGCCCGACGCCCGGGTCATCCTGACCAACCTGAAGGGCGACACCTGGACCGGGTCTGTGCGGGATCTCCTCCCCGGGGCCTTTACGTCTGCCGATCTGCCCGGGGATGAGGAGGGGCGCACATGAACGGGGCCCCCTTCCGCTCCGGTTTCTGTTCCATCGTGGGCCGGCCCAACGTGGGCAAGTCCACTCTGCTCAACGCGTTCGTGGCGGCGAAGCTGGCCATCATGTCGGACAAGCCGCAGACCACCCGCAACCGCATCCTGGGCGTGTACAACCGGCCCGACGCGCAGGTGGTCTTCCTGGACACGCCGGGCATCCACAAGCCGCGCCACCGGCTCGGGGAGTACATGAACAAGGTCGCCATCGGCACCATCCCCGAGGTGGACGTGGTGCTCTTCGTCGTCGACGGCTCGGTGCCCGAGCCCGGCGAGGGCGACCGCTACGTCGCCGACGTCGTGGCCCGCTCGGGCCGACCGGCGATCCTGGTGGTCAACAAGATGGACCGGGTGAAGCGGGGCGACTGGTATGCGGTGATGGACGCGTACAAGGCCCTGGCTCAGCCGGAGGCCCGCAGCGAGAACCCCGACCCCGGGGCGCCCACCATCGAATGGATCGACATCGTGCCGGTGTCGGCGCTGGAGCACAAGAACATCGACGCGCTGCTGGACCTGATCGTGCAGCAGATGGAGGAAGGGCCGAAGTACTACCCCGAAGACATGATCACGGACCAGCCGGAGCGCTTTGTGATCGCGGAGTTCATCCGGGAGAAGATCCTGCAGCTCACCCGGGACGAGGTGCCGCACTCGGTGGCGGTGGAGGTGGAGGAGCTGCAGCGCCGCCCGACCGGCACCGTCTACGTCAGCGCCTCGATCTACGTGGAGCGCGAGAGCCAGAAGGGCATCATCATCGGCAAGCGCGGCGCCATGTTGAAGGAGATCGGCGCCCGGGCGCGGCAGGACATCGAGCAGATGCTGGGCTCCAAGATCTACCTGGAGCTGTTCGTGAAGGTGAAGGAGGACTGGCGGAACAAGGAGTCGGTCCTGCGGAGCCTGGGGTACCGGGAGGAATAGCCGCGCGCGGGGCGACGGGACGTGCGGAGGTCGCCTGATCCTGTGGGGAGGGCGGCCTCCGTTTGGTTGAGGCCGCAGCGCGGCGAACGCCGCCGGGCCGCCGGTTCCCTGACGCCGTGAGGACGGCTCGCATCGTGTGCGCACCAGTCTGCGAATCTTGACACCAGAGGAGAGGGTGACGCCCCATGGAAAACTTCGTGTTCCACAATCCCACCAGACTGATCTTCGGCCGCGGGCAGCTGAGCCGCCTGCGCGACGAGCTGGAACCCTACGGGAAGCGGGTGCTCCTGGTGTACGGCGGCGGCTCCATCAAGCGCACCGGCCTGTATGACGAGGTCATGGCCATCCTGCGGGAGGCCGGCCGCACGGTGTTCGAGCTGCCGGGGGTGGAGCCCAATCCCCGGCTCACCACCGTCCATCGGGGCGTGGAGATCTGCCGGCGGGAGCAGATCGACTTCATCCTCGCCGTCGGCGGCGGCAGCGTGCTCGACTGCGCCAAGGCCATTGCGGTGGGCGCCCGGTACGACGGCGACATGTGGGACATCGTCACCAGGAAGGCGGAGGCGACGGGCGCCCTGCCGTTCGGCGCGGTGCTCACGCTGGCGGCCACCGGGTCGGAGATGAACCCCACCTCGGTGATCACCAACTGGGAGACCCAGCAGAAGCTGGGATGGTCCGCCAGGCCCTACACCTTCCCCGCCTTCTCGATCCTGGATCCCGTCTACACCTTCACGGTGCCCAGGGATCACACGGTGTACGGCATCGTGGACATGATGTCCCACGCGCTGGAGCAGTACTTCCACGCTGCGGACAACGCGCCCCTGATCGACCGCTGGATCGAGGACCTGCTGCGGACGGTCATGGAGGCGGCGCCCAAGGCGGTGGCCAACCCGGAGGACTACGAGGCCCGGGAGACCCTGCTGTTCTGCGGCACGATGGCCCTGAACGGCGTGCTCTCCATGGGCACCGACGGAGGCGACTGGGCCACCCACGCCATCGAGCACGCGATTTCGGCGGTGTACGATATCCCCCACGGCGGCGGGCTCGCCATCGTCCAGCCCAACTGGATGAAGTACTGCCTGGAGACCGACCCGGCTCGCTTTGCCCGCCTGGCGGTACGGGTCTTCGATGTGGCCCCGGCCGGCCGCACCGACCGGGAGGTGGGGCTCGAGGGCATCGAGCGGCTGCGGCAGTTCTGGAGCAGCCTCGGCGCACCGGCGCGGCTGGCCGACTACGGCATCGGCGACGACCAGATCGACCGGATGGCCGTCCTGGCCATGAAGGGCGGCACGACGGTGGGCCGGTTCCGCCCGCTGACGCCGGAGGACGTGGCCGCGATCCTGCGCATGTCGCTTTAGCTGCTGGGTCCGGACGCTTCTCATCCGCCGGGCTGGGGACCCGCCCCCGGGAGAGGCTCGGGGATGGGGGACTTCGTCCGCCATGAGACTCCAGAAACGAAGGCCGCCGGGAACCCCCCGGCGGCCTCTGCTGTATCAGTCCGCCCACACCACGATGCCTGTGGAGAGCGACACCCAGCCGTTCTCGCCCTGCTCCGTGCGGACCCACGCCCAGCAGTGCTGCTCGTCGCAGGTCCAGGCCTGGTTGAGCCTCACCGGCGCATCGGACAGGTCGGCGACGGCCAGCCGGGTGCCGGTGGGCAGGCACCGGATGATGCGGCCCTGCAGCGAGGGCTGCTCCCGCAGGTTCAGGCAGTCGCCCTGTGGGTCCTGCACGGCCAGCAGGTACGGGTCGGGGAAGGGAGGCTTCTGCACCGCGGCGGGCATGGGCAGCCCCCACTCGTTGCTGCTCTGGCCGATCAGCGGGTTGATGGTGAAGGCCACCTCCTGGCCGGAGGCGCCCCAGCGGGGGTTATCGATTCGCCAGTCGTCGCGCGCCGGCAGCTCGATGCGCCGGAGCACGGTGCCGGCGCCGTCCACGACGGCGAGGCCGGCGAGGAAGCGGTCGGGAGCGTCCGGGGACGGCTCCAGGCCGGCGCGCCAGACCAGCGGCGTGCCGGCGTGGGAAACCTCCGGCGCGGGCCGCAGGTCGCCGCCTTCCCGGGAGACCAGGAAGTTGCCGACCGCGGGGACCCGCAGGAGCAGGTCGGCGGCGTCCGCCGTCCATCCGCGGGCCCAGGCGTTCAGCACCCGGAAGAGCGGCCGGCCCGTGGCGAGGTCGGTCACCACGACGGCGTCCGCGAAGTGGCCCAGGTCGTCGTAGGATACGAGCAGCCGCCCGTCGGGTGAGGGCCTGGCCCCCTGCCCGGCCACCGGGTACTCCGCCAGCAGCTCTCCCTGCCACGAGTACAGGCGGACGATGGAACTCGCCCATACGTGACCGGTCGGTTCCATGCCTTGGACCAGGTAGCTGACCACCAGCTGATCGGCATGGGGCTGCAGTTCGGCGGAGACGACGGTCCCCTCCTCAGGCTCGGGCGGCCCGCCCAGGTCCCGGACCTTGCGGGTCGCCAGGTCCACCAGGTAGACCCGCACGTCGGCCGTGGTGTCCTCGATCTGGCCCTCGCGCGAGGTCGACAGCACCACCTGCGTCCCGTCCGGCGAGAAGGCCGCGCCGGCGGCCTGCTGCCCCCCGAGGTCTGCCGTGAGGGTCTGCAGCAGCCGGAACCGGCCGTCGGCCACGTGGAAGGTGAGCCGCTCCGCACGGTCCTGAACCGCCTCCAGCAGGAACCGGTCCGGCGCGGTCGCCCGCAGGCGGAGCTCGGCGGGCTGCCAGGAGAAGGCCTCGCCGGTCTCCCGGTTGACCCAGTAGATCCGACCGTCGCCCTGCAGCGTGATCCAGCGGCCGTCCTCGGAAAGCGCGTAATCGGTGTCTTCCGCCGCACGCCCCTTCAGCAGCCAGGTCTCGGCCCGGCCGGTGGACAGATCCACGATGTAGAATCCGGGGTTCGGAATCTCAAGGGTAGAGTCGTACATGCGGTGCTCGACCGCATCCGTCGCGCCCTCGACGGCCCACCGGGATGCTCTGTCCGCGCGCAGGGCGCAGCCCGTCACGGTCATCGCCGCCAGTACGGCCGCCGTCATCCGCCTCCAACCCATGTGCGCATCCTCCCGGGAGCTGCGGCCGGGATAGTCCCGGCCGATGCATTGGCGTTTCCCCCGCTCGCTGAATTTAACGTAACTTTTTGACGACGGTCAGAGGTGTGGAGTTCCCGCGTGCGCCCCGGCGCGGGGCACGGGCTGAGGCGGGCTTCGACCGCAGCCTGCCGGCATAGCATGATCGTATCCGGAATGCCCCACGGGAGGCGGAGCGCGATGCAGATTCACGTGGTCGAGCCCGGGCAGTCTCTCTACGCCATCGCCCGCATGTACAGCGTCACCCCCGAGTCCATCGCCCAGGCCAACCAGCTGAACGGCCTGCCCTACCTGGTGGTGGGCCAGGCCCTGGTCATCCCCATCACCGGCCGGTACTACTGGGTCCAGCCCGGCGACTCCCTCTGGTCCGTCGGCCAGCGGTTCGGCCTCGACCCGTCGGAACTGGCCCGCATCAACGGCATCCCCACCGGCGCCATGCTCCCCGTCGGCCTGCGGCTCTACATACCCCCCGCCCCGCGGCCGCGGACCGAGGTCAACGCCTACGTGGAGCCCTTCGGCGAGTCCGTCAGCGCGGGGCTGGTGGCCGCATCCCGGGAGGCCGCGCCCCACCTCACCTACCTGGCGCCCTTCAGCTTCCGGGTGCAGCAGGACGGGACGCTGCAGGCGCCGCCGCTGGACGATCTGCTGCAGATCGCCCGGGACGCGGGGGCTGTGCCCATGCTGGTGGTGACCAACCTGGAGGAGGGCGGCTTCAGCGACGAGCTGGGCCGGATCATTTTGAACGACCAGGCGGTGCAGGACCGGCTGCTGGGGGAGATCCAGCGGCTCATCCGGGAGATGGGCTTCCGGGACGTCCACTTCGACTTCGAGTTCCTGCGGCCCCAGGACCGGGAGGCGTACAACCGGTTCCTGCGGCGGGCGGCAGACCTGATCCACGGCGAAGGGGCCCTGATCTCCACCGCCCTGGCGCCGAAGGTGAGCGCCGGGCAGACGGGCCAGTGGTACGAGGCCCACGACTACGCCGCCCACGGGCAGACGGTGGACTTCGTCGTGCTGATGACCTACGAATGGGGCTACAGCGGCGGGCCGCCCATGGCCGTGTCCCCCATCGACCAGGTGCGCCGGGTCCTGGAGTTCGCCGTCACCCAGATCCCGCGGGAGAAGATCATGATGGGGCAGAACCTGTACGGCTACGACTGGACCCTGCCCTACCGGCCGGCGGGCGAGTACGCCCGGGCCATCAGCCCGCAGGAGGCGATCCGGCAGGCGGCCCGGCGGGGCGCGGCCATCGAGTTCGACACCCGGGCGCAGGCGCCGTTCTACCGGTACGTGGACGAGCAGGGCCGGACCCACGAGGTCTGGTTCGAGGACGCCCGTTCGATCCAGGCCAAGTTCAACCTGCTGAAGGAGCTGGGGCTCCGGGGCATCAGCTACTGGAAGCTGGGCCTGGACTTCCCGCAGAACTGGCTGCTCCTGGAGGACAACTTCACCGTCGCCAAGCGGGCGGGGTGACGCATCCGCCGCCCCGGCCGGGGAGACTAAAGGGAGGAGCCGATGGCAATGGGCCACGGCGGGAGGTGCGTCGATGCCTTCTCTTCCCACCCCGGCAGAGGGAACGCTCTGGTATGCCGAGTCCGGGCCGGCGGACGGCCGGCCCCTCTTGCTGCTGCATGCCGCGCTGCAGACCCACGAGTCCATGGCCCCCCTCGCGGAGGAGCTTGCGCCGCTGGGGCTCCGGCTGATCGCCGTCGACCTGCCCGGCCACGGCCGCTCCGCCCACGCCGGGCCGCTGACGATACGCACCATGGCTGACGCCGTCGCGGGCCTGATCGAGCGGCTCGGGTTGGACCGGCCGCTGGCGGCCGGATACAGCCTGGGCGGCATCGTGGGGATCGAGCTGGCCCTGCGCGGCCTGGTCTCGGGGCTCGTTGTCCTGGCGTCCCGGATCCAACCGGCCGGCGATGCCCGCGCCACCTTCGCCCCTGAGGCGATCCGCCGGCGCTCGCCGCTCTGGGCGAGGCAGCTGGCGGAGAAGCACACCGTCACGCCCTGGGAAGCGCTGGCCGCCGCCCTCGGTGAGGAACTGGCCTCCTGGCCGGGCTTCGACCCGCAGGCCCTCGCGGCGCTTTCCGTTCCCGTGCTGGTGGTGCAGGGCGACCGGGACCAGATGGTGCCGTTGGAGCAGGGGCAGGAGCTGGCGCGGCTGGCGCCGCAGGGGCGGTTCTGCCTGGTGCCCCGTGCCGGCCATCCCGAGCTGCTCTACCGGGCCGACGCCCGGGCGGCGGTGCGCGCATTTCTCGCGAATTTCCTGGCGTAGATGGTTGCATCTGCCCGCCAAGGTGTTTACAATGCAAAAGGACGTTTCGGATGCGGGGCGCCCTGGCTGAAAGGGCGCCCCTTCCAGTGAGCGCATCGATCGGAGGTGGTGAAGAGCATGGATGCCGGGCCAAGTCGGAGTCTGGATTGGCATGCTTTGCGGAATCCTGTAGGAGGCCCGCCCATACTCACAGCCCTCCGGTGCGAACCGCCGCTCAGGGGGAGGTCTGCCGCCGCGCGCCGGCGGTAGGCTTCGCCCGGTCCGGTTGTTCCTGCGCTTCGCCACGGCTGTGCGGGCCTCCGCATGGCCGTCTTCTCTTTTCGGGGGAGGCGGCAAGCTCCATACGAAAGGGAGGCGAGGCCAGTGAACCAGGAACTGATCGGAACCCTGGACCAGACCATCGTCCTGCTGCAGCAGCACCGGTTGGACGAGCTGCGGGAGCTGCTCTCGGAACTCCACCCGGCCGACCTCGCCGAGGTGCTGCAGGAGCTTGAGGAAGAGGACCGGACGGCCGTGGTGCAGCTGCTGGCCGGGCCCACCGCGGCCGAGGCCATCAGCGAGCTGGAGCCGGAGGAGCAGGCGGAGCTGGTCACCGCGCTGCCGCCCGCGCAGGCCAAGGCCATCCTGGACGAGATGTCCGCCGACGACGCTGCGGACCTGTTCGCCGAGCTGGACCCCGAGAAGGCCGGCGCCCTGCTGGACCTGATGGCCCAGGAGGAGGCCACCGATGTCCGCGAGCTGCTCGGCTTCCGCGAGGACTCGGCCGGCGGCATCATGACCACCGAATTTGTGGCGGTGCAGGCGCACCGCACGGCCGCCGAGGCCATCGAGCAGCTCCGCCGGGAGGCGCCGTCGGCCGAGACGGCGTACTACGTCTACGTGATCGACGCGCAGGAGCGGCTGGTCGGCGTGCTCTCGCTGCGCGAGCTGATCGTCGCCCCGCCGGAGACCGAGGTGCGCGCGATCATGCGCACCAACCCCGTCTCGGTGCACGTCAACGAGGACCAGGAAGAGGTTGCCCGGGTCGTGCAGAAGTACAACCTGCTGGCCGTGCCCGTCGTCGACGACCAGGGGATCCTGCGGGGCATCGTCACGGTCGACGACGTCATCGACGTCCTGGAGGAGGAGGCCACGGAGGACATCTACCGGGCCGGCGGCGTCTCCGAGGCGGAGTACGAGACCGACCTGGAAGGCGCGATCTGGCCGTCCGTCCGGGCCCGCCTGCCGTGGCTCCTGGGGCTGCTGTTCCTGAGCCTGCTCTCGGGCAAGGTGATCGAGACCTTCACCCCGCTCATCAACCAAGTTTCCGCCCTGGCCGTGTTCATCACCACGATGGCCGGCGGCTCGGGCAACGCCGCCACCCAGGCGCTGACGGTGATGGTGCGGGGCCTGGCCACCGGCGAGGTGGAGCGGGGCCAGCTGATCCGGGCAGTCTGGCGCGAGGCTCGCATCGGCCTGGTCACCGGGCTGATCTGCGGCCTGGTGCTGGGCGGGGCGGCCATGCTCTGGAACGGCTCGCCCTGGGTCGGCCTGATCGTCGGGCTGGCCCTCACCATCAACCTGATGCTGGCCAAGGCGGCCGGCTCGCTGGTGCCCGTCATCATCCAGCGGCTCGGGCTGGATCCGGCGGTGGCCTCCGGCCCCTTCATCGCCACCATCACGGACACCTTCTCCATGCTGGTGTACTTCACCATCGCCTCGCTGGTGCTCCACGCGGTGTTCTGAACGGACGGCTGCAATTCGGCGCGAGGAGGTTGGTACAGATGGCCCACCTGTTCGATCCCTTCACGCAGAAGTCGGTCACCCTGCGCAACCGCATCGTCATGTCGCCCATGTGCATGTACGTTGCGGGCGCCGACGGCGTCGCCACCGACTGGCACCTGGTCCACTACGGCACCCGGGCGGTGGGCGGTGCCGGCCTGATCATCACCGAGGCCACGGCCGTGGAGCCCCGGGGGCGCATCTCCGAGGGCGACCTGGGGCTGTGGAACGACCAGCAGGCCGAGGCTCTGGCCCGGATCGCCCGCTTCGTCCACGACCAGGGCGTCGCCTTCGCCATTCAGCTGGCCCACGCCGGCCGGAAGGCCTGGACCCCGTGCAAGGGCCAGGGGCCGGAGCCCGCGGTGGCGCCCAGCGCGCTCCCCTTCGACACGGACTGGGTAACGCCGCAGGCCCTGGATGCCGAGGGGATCGACCGGGTGGTGGCCGCCTTCGGGGCGGCGGCCCGGCGGGCGGGGGAGCTGGGCTGCGACCTGGTGGAGATCCACGCCGCCCACGGTTACCTGCTGCACGAGTTCCTCTCGCCGCTCACCAACCGGCGTACCGACGAGTACGGCGGCCCGCTGGTGAACCGGGCCCGCCTCCTGCGGCGGGTGTTCGAGGCCGTGCGGGAGGCATTCCCCGCCGACCGGCCGGTCTGGGTGCGCATCTCGGCCACCGACTGGGTGGAGGGCGGCTGGGACATCGCCGAGTCGGTGGAGCTGGCCCGGATGATGAAGGCATGGGGCGTGGACCTGGTGGACGTCTCCACGGGCGGCAATTCGCCCCTGCAGCGGATCCCTTCCATCGGTCCCGGCTACCAGGTGGCCTTCGCCGAGCGGATCCGGCGCGAGGCCGGGATCGCGACCGGCGCGGTGGGGCTGATCACCACCCCCGAGCAGGCGGACTCCGTCGTGCGCACCGGTCAGGCGGACGTGGCGCTGCTGGGCCGGGA
Organism: Symbiobacterium thermophilum IAM 14863; assembly: GCF_000009905.1. Taxonomy (GTDB): domain Bacteria; phylum Bacillota; class Sulfobacillia; order Symbiobacteriales; family Symbiobacteriaceae; genus Symbiobacterium; species Symbiobacterium thermophilum. The sequence continues at coordinate 584,270 of NC_006177.1, forward strand.
GCTGTTGCGCAACCCGTACTTCCCCCTGGCGGCGGCCCACCGGCTGGGACATGAGGTGACGTGGCCGGAGCCGTACGTGCGGGGCAAGTTCCGGCGGTGAGACGGGAGGTTCGAAGGTGAGCTGGGTACTGATTGGTGTGGCGGGCGCCGCAGGTGCGGTGGCCCGCCTCCTCGTCGGCGCGTGGATCGATGGCCGGCCGGGTGGCCGGGCGTTTCCCTGGGGCACCTTCGCCGTCAACATCGCCGGTTCGCTGCTGCTGGGGCTTCTCACAGGCCTCGTCGTGGGACGCGGCTGGCTCGCGCCTGAGGTGAAGGTCGTGCTCGGAGCGGGATTTCTCGGTGCGTTTACCACGTTCTCGACCTGGCTGCTTGACCTGCACGAGGCCTTGAGGCGGGGTGACCACCGGGCCGCATTCGTGAACGCTGCGCTGAGCACCGGGTTGGGCCTCCTGGCTGCGTGGTTGGGCCTGGCCCTGGGGTGGGGGCGATGAACCGCCTTGCCGTGGCCGGTGTTGCTGCAGGGGGCGCCCTGGGGGCCTGGGCCCGCCACGGGCTGGGTAGCTGGCTGACGGCGCTTTTGCCCTCGACTTTCCCCTTGCCAACGCTCATGATCAACGTACTCGGCGCCCTGTTGCTGGGCTTCGTGGCCGGATACGGCATCGAGCGGGGGCGTCTGCCAGAGGCGTGGCGCCTGCCCGTGACTGTCGGCTTCATCGGCTCGTTCACCACGTTCTCCACCTGGTCTGTCGACACGGTGCTCCTTCTTGATGCCGGCCGCTGGCCGCTGGCCTTGGCCAATGTGGGCATTAGCCTGGCCGTGGGGCTGGCGGCGGTCTGGGTCGGGCGCAGGCTGGCTTTCCGATGGCGCGTATGAGGTTGGGACCTGCGGGTCCCAACCTTTTTCACGCCTGGTGCGTCTTACATAGAGAGCCCGGGTGCAGAGCCCGGGCAGCGCCATGGAGGAGGGGTGCCATGCGCACGACCTATACTGAGCGGCTGATTCGCTTCGGACTTGGTCTGGCCGCCGCCGCCCTGCTGCTCTGGCTCCTGCGTGAGAGCTTGCCCGGGGGGATGCCAGGCGATGGCCTGTCTCTTCGAACTGGTCAGCCCGTGGGCGAGTTGATCGCGCCCGCCCTGGGAACCACCCTGGGGAATGCAGCCGCGGCACTGCTGTTCGCACTGCCCGCAGCGCTGCTTCTGGGCGTCCCGGCCGGCTTCAGGCCACATAGTGTGATCGACCGGGTGCTTCAGGCGCCGGCGGTGGCCGTCATGGGCGTGCCGGCCTTCACGGCGGCCATCCTGGGGGTCTGGCTGATCATGTCGGGCCCTCTCGATCACCTTCGGCTCGCGGGCGCGGCTCACGGGGCCCTGACCGTGCTGCTGGCCGGTTGGCTGGCCAGGGCCATCCGCGACGGGCTGGCCGGCACCCGCGGGGAGGGCGTTCCCCTGGCTCCCGTCCGTGCTGTGGCGGCCGTGCTGGGCCGCATCCTGCAGCAGACGGGCAACATCCTGCTGTTCACGATGGTGGTGGAAGTCGTGGCACGGGGCTCCGGGGCGGGTGTCTGGGGCCAGGTGACAACGGCCGTCCTCAACCGGGATTTCCCGGTGTTCCACGCGGGGCTGTGGGTGTTGATTGCCCTAGTCCTGGTGGGGCATCTGCTGGGCGACCTGCTGGTGACGGCAGCCGGCGGGACGCGGCCGGCGGGCCGGCTTTCCAGGGGCTGGCTGGTCATCGGCTGTCTGCTGTTCGTGCTGCTCCTGGCGGCACCACTGCTGGGCGATGCGTCGGCTGCTCTTTCCGCAGATCTGAGCCTCCGGTTACTTCCGCCGGGCAGTGAAGGTCACGCCCTGGGGACGGACCATATGGGCCGTGACGTGCTCTCTCGCATCGGGGCGGGTGCACGCACCTCGCTCGCCATCGCCGGTGGTGCCATGCTGGTCGCGGCCCTCGGCGGCGCCGTGCTGGCCGGAATCGGCCTGGCGACGGGCCGCGTGGGCTCCGCAGTGCTCACGCCGCGGGTGGCCGTTCCCGGGCTCGTGGGGCCCGTGGTCGCGGGCCTCGCAGGCGCGCTAATCTGGCGGCCCGGCATCATCACCCTCATCGTCACCCTGGGGGTGGCCTCGATCCCGGCGATGGGCTGGGCATTCCGCCGGTTCGGGATGTCGAAGGGGCAACAGGGGGCAGCCCTGCTGGGCCTCGTCCTCCTCGCCTTCGCCCAGATCCTGCTGGCCGAGTTCATCCTGGGCTTGTTCGGGTTTGGGGTTATGCCGCCCTCAGCGTCGCTGGGCAGCCTGGTCAGAGATGCCATGCCTCACCTGCGGCAAGCACCGCATCTGCTCTGGAGCGCGTTGCCCGGGGCTGCCGGGGTGATGGGCCTCTTCCTCGCGGGCCACGCCCTGTTGGATGCAGCGCCGGGGGAGGAGTAGATCTTTGGTAGCGTTCCCTGCCATCTGGCAGGAGGGTGGTCGGCTCACGTGGAAATGGTAGGGCGACCTGGGGAATCAACCCGGTCAGACCAAGGAGGCGATCACCGTGAACAAGGCAATGGAGGCAGCCCTGAACGAGCAGATCAAGCTCGAACTCCACTCGGCGTATACCTACCTCGGCATGGCGGCCTACTGCGAGTCCACCAACCTTCCGGGCATGGCGCACTGGCTGGAACTCCAGGCGAAGGAAGAGCTGGAGCACGCGATGAAGATCTACGGCCACGTCAACGACCGCGGGGGCCGGGTGGCCCTGAAGGCAATCCCCGAGCCTGTTCTGGACTACGCCTCGCCGCTGGCCGTGTTTGAGGCGGTGCTGGCCCATGAGCAGAAGGTCACGGCCTCCATCCACAAGCTGTATGCCCTGGCGGTGGAGGAGAAGGACTACGCCTCACTGCCCCTGCTCCAGTGGTTCATCGAGGAGCAGGTGGAAGAGGAGTCGAGCGCAGACGAGGTGCTGCAGAAGATCCGCCTCGCCGGCGACAGCAAGAGCGCCTTGCTCTTCCTCGACAGCCAGCTGGGTTCCCGGGAGTAGCGATTTACCTCATCAACGACAGCCGGGCTGTTCCGCAGTCACCGTGAGTGACTACGGGACAGCCCGACGCATTTCCGCAGAAACGGGGCTGCCCCAGCAGAGATGCTTTGGGGAGAGCCCCGTTCCGTATTTGCGGCGGCGGCAGCGTCAGAGCCAGGGGCCGGCCACCGCCAGCAGGTGCTCCACGTAGTGTCCGATGTCGAACCAGCGGCACTCCACCGCAACCGGCACCCGCTGCTCCACCATCTCGATGGCCTGGCGGGGGTTCAGGGCGTCGTAGCGGGGGTGGTACACCTCCGTCCAGGGCGGCAGGTCCGGGCGGCCCGCCGGGGCGATGGGCGTCGCCCCGAGCAGGTACGCCTCGTAGAGGGCCAGGGTGAGGCTGCCGCCGGTGGTGACGGAGATGGCCGCCTGCGCCCGGGCCAGCAGCCGGTAGTAGTCCTCATGGGGGAGCCGGCCCACCTCGATGCCCATCTGCCGCCACAGCTCCACCGGATAGTAGGAGAGCGGGTCCACCGGCGAGGCGATGAAGACCCGGTAGCCCCGGTCCATCAGCTCGAAGGCCATCCGCACCGACAGGTAGGGCTGGTAGAACTCGTTGAGCCGGCCGGGGAAGACCACCAGCCTCTCGCGATCCGGGCCGGGCTTCAGCTCGGCGATCACCCGGTTGATCAGGGTGTGGTCGTAGGGGAAGCCGGCGGCGACCACCTGGGCGCGCGACCCCGCGGGCAGGTACCGCTCGCCCCAGGGGACCATGGACGGGTTGGTGACCAGGATCGCCGCCAGGGAGGGGTGGCTGTAGATCCAGAGGTCGGCGGGGTCGTAGGCGTTGGTGAAGGGGTTCCAGATGTCGTGCTCGTGGATGATGACGTGCTCCGGCGGCTCGGCCGCCTCCAGCAGCTGTTTCTGCACGGTGTAGCGGGTGAAGAAGACCGGGCCCCGGGGCCGCTCGGGCATGCGGGGCGAGTAGTCGTAGGGCACCCCGGCCTCGTCCAGCCCCATGCGGAGGCCGGCGAGGAAGTTGGGGTACCAGGCGGTGGGATCGTGGGGATCGTAGACCACGTGTAGCACGGTCATCATCCTTTCCGAGACGGTTCGTCACCTGGTGGTTGCCTGGCGCCTCAGGATGCGGGCGTCGACCGCGAGCAGCAGCGCGGTGTAAGCCAGCATCACCGCGGCGTGCTGCGCCACCGGCACCGGCGCACCGGTCCAGCCGCCCCACATCAGCTCCTGGACCGGCCGGGTGGGGAGCCACCGCATCACCTCTGCGACGGCCAGGCCGGAGTCCTGCCAGGGGATGACGGTTCCGCCGACCAGCACGGCCAGCACCGGCGTCCGGTAGAGGGAGGAGGTCTTCAGGTCCCGGGCCACGATGCCCACCAGGGCGCCGGACGCGGTGGCGAAGCCGATGGCGAGGGCGATGCCCAGCAGGAGCACCAGCGGCGCTCCGGGCGGCCGCCGGAAGACGAGCAGGATCAGGACGCTCATCGAGGCGGCCAGCGCCACGCCCACGAACGCCTTGGCGCCGATGATCTCCAGGGGCCGGACCGGGGTGACCAGCAGGGCCTCGAGGGTGCGCCGTTCTTTCTCCTCCACCAGGGAGTTGACCGTCATCTGCCAGATGCCGGAGTAGATGGAGACGATCAGGACCACGGGGAGGAAGTCGGCCGTACCCTCCCCATCGAGGGCGTAGATGGCCGCCATGCCCAGCATCATCGCCAGGAACATCAGGATGCGGCGGTTGCGCTTCAGCGCCCACAGCTCGCCGCGGACCAACCAGACAAAGCGCATCAGCAGCCCCTCCTCGTCAACTGGATGAAGGCGTCGGTCAGGGAGGGGCCGTGCCGTGCCTTCAGCTCGGCGGGGGTCCCGCAGGCGATCATCCGCCCCCGCTGCAGGATGCAGACCCGGTCGCAGAGGGCCTCCACCTCGGCCATGTCGTGGCTGCTCAGCAGGATCGTGATCCCCTGGCCGCGCAGGTTGCCGATCAGCCGGTGCAGATCGTCGGTCGCCAGCGGGTCGAGGCCCGACGTGGGCTCGTCCAGGTACAGCAGCCGGGGCCCGTGCAGGAGGGCCCGGGCCAGGGCCACCCGCTGGCGCTGCCCCTTGGAGAGCCGGCCGGCCAGCCGGTCCCGCAGGTCGGCGATGTCCATCTGAACCATCGCGTCGCGCACCGCCTGCTCCCGGACGCCGAAGAGGCCTGCGAAGAGCAACAGGTTTTCCCGGACGGTGAGGCTGTCGTAGAGCAAGCCGCCGTCCAGGACCACCCCCATCTGCCGGCGGACCGGCTCGCCGCGCTGCCAGGGATCCAGCCCGGCCACCCGCACCTGGCCCTGGGTGGGTCTGGCCAGGCCCGCCACCAGCCGGAGGGTGGTCGTCTTGCCGGCGCCGTTGGGGCCCAGCAGCCCGAAGATCTCGCCCTCGTGAACCTCCAGGGTCAGGTCCTCCAGAGCCGTCACCGGGCCATAGCGTTTGGTCACGTGAAGCAGTTCGATCACGCCTCTCACCTCGGCCCCATTTTGCCGGAGCGCGGGAGGCGCATCACTCTTTGGACGACGACCGGTACGGCGCCAGGACCAGTGGTGCCGCGGCGGGGACGAGTGGTGCAGGCAGGCGGACGACCGGTGCACGGCCGGGGCAGGCGGGGCGGCCGACGGCGGCGCGTTCACCATCCCAGCAGTTCTTTCAGCTCCGCCACGCGGTGCTTGCTCAGCGGGACGTCGCTGCCGTCCTTCATCCGTAGGGAGAAGCTGCTGCGGGTCCAGGGGATGATCTCCTTCACGTGCGCGAGATTGACGAGGTAACCGCGGTGGGCCCGGAAGAAGCCGTGCGGGGCCAGCCGCGCCTCCAGCTCGGCGAGCGTGAAGGAGGCGGTCCAGTCTCCCTCATCCGTGTGCAGGTAGACGCCCTTGTCCTGGGCGTAGGCGTACAGGATCTCCGCCGGCGAGAACAGTACCACACGCTCGTCGCGGCGGGCGGCGATCTGCGCCACGCGGGGCGGGACTTGCCCGGCGTCCGGAACGCGACCGGTCACGTCGGCCCGGTCCGAGCCGTCCCGGGCTGCGCCGCGGCGCTCCGCATCGGGCGCCGCCGGGGATTGGCCGGCGCCGACGAGCCGGCCGCGCTCCAGGTAGCAGACGCGGGTCGCGGCGCGCACGGTGCGGGGATGGCCGAACGTGGTGAGCAGGATGCCCTTGCCCTCTTCGGCCAGGGCGCTGAGCGCGGCCTGGATGATCTCGGCGCTCTCCAGGTCGCTGTCTCCCAGCGGTTCGTCGAGGACGAGGAGGGCAGGGTCGTGCAGCAGCGCCCGGGCGATGCGCAGCCGGGCCGCCTCGCCCGGCGACAGGTCGGCACACAGCCGGTGAGCGACCGGTGCCAGCTCCAGCGCCGCGGTCACCTCCTCCGCGCGCCGCCGGGGCAGCGACCAGAGGCCCGCAGAGAGCGCCAGCGTCTCCCACACGGTGTGGTATGGGCTGAGCCCCCAGGTTGCCCCTGCGAAGCCCACCTTCGCCCGGGCCTCGGGGGTGTCCGGACGGCAGCCGCAGATGCGGACGTGGCCGCGGGAGGGAGACTCCTTCCCCGCCAGCAGCCGCAGCAGGGGATCCTTGCCGTTGCCGTGACTGCCCACCAGGGCCAGCGACTCGCCGGCGGATACGGTCAGGCTGAGGCCGTGCAGTCCGTCCGGGTGGTGCAGGTCGGCGATTTCCAGCAGTGTCGTCAACATTATCACCCGTGCATTCCTTCGCTTCCCCGGAGCCGTTTCCTCCACCGGTCCGGCCATACCGCGAGGGGGTATACCGGCGTCTCTAGAGCAGGAGACTAGTCCACCAGCCGGCCCTGCGGCCGGACGGGAGAGAAGGAGGGAACGGCCTATGCAGCGGCTGACCGCAGAGACCTTCGATGAGGCCGTGCGGGAGCACCCGCACCTGATCGTGAACTTCACCGCCGACTGGTGTCCGGACTGCCGGCGGATCAAGGACGCCTATGCCGGCTTCCCGGAGCGGTTCCCGGAGATCGCGTTCGCGGTGGTCGACACCGAGGAGAGCCCGGACCTGGCCGAGCGGTTCGACGTGCGGGGCATCCCGTCGCTGTTGGTCTTCCGCGACGGCGAGCTCATCGACCGGCTCTACAGCCGGGACGCCAAGACCGTGCAGCAGGTGGAGGCGTTCGTGACCCGGCAGCTGCCGGTGTCCTCCTAGCCGGAGCCGGGGGGCACCGCGGCGCTTTCCGCAGGAGCAGCATACATAGACCTGGTGGGCGCGCCGACGGGCGGGCCCCTGGGGGCGGACAGGGGATGAGGCCGTGGAACTGGGTATCTACACCTTCGTGGAGACGACACCGGATCCCGTGACCGGCGCGCGCCTGAGCCCGGAGCAGCGGATCCGCGACCTGCTGGAGGAGATCGAGCTGGCCGACCAGGTGGGGCTGGACGTCTTCGGCATCGGCGAGCACCACCGCCCCGAGTACGTCTCCTCGGCCCCCGCGGTGATCCTGGCGGCCGCGGCGGCCCGCACCAAGCGCATCCGGCTGACCAGCGCGGTCACCGTGCTCAGCTCCGACGACCCGGTGCGGGTCTTTCAGCAGTTTGCCACGCTGGACCTGATCTCAGGCGGGCGGGCCGAGATCATGGTGGGGCGCGGCTCCTTCATCGAGTCGTTCCCGCTCTTCGGCTGCGACCTGAACGACTACGACGCGCTCTTCGCCGAGAAGCTGGACCTGCTGCTGCGGCTGCGGGAGTCCGAGCACGTCACGTGGGAGGGCCGGTTCCGGCCTCCGCTAACGGGCCAGGGGGTCTATCCCCGGCCGGTGCAGCAGAAGATCCCCGTCTGGGTGGCGGTGGGGGGCACCCAGTACTCGGCCGCGCGGGCCGGCGCCCTGGGCCTGCCCATGGCCCTGGCGATCATCGGCGGGCTGCCGGAGCGGTTCAGGCCGCTGGCGGAGCTGCACCGGAAGGCGGCGGTGATGAACGGCCACGAGCCGCCCGCGCTCAGCATCAACTCCCACGGCTTCATCGCCGACCGGTCGCAGGACGCGGCGGACCTGGCCTTCCCGGCGTTCAAGGCCGTGATGGACCAGCTGGGCCGTGAGCGGGGCTGGCCGCCGATGACCCGGGCGCAGTTCGAGGCGTCCCGCAGCCTGCGGGGGGCCGACTTCGTCGGCAGCCCTCAGGAGGTGGCGGAGAAGATTCTGTACCAGCACGAGCTCTTCGGGCACCAGCGGTTCCTGCTGCAGCTGACGGTCGGGAGCCTGCCGCACGACAAGGTGCTGCGGGCGATCGAGCTGTTCGGCACGCAGGTCGCTCCCGTGGTGCGGAAGGCGGTTGCCCGGAAGCAGGGGAAAGCATAGGCAATCAACGACCGGGCCCTGCGGCGCCGTCCGCAGGGCCCGTGGCTACTTGGGGCTGATGCGGTACCAGATGCGCTTCAGGAACCCCCGGGCGTCGGGGGCGTCCACCTGGCGCACAATGGTCGGCCGGCTGCCCGTGCACCGCCACTGGTACACGGTGGCCCGGCCCGTCACGACGGCCGGGATCGAATCGGCCCCCGGGTTCGCGCGGCAGAACCGCCACATGGCGGCCCTCGGGATCCGGCGGGTGTCCGCCTTCTCCTGGCAGGGCAGGTTGGCGCCGACGAAGCAGGCGTACACGTGGCCGCCCATGCACCGCCAGAAGGTGGACCGGCGGAGCGGGTCCCGGGGCGCGTCCTCGGGCAGGCCCGCGGCCCGGATGAGCCCCTCGATCACCGCGTCGGGCACCGGCGGCCCCGTCCAGCGGTGGTCGGGCCGGTCGACCGTGCCCACCGCGGCGCAGTAGGCGAAGGGGTCGGCCTCCTGCGCCGCCGCAGGGCGGCCGGGCCGGACGAGCAGGAGGGGGATGAGGAGGAGAAGGGTGACGACGGTGCGCACCCGCGTGCTCTGATTCATGACCAACCACCTCCCTTTCATTCTTCCCCCTGCGCCCGCGCGGTACGCGCGGCGCGGAGCACAGGGGCGCCCCGCCAGTCCCGGGACTGGCGGGGCGCCGCCGCGTGCAGAGACCATCACTTTTCCGTCAGCAGGCCGAGGAAGCTGGTGCCGAACTCCGGCGCCGGGGCGCCCAGGTGCTCGCACACCGTGGCCGCCACGTCGGCCATGGTGTCCCGGACCCCGAGGGCGGCCGGGCGGAAGCCGGGGCCGAAGGCCAGAAGCGGCACCTGCTCCCGGGTGTGCAGGGAGTGGCCGATCAGCGGGTCGTTGCCGTGATCCGCCAGGATGATCAGCAGGTCCCCGGGGCGCAGGCGGTCCAGCAGCCGGGCGATGCCGCGGTCGGCCCGGGCCAGGACCTCCGCGTAGCGGACCGGGTCCTGCTCGTGGCCCATGAGGTCGGTCTCCTGCACCGTCGCGGCGATGTAGCCGCCGTCGGGCATCTGCTCCAGCTGCTCCAGCACCTGCTCCAGCACGGCTTCGGTGTCCACCACCGGGTCCCGCCAGCGGGCGGAGGGGCACTCCACCACGTCGGCCATCTTGCCGATCATCGCCACGGGGAGCCCGGTGGACGCCACAAGTTCCGGCGCCTGGACGGCGGGATCGATGCCGTAGCCCAGGTGGCGCACCCGGTAGTGCTCGTTGTAGATGTGCAGCTCCGGCGTGACCACGCCGGTCTGACCGGCCGGGGTGATGCGCGTGTGGGCCAGGATGTCCTCCACGGTGATGCCGACGCCGCCCAGGGCGATCACCCGGCTCACCTGCACCACCTGGCGGACCCGCCGGCCCACCTCCAGGATCCGCTCGAAGGGCACCGTGTCCAGCGGACCGGTCACGTTGTAGATGCGGCCGGGGTCGGTCTCCAGGTTGTCCCCCACCAGGATCTGCCCGTCCACCAGGAGGGCGGAGCCTCCCGGCAGGGCGTCCTCGACCCGGTGTCCGGCCTGCTCCAGGTGGGCCCGGACCTGGCCGGCCACCGTGGAGAACAGGGAGATCACGGGCCGGAGGGGCCGGTTTCCCTGGATCTCGTTGTGGCCGGCAAAGGTGTCAGCGCCCCAGTGGGCCAGGTTGCAGCGGCCCCACGCGGCCAGCGGCGGGCCCGCCGGCTCCAGCCCCGCCTCGGGGGCGATGTGGGGCAGCCCCAGCCGCACCAGGCTGGGAATCCGCAGGGCGCCCTGGGACCTGACCAGGCTGGCCAGGGTGTGGGCGCCCGCGTCCCGGGGCTGCACCTGCTCCACGTCCGCCATGGCCCCGACGCCGAAGCCGTCAAGCACCAGTACAATCGCTCGCTTTGCCATACCGACACCTCGTTTCATCTAGATCGTGAGGTCGAGAGGTCGGTTCGCCCGGTCGTACAGGCCGGCGAGCCGCGGGGCGCCCTGCTGGACACCCTCCACCAGGGCGAGGTTGGCCCGGGCGGTGAACGCCTGCGTGCGGAACGCGGCGACGACGGGCTCTCCCTCCCGGGCCAGGGGATCGTCCAGCGTCAGGTAGTAATCGATGTTCTCGGCGGCGGGGCGGTGCAGGGGGGCCCGGCGCAGGGCAGTCCCCACCAGCGCGTTCTGCATGTGGCCCCGCGGGTAGCTGCCGCCGCCGTAGACGTAGGCCCGGCCGCCGTAGGTGTGCGAGACCTCGGTGAGGTAGACCATGGCCGGGAGCTCCGGCTGGTCGGAGACGGCGTGCAGCGGGGTGGTGCCGGTGATGGCGTGGCCCGGCTCGCCGTGGGTCGCCCCTGCCTGCCGCAGGAGCGCCAGCGTGGCGGCGCAGGTGAGGGAGGGGGCGTTCACCTGGGCGATCTCCATCCCCAGCTCGTCCCGCAGCAAGGCGGCGGCCCGGGTCACTGCCTCCAGGTTGGGGGTGGCAACGGGCCGGCCGTCCTCCGCCACCAGGCAGGGGAAGGCGGTGACCCCCGCCACCCGCACCCCGGGCAACCGGCTGATCGCCAGGGCCACCGCGGGCAGCTCCCCGAGGGGGATTCCCCCTTCCTGGCCAGGGTACAGGCAGCCGGAGGCCACCCGGAGCAGCACATCCTGCCGGAGCCCCAGCCCGACAGCCGCATCGCTCACCGCCCTGGCCTGGGCGAGGCCGAAAACCGTCATCACCTCCGGCCGCCAGGAGAGCACCTGCGGCAGGAAAGCCCGGGGGATCTGAACCAGGTGGCCCACGTGGCCGAGCGCGACGCCCGCCTCGCGGAACGCCCTTGCGTCGTCGATGTCCACCGCCACGCCCCGGGGAATCCCGGCCTCGGCCACCGCGGCGATCACCTGCGGGTTGCGGTTGAGCTGCTTGGACATGAAGTAGAGCTGAATCCCTTCCCGCCGGGCCGCTTCGGCCAGCGTGCGGGCGTTGTTCCGAATGGCATCCAGATCGAGTACATAGGTGTTGGGCGGCAGCCGCCCCTCGGCGTGGAAACGCAGGGCCGCGTCGATCAGCCGGGGGTTGCGGCGCGCGGTGACCTCGAGGAACATCGACTTCTCTCCTCTCGGGCCGAACCTCAGGCGACGGTCAGGATCCGCCGCGGGTTCAGCACCAGCATCTGTTCCAGCTCGGCCTCGCTGACGCCGGCGGCCCGGAGCGCGGGCACCAGCCGGTCGAAGAGGTAGCTGTAGCCGTACCCCCCGTTGGCCTTCAGGTGGGAGCGCCGGGTCACGTCCATGGAGAGGACCACCCGGTCGGCCAGGCCCCTCTCCAGCATGCCGGTGATCAGGCGGACCCGGACGGCGTCCGGCATGTAACTCTCCTTGCCGGCGGTGTCATAAGCCACCGTGGCGCCCCGCCGGGCCAGGGCGACGTGGGTCTCCAGGTCGTCGGTCAGGTCCTGGTGGCCGATCACCACCCGGGCCGGGTCGACCCCCAGGGACTCCAACAGGTCCAGCTGCTCCAGCCCCATGGTCCCCAGGGTGCAGTGGGTGGAGATGGGCAGGCCGGTCCACTTGTGCACCAGGGCCACGGCCCGGAAGACCTTGGCCTCGTCCGGCCGGATCTCGCCCTTCGAGGTGCCGATCTCGGCCAGGATCCCCGGCTTGACGTCGGTGCCGTCCATCCCCTCCTGGATGTCCCGCATCAGCAGTTCCGCGAGCTCCTCCGCGGAGCGTTCGGCCACGTAGGGCGGGTGGTAGGCCTGCTGGTAGAAGCCGGTGGCGGCCACGACCTGCAGCCCGGTCCGGCGGGCGACCTCCCGGAGCAGTTCCGGCCGGCGCCCCATGCCGTGGCAGGTGACCTCCACCAGCGCCCGGCCACCGGCCCGCTGCAGGTGCGCCACCTCCTCACAGGCCAGGTCCAGGTCGTCCAGCACGGTGTCCGGATCCTTCTTCCGCCCGGAGAGGTCGATGAACAGGTGCTCGTGCATCAGCGTGGGACCGAGTTCCTTCGGGTCCAGGGGGCCGAGAACGGTCATGATATGGGCCATGCGGCAAACCTCCCCGGTGTTGGTGTTCGCGGTCAGGGAAGCTGAAAGAAGTAACGCTCAAAGAGCGGGGGCATTCGCAGGGATGGGGCCAGCAGGTCCGCCGCGGCCAGGGCGCGGGCGGCGCCCACGGGGCCGGGCGGGCCGGCCAGGATCAGGCCCGAGGAAAGGCGGGGAACCGGCAGGGCAATGCCCGTGCAGCCCACGAGGTTCAGTGCCCGCAACAGGTACTTGCCGCCCCGCGCCTGCAGCGCAGCGCCGGGCGGGCCCAGCGAGCCCACCACGGAATCCCCCAGGCCGAACAGGTCCACGGGCCCTTCCAGCGTGACGGCCAGGTCGGCCGTGGCCCAGATCTCCCGCAGCAGGGCCATGGCGCGCTCCCTCGCCGCAATGCCCGTCATGTCCACGGCGACCGGTTCCGCCCCGGCCGCCCAGAGGGGACGGAGGTAAGGTTCCAGTTCCGCCGCCATGTCCGCCCCGTCGGGCAGGGTCACGGAGCCCGGGCGGGGCAACGCAACCCGCAGTCCCGCGAGCGATGCCGCAGGCGGCTCCGCGGCACCGGAGGCCCGCAGCAGGGCGCGGAAGCCCGTGCGGGCGGTGGGCCAGTCCCGGGCGATGACGCCCAGGGCGGGCCGAAACGCAAAGCCGTCCGTGGAGACGCGTTCCACCGGACAGGTGAGGCCGAGGCCGGAACCGATGATGCCGGCCAGGCCGGTGGCGGCGGCAGGGCCCAGCACCGAGCCTCCGCCGTCGGTACCCACACACAGGTCGATGATGCCGAGCAGGATGTTGACCGGGCCGCCGCTGGTGGACCCGGTCATGGGCCTGCCGGTGAGCGGGTTGAGCAGGCCGGTGTCGACCGCCCTCCCGCCCGGCGCCGCCCGGTCCACCGTCAGCCACGCCAGGCCGGGTTCGGCGGCCAGCCGCCGGCGCAGCTCATCGCCGATGGCGGGGGTGTCCTTGATGCCGAGGCGGAGAACCTCATTCCCCGGATCGGTCGCATCCGCGCCGGGCGCCAGCGCGGCGACGGAGCGCCCCAGATTGGCGCGGGCGGCCGCCAGCGACCGGCGCCACCGGGTGATCACAGCCCATCCGGCCGGACCAGCGTGATCAGGTGCGCGGTGAGGTAGCCGACCTCGGCCTCCGGCACCCTGGCGCCCAGCCGGCGCCCGGCCTCCCCGGCCACGACCTCGTTGACGAACGCCCACTCCTCGGGGTAGGCCTTCACCTCGGCCAGCCCTTCCGACACCATCTCATCGATGGCCTGGCCCGAGCGCAACCGCTCCAGGGCCACCGCCAGGTGGGTGGTGAACATGGCGCCGTTCTCCTCGGTCACGGTCATGTCGTAACGCTCTTCCACCCGCTTCAGGATCCATCGGGTCAGTTCCGCAACCTCCGGGCTGATCTGCCCGCTCTCCTGCAGCAGACGGAGCCGCATTTCCAACGACAACGGACTCACTCCCTGGTCTTCCGGCCTGCAGGCCGCTAGCTAGTATGAGGGTATTCGCTTGCCCTCCAGCACCTCGTCCTGGACGCGGCGCACGAGGGCGGGGTCGATGATCTCCGGCAGGAGCCGCTCCAGATCGGGCCGGTTGGCGTCGATCACCAGGACGGCCTCCGACGAGGACTCGGCGATCCGGCGGGCCTCCGGGCTCTGCAGCGGCCGGGAGTAGATCTCCATCGTGCCCGAGGAAAGCTCGTCGAGGTTCCAGATGGCGGCGTCGATCTGCCCCTCCCGGAGCCGCTGGAGCAGGTGGGAGTAGGGGATCTCCACCAACTCCACCTGCCTGCCCCGGCACTCCGCGGCGGTCAGCCACGCCTGGTCCAGGGTCTGCGGGTCGATGCCCACCCGCATCCCGTCGGTGATGCCCGTGTACTCGGGGCGGGCCAGCAGGATGCCGTGCTGGGAGACGAAGGTCTGCGGCCCCAGCCCCATGACGATGACGACGCCGCCCTCCGCCACCGCCAACTCGGCCGACAGGCGGGAGAGCACCGCGAAGTCGGCCTGCCCGCGGTGCAGGGCGGCGATCCGGTTGCGGGCGCCCCGCATGTAGCCGATGCTGAAGGGCAGGTCGCTCTGCCGCACCGCCTCGTACAGGCCGGAAGCCAGCCCTTCGTAGCGCCGGGTGTAGGGAAGGGGCATGAGCCCCAGCAGCGAGGCGAGGCCCGCGATCTCCCGGAGCTTGCGGTAGTCAGCCTGGACCAGGAACGTGCCCTTGTGGCCCCGGGCCTCCACCTGCACCGCGCCGGCCTCGATGAGCGAGCGCAGGGCGTTCTGCACCGTGCCGTTGCCCGTCTCACACCGCCGGGCGTAGTCCTGCACGCGCGGGATGCGGTCTCCGGGCCGCAGCGCCAGCAGATCGGCGGCGATCTGCATGGCGACCCGGCCGTACTTTCGGTACAGGTCCGACTGCCACCGGTTCATGCACAGCTCCCCCCTCAGTGAGGGGGCGGGGGTTGAGCCCCGCCCCCCTCATTGTGGCATACGGCGCACCCCTGCGCGAGCCGGTTAGGAGAAGAGGGTGAGCACCTTCAGGATGTTGACCAGGATGCCGGTGAGGATCGCGGCCACAGGGCCGATGGCCAGCCGGTTCACCGGCAGCCCGGCCGCCTCGTTCAGCACGACGATCGCCGCGACGATGAAGTAACCCAGGCCCGGGGCCATGGCGTTGCCGGCGATCATGCCGCCCACCAGCAGCGCGATCTCCAGCACCTTGGTCATGGCGGTACGGATGTGCTCGCCGGCGGCCCGGACGCCCGGGAACCGGTCCAGGAACCGGGCGATGACGTCGAGGAGCATGACCTCCAGGAAGACGATGACGGCGCCGAGGATGGCGGCCACGATCCAGTGCGGGGAGAAGAAGCCCGCCGCGAAGACGAAGGTCATGCCGACGGGGCCGTAGACGCCGGTCGCAACGGCGGTGGTGGCGACCAGGGGCACGAAGCCGATGCCGCGGGCCAGGGCCGCGATGCCGGCGTCGACGATGTTCCCCTCGGCGGCCAGGCCCAGGCTGATCGGGTCGCCGGCCACCACGCCCAGGTTGGCGGCGGCGGCCACCAGGGCGCCCATGATCGAGAGCACCAGGACGTTCTTCTTGATCCGCTGCACCCGGTCGGAGAAGACGGCCGCGAGGCTGGCGTCAGCGGTGACCTCGGCCTTCTCACGGGCCGCAAACACCAGCAGCAGGATCATACCGATGACCAGGGCCGTGCCTTCCGCGTTCAGGTTGATGCTCGCGGTGCCGAACTGGATGGGATTGACACGCACCACGATCTGCCGGGCCAGCATCTGCAGGGCGAAGGTGATCGCACCCTTCTTCCAGCCGTGGTGCAGGGCCACCGCGAGGGCGGGGAAGACCGCGAAGGCGGCGGTGATCGGGGAGCTGACCTGGCCCAGGGCGTCCAGGAAGTTCACGGGCAGCAGTGCGAAGAGGTCGACCAGCGCCTGCAGGCCGATGGTCAGGAGCACGCCCCAGGCGGCGCCCAGGCCGGCTGCCAGCCACTTGTTGGGGGACGAGGTGCCGATGATGTCGGTGGCGAGGAACACGCTGTGGATCAGGATGATCTGGCTGGTGAGGGAGAAGGGAATGCCAAAACCGATGACCAGGCCGAAGCAGAGCGCGAAGGAGGTGAGCGCCAGTTCACGGCGGTTCATCCGCCCTTCGAGGAACTCGGGCAGCAGCGGACGCAGGCCGTCGTTGAAGACGGCGATTCCCTGCTGAGCCAGGAAGGCGGCCAGGCCGCCCATGAGAGCCGCGACCACAAGCTGGAGCGTCTCCACGCGACATCTCTCCTTTTACGGCTTTACTGCAGCTTCCACAGACATCCGGAGCACTCGGATCACCGTGTCGGCGCCCGCCCGCATCGGGTTGATCCGCAGCAGGAACGGGGCCAGGTCGGGCCGGTCGGCGAGCATCGTGCCCGAGGCGCGGTAGAACATGGCCGCGACCTCGTAGCGGGATTCGGCGCCCACCGGATGGGGTGCGGCCCCGAACCGCGGCGCGACCTCCAGCACCCGGTCGGCGATGGGCTCGCACAGCTGCACCAGGGCGACCCGCGACTGGGCGTTGGCCACCGCCGCACAGGCCACCCCCGGCACCTCGCCGGCGTTGAGTCGGTCAACCACCTCCTGTACCACTTGTGCCTGCAGCGCCAGGGCCACGGGGGCGTAGACCAGCGACCGGAGGGCGTCCATCGCCTCGGGCCCCTGCACCTGGAGCCCGCCGGAGTAGGCGGCGCGGTGGATGCGCTCGACCACGTCGGCAGCGCCGACGACGCACCCCACGCCCTCGGGGCCCAGCAGCTTGAAGAGCGAGAAGGTCGAGGCCGTGGCTCCCAATTGGACGCCGATCGCGGGCACCTTGCAGACCGCGTAGTTGTCGTCGGTGATGATGGGCAGCCCCGGCGCCGCCTTGCGCAGGGTCCGGATGACCTCCCCGAGGGCGTACCGGTCGTCCAGCCGCTGCCGCGCGTGCTGGACCAGGGCCAGGTCGGCCTCCCGCGCCTTCCGGGACAGCTCCTCCGGATCGTGGAAGTCGGCCTGGAGCACGTCCAGCCCCATGGCTTCGATGGTGCTGCGGGTGGTGGAGTAAATGGGCGCCCGGTGCACCAGGATGCGCCGTACCCCGGGGATCGCCTGCAGGGCCGCCCGGATCGCCCCGGTTCCCGCCCCCCGCACCAGGGCGGCCGCTTCCCCGCCGAAGAAATCGGCGAGGACGCGCTCCACCCGGGCTGTCGTCCGGGGCCTCCCGAGCCCGGGCACCACACCCAGGTCGCCGGCCTGCAGGATCTCATGGCCGTCGAAGTGGGTGTGGATCAGGTCGACCAGCCGCCACTGGAGGGTTGCCGCCTCCGCGGGGGAGAGGGCGGGGAGCGGGTGCGTCACCAGGGACATCACGCCTGACCCCTCTCAAGAATGGCGCGGACGATCATGGACACCGCCTGCTCGGCGTGGTCGGCCGTGAAGGCGAAGGCCTTCACCCCGTCGGCCACGGCCTTGCGGATCTCTTCCTCCTTCGGCGGACGGCCCGGCATGGAGACGGTGAGACACCGCGCCTTGCCCAGCATGGCGATGGCCATGGCAAGGCCGCCGCCGCCGGTGTGGCAGGCGCCGATGTAGTAGTCGGCCTTGCCGTTCTTCACCTGCATGGCCGCCTCCAGATCGCTGTGCTCCGTGACCTGGACCGCACTTCCGCCGACCTTTCGCACCAGATCGGCAACCTTCTTCTTGTCGACCTGGCCGCCTACGGCGAAGCGAATCATCCCAATCCACCCCTTCCAATCTACAGTTTCCTGTATATTATACAGCCCGCCTCTGAACAGGGTCAACCGGTCTTCGGCGTCAGCCCCATTGTGCGCAGGCAGGGTAGGCCTATACCAAAGTCTAGTCCCGGGATGCCCGAAAGGGCTGACATCGCGACCGGCCTCGTTCGCGGCCGGACGTACCGAAGAGAAGGGGTCGGGCCGGAGGGGGAGAATCGGATAGGATAGTCCCATACCGGCGCGACTGCGCGAGAGGAGTTCTGTGGCATGATCTACCTGGAGACAGGCAGCACGGACCCCTACTTTAACCTGGCCTTCGAGGAGTACGTCTTCGAGAAGCTGGATCCCACCAAGTCCTACTTCATCCTCTGGCAGAACGAGAACACCGTCGTCGTCGGCCGGCACCAGAACACGTACGAGGAGATCAACCAGCGGTACGTGGAGGAGCACGGCATCCGCGTCGTCCGTCGGCTCTCCGGAGGCGGGGCGGTCTACCACGACAACGGCAACCTGAACTACACGTTCATCGTGGACAAGGACGCCGCCCCCGATTTCAACTTCGCCGTCTTCACCGTGCCGGTCATCAAGACCCTGGAGCGGCTGGGCGTGAAGGCGGAGTTCACCGGCCGCAACGACCTGACCATCGACGGGAGGAAGTTCTGCGGGAACGCCCAGTACGTCCGGCGGGGGCGCATCATGCACCACGGCTGCATCATGCTGGACTCCAACCTGGAGGTGGTGGTCAACGCCCTGAAGGTGCGGGAGGCCAAGTTCCAGTCCAAGGGTGTGAAGTCGGTGCGCAGCCGGGTGACCACCATCAACGCCCACGCCCCCCGGCCCATCGCCATGGAGGAGTTCAAGTCCCTGCTGAAGGGCTACATCCTGGAGGCGGAGGGCCTGGAGACCATGGCGCTCACCCCCGAGCAGCTGGACGAGGTCCGGCGGCTGCGGGACGAGAAGTACGCCACGTGGGAGTGGAACTACGGTGCCTCCCCCGCCTACGACGTGCGGCTGGAGGAGCGGTTCGACTTCGGCCTGGTCACCGTCTACCTCCAGGCGGACCGGGGGCGGATCCAGGCGGTGAAGATCTACGGCGACTTCTTCGGCAGCGGCGAACTGGCGGAGCTGGAAGCCGCCCTGGTGGGGCTGCCCCTGGACGGGAACCTGGAGGCGGCCCTGGAGCCGCTGGACGTCGGCCGGTACATCCAGGGCATGACCGCGCGGGACCTGGCCAGGCTGCTCAAGGGTTGACCGTTGCTGCCACGCAAGGCGAACCCCCGCCAGTCGGAGGACTGGCGGGGGTTCGCCACTGTCACGGGTCGGGCTGCCAGATCGACGGCCGGATGCGGTCGCCTGCCTTCACCCGTGTTGCGGGAACTCGTGGATCGTCACGCCCTTCACGACGCGGTTCACCGTGCCCCTGGGGTTGGGCGTGTCGGGCGTGTTGCCCAGCTTCACCGCGGTGTGCAGCGCCAGGATCTGGCCGAAGAGGGCGAAGGGCAGGGCCAGGTACCCGTCCGGCAGCGCCGCGTACGCCGCAGGGAACCCGAACGTGGGCGCCGCCGGTCCGTCTCCGTCGTCTGCCAGCACGCCGCAGGCCAGCCGGGCGATGCCGTCGTCGTGCAGCTCCCGCAGCATGTCCAGGTCGTACTTGCGGGTGTACGGATCGTTGGAAATGAGCACGAAGACCAGCGTCTGCTCGTCCACGAACGACTTGGGGCCGTGCCGGAACCCCAGCGACGTGTCGAACAGGGTGGCGATCCTGCCTGCGGTCAGCTCCAGGATCTTCAGCTGCACCTCGCGGGCGATGCCCGCCAGCGGGCCGGAGCCCAGGTAGACGATCCGCCCGAAGTCGAGGCCGGCCAGCGCCGCGATCTCGGCTTCGCGTTCGATCACGCTCCGTCCCAGCGCGCAGATCTGGCTGACGTACCGTTCCTTTTCCGCCAGCGGGCGCCGGTCGAAGAGGAGCAGGGCCGCCAGCACCATGCACGTGAAGCTGCCGGTCATCGCGAAGGCCTGGTCGTTGGCGCGCTGGGGCATCAGCCAGAGCAGGCTGCGCTCGTCGCCGTCGGCCTGCCGTGCCAGGTTGCCGTCCGGCGCGCAGGTGATGATGATCTGGTAGAGATCGGGGACCAGCTGCTTCGCCAGGTGGACCGTCGCCACGCTCTCCGGGCTGTTGCCGCTGCGGGCGAAGCTCACCAGCAGGGTCGGCTGATCGGCCCGCAGGTAGCTGGTCGGATCGGCCACGAGACTGGTCGTCGGGGTGACCTGGAATTCGAAGGCGTGTTCGTCGCCGTGCCGCTTCACGAACGGCAGGACCGTCTCGCCCACGTAAGCCGAGCTGCCGGCACCGGCGAACAGCACCCGCACCCGCCCGTGCCGCTCCCGGATGGTCTGCAGGAACCCTTCGAAGCGCGCCTGCTCCCTTCGGTACGTGGCGAACGTCTCGGCCCAGAGCTCCGGCTGCTGGGCGATCTCCCGCGCCGTGAGCGCCGCACCCAACCGCTTCAGTTCCTCCACCGATGCTGTAAGAATGGGAATCTCCTCCTGACGTGGTGTTTGGTGTCGATCAAGTGCATCCGGCTACCTCCGCCGGTGCCGGATCTTGTAGACAAACTGGTCTGCCCGGGCGGCGCTGAGGGTGAACTCGATCACCCGGTTGTCCAGGTTGCAGGTGGTGCGCACCAGCCTGAGGCACGGGGAACCCACCGGCACGCCGAGCAGCTCGGCTTCCTTGTCCTGGACGAGGGAGGCGTAGAACTCCTCGTCCGCGTACCGGATCTCCTGGTTGAACCGCCTGGAGTAGAGGTCGTACAGCGGCATGCTCTGCAGCATCTCCAGGGTCAGCCCGGGAAACAGGTGGACCGGGATGAAGGTCAGTTCCAGCATCATCGGCAGGCCGTCGGCCAGGCGCAGCCTGCGCAGCCGGTAGATGGCGGAGCCTTCGCCGATCTTCATCCGCTCGGCCGTGGGGCGGTTGGCCACCCCCGTCTCGAAGGAGAGGATCCGGGTCTCCGGTTTCATCCCGAGCTGCCTCATGTGCTCCGTGAAGCTGTAGAACTCGGAGAGGTTCTTCATCTCCTTCCATAGCGCGGAGACGTAGGTGCCCTTGCCGTGGCGGCGGTAGATGTACCCGAGGTCCTCCAGTTCGCTCAGCGCCGCGCGGACCGTGGTCCGGCTGACGCCGTACTTCTCGCAGATCTCCCGCTCGGAGGGCAGCGGGTCGTCGGGTTTCATCGACGTCTGGATGGTCCGAATGAGGAGGTCCACCAACTGGTTGTACAGGGGGGTGGGGCTCTGCTTGTCCAGCATGCAGACTCACCTGTCTCTCGCGATCAACGTTGGGGCATGTCAGCCGGGAAAGTGGTCACTACTTGTCATTACCAGTTCATCTTTCATGCTAATCCTGTCCGTGAAGTCCGTCAATCGCCCGAGAGGGCCAGAGCGGTCTATTTTGGGACCAGGCGAAAGCTACTGAACTGAACGAAGGCACAGTACGGCTCCTGTTCGGTGGACCCTACCGGTGCCAGATCGGCCAGTCCAACCCGGCCGCGGATCATCCCGGGACGGGGCAAGAGGAAAAACCCCCGCCGCATGTGCGGCAGGGGTCTGCCTGTCGTGGGTTACCGACCGACGAACATCTGCGTGAACATCATCCCGTACGGACCGCCTTCGACGATGCCGATGCCCACGTGGGTGTAGTTGGCGTTCAGGATGTTGGCCCGGTGGCCGGACGAGTTCATCAGCGCGGTGTGCGCCGCCTGGACCGACTGGTTGCCGGCGATGTTCTCGCCCGCGGTCCGGTAGGAGACGCCGTAGGCCTTCATCATGTCAAACGGCGAGCCGTAGGTGGGGGAGTTGTGGCTGAAGTAACCCTTGTTGATCATGTCCTGGCTCTTCATCCGGGCCAGCTTCGTCAGCTGGGCGTCCGCCTGCAGCGGCTTCAGGCCCGCCTTGGCCCGCTCCTGGTTGACCAGGTTCAGCATCTGCTGCTCGGCGGCGGTGAGGCCGGCGGAGGTGGTCTGGGTCTGCGGCGTCGTCTGCTGCGTCGGCGTCGAGGTCTGCGGCGTGCTCGTCTGGGTCGTGGTCGGCTTGGACGGCGACGGCTGCGTCTGGATGGAGGTCGTCTGCTTCCACGTCGTCTGCTGGGTCGGCACGGTCTGCTTCACGGTGGTCTGGCCACTGGACCAGCGCACGGTGACAAGCGTGACGTAGCGGTTCAGCAGGTTCGAGGTGGTGTAACGCACGGGCGTCTGGTAGGTGACGTAAATGGTGGCCGCGGAGGCCGGGGCCGAGAAAGTGAGTGCAGAGGCGGCGACGGCCAGAGCAATCGCAAGCCCCTTGATCTTGTTGATCCGCATGCTTTCTCCTCCTTTTCCGGATGTGACCCGGCGATGCCCCAAGACGGAGGAGATGGTCTCCCCCTGCGACGCTTACGGGGTTAGCTGACGGGCGCGGACGGCAGGAGTGTCGCCCGGGCAGTGAAGCCACTGCGCTTGGCCCCTGGTGGATTCTGGGTCCCCCGTTTCCTGGTGGGAATTCAGCGTTTGTGGACGTCCGAAGTCGTATCTAGGGTAACGTACCTTGCTTAAATAGGTCTATGCATAATGTATGGCTGAACTGTTAGCGATACCCGGCATGGCCCCTGAGATTTCCAGCCCCGGCACCCCGATGCAGGGGATCATTGGTGCGCCAGCGAATCACACCAACGATCAAGGAACACTACGCAGCAGAGACCTGCCGCCCGCAAATGATGGAGGAGGTAGTCGCCATGGACGCCAGGCAGATGACGCGCCGAGAGTTGGCCCGAATGATCGACCACACCCTGCTGAAGCCCGACGCGACCGAGGCGCAGATCCGCCAGCTCTGCGCAGAGGGACGGGAGCACGGGTTCATGTCCGTCTGCGTGAACCCCTACTGGGTGCCGCTGTGTGCGGAGCTGCTCAGCGGGACGGAGGTGAAGGTGTGCACCACCATCGGCTTCCCGCTGGGCGCCAACCGCAGCGAGATCAAGGCGGTGGAGGCGGAGGACGCGGTCGCCCGCGGCGCCCGGGAAGTGGATATGGTGATCAACGTCGGCGCACTCAAGTCCGGCCGGCGCGACGTCGTCCTGAACGACATCCGCGCGGTGGTCTCGGCCGTGGCGGGCGAGGCGCTGGTGAAGGTGATCATCGAGACCGGCCTGCTGACGGACGAGGAGAAGGTGATCGCCTGCCAGCTGGCTCAGGAGGCCGGCGCCGACTTCGTCAAGACCTCCACCGGCTTCGGGACCGGCGGCGCAACCGTGCACGACATCGCGCTCATGCGCCGCACCGTCGGGGCCGGGATGGGCGTGAAGGCCTCCGGCGGCGTCCGGGACCTGGAGACCGCCCTCGCGATGATCGGCGCGGGAGCCAACCGGATCGGTGCCAGCGCCGGCGTGGCGATCCTGGCCGGACTGGAGGCATAGGCCGCACAAGAACGGGGGGCCGTCCCGGGAGCAGATGACTCTGCCCGGGACGGCCCCGCCTGTGTCCGTCCGCCGTATCAGGAGCCCACTACCACCCGGTTCCGGCCGGACTCCTTGGCCCGGTACATCGCCGCGTCGGCCCGGCTGACCCAGGAGGAGACGGTGTCGCCGGGGCGGTAGGGCGCCACGCCGAGGCTGATGGTCACGATCGGGAAGTGCTCGCTCAGTTTCTGGTGGACGGCCTCGCCGACCCGCTGGGCGAGCTGGTACGCCTGTGCGGTCTCGTTCACCCGGACCAGGATGATGAACTCGTCGCCGCCCCACCGCCCCACGTGGTCAGTGGCGCGCAGCGCCTGCCGCACCGTGGTTGCGACCGCGCGCAGGGCGGCATCGCCCGCCTCGTGCCCGTACATGTCGTTGATCTGCTTGAAGCGGTCCACGTCGAACATGATCATCGTGGCGGGCTGCCCGCCCTCCTCCGCGCAGCGGATCTCCTGCTCGATCAGCAGCTCCATCTGCCGCCGGTTGGGGATGCCCAGCAGGGGATCGGTGTGCGCCAGGCTGGCCATGGACCGGGCGATCTGCCGGGTCCGGGCGTACTGCCGCTGCAGTTCGGACCAGGCGTGCATCAGCCAGAGCAGCACCGCGTTGGCCAGGTAGAAATGGGCCAGCGGCCCGAAGAGGGCCTCGCGCGTCGGCTGGGGGCCCGCCCGGAACAGGCGGACCAGACCCAGCGCCAGCAGCCCCAGGTAGACGGCCGTGCCGATCCAGACCGACCTACGGGTCCCGCTGATCACGAGCAGGCCTGCCAGTGCGACCGAGACCCACGGGCTCAGCCGGGCGAACCGCTCCAGGGACAGGGAATCGGCGGAGAACAGGCCCAGGTAGAGGAACACGAAGAGCCCCACGGCGATGCCGGCCGTCAGGACGGTTTCCACGAAGCGCAGGCTTCGCCTACGCCGCCAGAGCAGGAGGGCCAGCAAGAGCGCAAACGCCGCACCGGCCAGGAGCAGGGGCGATGGTGCCTGGCCGCTGCGGCGGAGGAGCGCCCACTCAAACAAGGCCGCCGCCGAGGCGATGGGAAGCGCGACGAGCAGAAGACGGCGCTTCTGTTGTTCCAGCGGGCCGTTCCGTGCCACCGTCTCACTCCCTTCGCCCCAGGGCGAGAACACGACGAACGAGGCGGGTACAAGGGCCCACCCCATAAAACGCTACATCTTTACCTCTCCTTATAGCATGACAGTCACCTATATGCAACAGCGCATATTTCGTTAAGTACCTTAACGAAGTTGGGCGGGCTTCCGGCGTACCGACCGCACGGTGTTGAGCAGGAAGAGCAGCACGGCCGCAACGTTGAGGACAACCGCCCACTGCCGCCCGGGCAGCCACTCGGCCAGCCCCGCGCCCACCCGCAGCAGGACAGAGAGGTGCAGCAGGACGAGGTGGCTGTAGAACCGGGGAGTGAACGCCATGCGCACCCCCAGGACTGCCGGGAAGATCACCGGTGCGTGGCCGAAGATCATGCTGAAGACGAAGCCGAGGAAGACCGCGTGCAGGGCCGCGTCGTAGATGCCCCCATAGATGAATCCGTACCGCAGGGGGATGAGCCCGCCGACCAGCAGCCAGAAGTAGCCCGGCAGCATGCAGAGGGCGATGAACCGGGTCAGCCCCCGAGTGCGCACGGTGCGCCGGGCGATGTCGTACCGCAGCAGCCACAGGGAGAGCGCGGCCAGGCCGAGTCCGGTGACCCGCCATCCCAGGCTGTAGTGGAACGGGGTGAGAGCCGCCCCCGCCACCACGACCGCGAGGACGGCAAGGAACGCGGCGGTGCCGCCCCGGGAGATGCGGACGAGGCGGGCCAGCTCCAGCCGCTCGCCGGCAATGGTGAGCACCAGGAACCCCGCCCACGCGGGGACGACGTGCGTAATGGGCGTGCCGAAGAGCCAGGAGAGGTTGCCGCCCAGCCAGACCGCCGCCGCCAGGGTCAGCACGTAGTTGAACAGCGTGGGCTGAACCCTGACGATCCGGGTGAAGAGCAGGATGAGGGCGGCGCTGCTCAGGGCCATGCTCAGGGCCCCCGCCGCGGCCGGCGCCCCGCAGAGGATCAGCAGACCGCCCGCGGCCGCGAGGGCGGGGGCGGCGAACATCCAGGGGCGGCCCATCGCGACCGCCCGCTCCAGGCCGATGACGGTGCCCAGGAAGCCCGAGATCATCAGCGGGCCGTGACCGCCCGACAGCGTGGGGCTCAGGGAGGGCAGCGCCAGGCCGATGCGCAGCATGCCCGCCCACAGCGCGGCGAGCAGGGTGAGGATGCCCAGCAGGAGCAGGGGGAAGCGGACCGGGTTGGGCCGCGCGGGCGAGTTCATGGTGACCCCCTCCAGTGACGGTGAGATTTATTTTCAGTATCTCCTGTCCTTCCGAGAGGTGAAGTGATCCGGGTCACAGCTCCTGTGTTATGATGAGTGCAGAACGGCGGAGGTGGCTACGTGGCACTCTACAACGTGGACGGCATCGTCATCCGGGTGCGCAACTTCCAGGATGCGGACAAGATCGTGGTGCTCCTCACCCGGGAGGAGGGGAAGGTGGAGGCGGTGGCCCGGGGAGCCCGCCGGCCCCGCAACCGGTTCGCGGCGGCGACGCAGCTCTTTTCGCACGTGCGGGCCCAGCTCTTCTCCGGCCGCAGCCTCGACACCCTGAGCCAGGTGGAGATCGTGGAATCGTTCCGCCAGCTGCGGGAGGACTTGGTGCGCATGGCCTACGCCACGTACGCCTGCGAGCTGGTGGACGCGCTGCTGCCCGAGCGGCAACGGCAGGAGGCGCCTTACCTGCTGCTGCTCACCAGCCTTCACCTGTGGGGGGAGCCCGACCGGGATCCCGAGCCGCTGCTCAGGGCCTTTGAGCTGAAGCTCCTCTCCATGCTCGGGTTCCGCCCGAGCCTGGCGGCGTGCGTCGGCTGCGGTTCCGAGGCGGTGCAGCAGAACGGCGGCGTGCGGTTTGCCCCGGTCCTGGGAGGGGTCCTCTGCCCCCAGTGCACCGACGAGGGGGAGGGGGCCCTCAGGCTCTCGCTGGGGGCCCTGGAGACCATGAAGCGGCTGCTGGACGGCGACATCCGCCGCGCGCACATGGTCCGCCTCTCGGGCGAGCTGGCCGCCGAAATCGACCGGGCGCTCTCCGCGTACATCCTGGCGCGCACCGAGCGGCGGTTGAAATCGAAGGAGTTTCTGGACACGCTGCGATCCGCCCGCTGAGGCGGCTGAATGGTGCCAGAGGCGAAGGGTCCCGGCTGCAAGGATGCCGGGACCCTTGAAGTATGTCATGGTACGTCAATTCAAGTGATTACATTTATATCGAACGCTGGTCAGCCAGCGGTCGTCCTATGGAGCAAATAGCCGGCTCCCCCGGGGCCGGGAGGTGGTGCATATGCGACCGCTGGTGCGCCTCTGGCTCAGCCGTCTCGCGATGATGCTGGCCTCCTGGCTGCTCGTGATCGGCCTGACCTGGCTGCCCGCCGGCGTCTTCTGGGTCGAAGAGGGCGACCTGCCGGTGGGGGTGGTGTGGGGCGTGCGGACGGAGTCCATGCAGCCCTTCATCCTCGAGCCCGAACCGGTGGCGCGAAAGCCCCGCGCACACTGGTCGGTCTCCCAGTACGGGCAGGCGGTCGTGACGTACGTGCGTGAACTGGTCACCGGTCAGGTGACCGATTACAGCCATCGGTGGACCGAATCGGGGCCGGTCCAGATTCCGGAACCCGTGCTGCCCCAGGTGCGCGAGCGGATGGTGGTTTCGCTGCGCCTGCTCTCCCGGGCGCTGGTGCTCGGGATGGCCGCCGGGTTTGCGCTGGGCGTGCTGAGCCTGCGGCGCGGGGCCGCCCGGGGGTTTTCGCTGGGCATCTCGGTGGCCGGCATGGCGCTGCCGGAGTTCGTGGTTGTGCTCCTGCTCCAGATGCTGACCATCTTCACCTACCGGGAGTTCGGCATCCGGCTCTACTCCGTGCTGGGCCCCTCCGGGGGAGAGCGCGGGTGGCTGGTGCCCCTGCTGGCCCTCAGCCTGGGGCCGATGGCCTATACCGCCCGGCTGGTGGCCGGCGGCCTCGACGAGGTGATGCGCGAGGACTTCATCCGCACCGCCCGGGCCAAGGGGCTGTCGGAGGCGCGGGTGGTGATGAAGCACGGGCTTCGCCACGTGCTGGGGCGCGTGCTGGGCGGTTTCCCGACCATCATGGGGAACGCGCTCTCCAGCATGGTCATCATCGAGGTCCTCGCGAATGTAAACGGCCTGGCGGGCGGACTGATGGCGAACTGGTCGAGCCGGATGGTGGCCACCACCGGGCTGGTGTTCTGCCTGTGGTTCGGCCTGCTGGATGCGCTGGCCAACACCCTGCGGATCCTGGCCAATCCGCGCCTGAGGGAGGGGGCGTGATGCGGCGCATTCCCCTTTCGCTGATCATCGGCCTCGTGCTGCTCGGCGGCCTCGGAGTGGTGCTGTTGCTTCCCTTCCTCTGCGACCTGCCGCACCCGCAGCAGGGCGTGTTGCTGCAGATGGAGGGACGGCGCCTGGTGGCTCCGCCCTACCAGCCGGGGCAGCTGGGGTACGTGCTGGGCTCTGACTTCCTGGGCCGGGACTACTGGTCCCGCCTGGTCTACGGCGCCCGGATCACGGTGGGTCTGGCCTTGATGATCAACCTCATCCGTTTCGCGCTGGCCCTGCCTGTCGGGCTGCAGGCCGGGTGGCGGCGCGGCTGGCTGGCACGGGCGGAGCAGGCCGCGGCGGCCGGCTTTGGATCGCTTCCGGCGCTGGTCCTGGTCTACATCGTGCTGCGGGGCCTGTGGCCGTTCTTCCTCGGCGGCAACGCGTGGATGGTCGCCTACGTGCTGGTGCTGGGCCTCGCAGGCGCCCCCCGCATCGCGGAGCAGGTGCGCCGCCGGACCGAGGAGATCGCCCTGATGCCGCACGTGGAGGCTGCGCAGGCGCTGGGCGCCCGCCCGGCGCGCATCCTGCGGCGCCACGTGCTGCCCATCATGCGGGCGGACCTGCTGGTCATGGCGCCGTCCGAGATGGCCTGGGTGCTGATGATCATGGCGCAGCTGGCCGTGTTCGGCGTCCATCCCGGCGGAGCCGTCCAGGTGGAGACGATCAGCGGCAACATCGCCGTCGCGGAGTACCTGCCCGAGTGGGGCCAGATGCTGGGCACCAACATCCCCTACCTCCTCAGCTACCCCTGGCTGCCGTTCTACCCGGGCCTCGCGATCGGCCTCACGGCGGCCGGCTTCCACCTCCTGGCCGAGGGGCTCCGCGAGCGGGATCTGATGGTCAGGTAGTTGGTCTTGCCGCGGTTGAACCGGACTTGTGGAATGGGAAAAGCAGGTGAGACGGAACCGATGGGTCTGTGGTCGACGGTGTTGCGAAGCTGGGCGGTGCGGGTCGGGCTTCTCGCCCTCTCCGCCGTGATTGTTGTGCTGGTGGCCATGCTGCCGGAGGGGGTGGAGGTGACCGGTGAGGCCGCCGCGCCGGGCACGCTGGGGGAGGTGCGGACCGACGCCACCCGGAAGTACCGGATCGAGCCGCTGCAGGACGCGGGGGCTCAGTTCAGCTACACCTGGTCCGCGGCCAAGTACGGCGCCGGGGTCCGGAACTACCTGGTCGGGCTGTTCGAGGGGACGCTCACCGTGGAAAGGTGGTACGGCACGGCGCAGAGCCGCCTTCCGCTGCTTCCCCTGCTCCGGGATACCTGGTGGCTCTCCTTCCAGCTGTTCGCCGTCGCCCTGGCGGCGGGCATCGCAGCGGGGCTGCTGCTGGGCGGGCTGGTGCTGGGCAGCCGCGGCGCGCGCATCTTCTCTGTAGGCCTCTCCATCCTGGGTGTCTCCATCCCGGACTTCCTGCTGATCCTGCTGGGTCAGATGCTCACCATCTGGTCCTACCGAAACTTCGGCGTGCGCCTCTGGTCGGTCCTGGGCGTGCAGGGCGGCGAGCGGGGGTGGATCCTGCCGCTGCTGGCCCTGTCGATCATCCCGATGGCCTATACGGCCCGGCTGATCTCCACCGCCCTCGATGAGGCGATGCGGGAGGACTACATCCGCACCGCCCGGGCCAAGGGGGTGCCCGAGGTGCTGGTGGTGCTGAAGCACGCCATGCGCAACGCGCTCCCCCGGGCCCTCAACGGCATGCCGGCCATGCTCAACGTGACCCTTTCGAGCCAGCTGGTGGTGGAGGTGCTGACCAACCACTACGGCATCGGCTCCGGGCTGATGCGGGGACTCAGCTACGGCCAGCCGGCCGTGGTGGCCAGCATCGGGCTGATCTTCTGCACGTGGTTCGTCGTCATGGACGGGCTGGCCGTCACCCTGCGCGCCCTGGCCAACCCCCTGCTGAAGGGAGGGGGCACCGTATGAGGCGGCTGAACGCTCCGCTCGTGGTCGGACTCGTCCTGACGGCCGGTCTGGTCGCGCTCCTCGTGCTGCCGGAGGTGGTCTCCCTCCCGGACCCGCACCTGGGGGTCCACGTGCAGATGGAGGGCCGGAAGCTGCGCCTGGCGCCCTTCGCTCCCGGGGAGTTCGGCTACGTGCTGGGCTCGGACATGGTGGGGCGGGACCTGCTCTCGCGCGTGATCTACGGCGCCCGCTACACCCTGGGCCTGGCGGCGGCGGTGATCGTCCTGCGGGCGGTCATCGCGCTGCCGGCGGGCCTGCGGGCCGGGTGGACCGGCGGCCGTGCGGCCCGGATCGTCCAGGCCATGGCCGTGGGGTTCGGCTCCATCCCGGCCCTGGCGCTGGTCGCCATGACCCTGGGCGGACTGCGCTGGCTGGTGCCGGGGCAGAAGGGCTGGCTGGCGACCTACGTGGCCATGCTGGTGCTCTCCGGCGCCCCGCGCATGGCGGAGCAGGTGCGGCGGCGGGCCGAGGAGATCGTGGTGCCCCACGTGGAGGCCGCCCGGGCGCTGGGCGCGACGCCATGGCGGATCCTGCGGCGCCACGTGCTGCCGCTCATGCGCGCCGACCTGGCGGTGATGTTCTCCTCGGAGATGGCCTGGGTGCTGCTCCTCATGGGGCAACTGGCCGTCTTCGGCATCTACGTGGGCGGCACGGTGGCCGTGCGCGGCGACGGGTGGATCCGTTACATCGAGTACCTGCCCGAGTGGGGGCAGATGCTGGGGGCGAACCGCACGGCCATCCTGGGCTCTCCCTGGATCCCCTTCTTCCCCGGCCTGGCGCTGGGCGTCTCGGCGGCGGCCTTCCACCTGCTGGCCGAGGGATTCCGGCTCCAGGGGCTGCGGCAGGGATAGTCAGGAGAGTGCCGAAAGCGAAGAAGCGGCCGGAACCCCGGGATGGGGCTCCGGCCGCTGGCATGATCGCCCGGCCAGCGGCGCAGCCTCGGGCTACGGCGACTCGATGAGCACGGTCCGGGTCAGGCCGTCCCAGTCGACCTTCATGCCGAAGGCCTCGGCGAAGACCCGGGCGGGGACCATGGTGTGCCCCCCCACGTTGCGGGCCGGCGCCTGGAGCGGGTCCAGCCGTTTGCCGTTCAGGACGGGCACGGGGTCGTCGATGGTGAGGCGGAGCTCGGTGCCGCCCTTCCGGGCGATGGCCGTGCGGGTCTGCGCATTCCACTGCACGTCGGCGCCCAGCGCCTCGGCGATGGCCCGGAACGGGACGAGGATCCGGCCGTTTTCGTTCACCGGCTGCTTGGCGAAGTCCAGCACCCGGCCGTCCAGCTTCACCTTCACGGCGGAGGCGTCGAAGGTGTAGCTGCGCTCGGCGGCCAGCCGGCCCGACTTGTCGTACGCCTGGACCGTGAGCACATGCTCGCCGGTGAGGCCGGTCAGGTCAACGTCGGCGACGTACGGCACCTTGTGGCTGGTGGCCACCAGCCGGCCGTCCAGCCGGTACTCCACCTTGCCGAGCCCCCGGTCGCCCAGCCAGACGTAGCTGGCCACGCGGGTCTTTCCGTGCAGGGTGGCCTGCTCGATGGGATGCCAGTAGTTCTCCGGAACCTGATCCAGGCTGGAGAGGTACCAGTCGTCGGCGATGGCCTCGCGGACCGCGTTCAGGAGCGTGCGGTTCTGCGACATGGTGTACGCGGCCTTGTCACCGGTGCGCGGGTTGTTGAAGTGACCGACCATCTTGATGCGCGGGTAGACCATGGGCAGGTAGGCGTACACGTAGCGCGCCGTCTGCGCCGCCCATTCGGAGGCGTCGTAGATGGGCAGGCCGAGCCTGCGGGCCTCGGGCGTGTCGTTGGAGTAGTTGTACCCCGTCTCCGCGATCATGATGGGCTTGCGATCTGCGAACCGCTCGTAGATCTCCTTGAACTTGTCCAGCGGATTCGCCTTCTGGCCCTGGTAGTACAGGCCGTTCGTCATGTCGCTCTGGTTCACGTCCGCGAGGAAGTAGGCGTCGTGGTACGCGCTCACGCCCACCCAGTCGACCCATTCATCGCCCGGGTAGTACTGCATGTAGTCGGCGCCCACGTAGTTGGGGGCCCAGACCATCGCCACGTTGGGCGCCTCCTCGCGCATGATGCGGGCCACCAGCCGGAACTTCTCCTTGTACAGTTCCGGGTTGCCGTACCACGGCACCCAGTTGCCGTTCATCTCGTTGCCGAACCGAAGGTAGACCGGCTGGCCGTACTCGGCCAGCTTCCGGGCGTACGCCCGCACCACGGGCTCGGTCACCGACTGGAGCCCGCGGGTGGGCTGCCAGGCGATCTGCAGGGGGACGCCCTTCTCCAGGACCAAGCTGGAGACATTGAGGTAGTCGTACTCGGCCACCGAGTTGTAGACCATCACCATGCCGTAGGGCTTGCCGTAGGTGGCCGCTGCCCGGTCCAGGTCGTCGTAGACCGCGGGGTCGTGATCGACGGTGCCCCCGTAGAGCGCGCCGAATGCGGGCTCGTGCTTGGCCAGATCCCCGGGCTTCACGCCGGCCGTGGGGCGTGCGACGAACACTTCCAGCCGAGGCTTCAGCTGCTCGATGCGGAGGATGTCCCACCTCATCTGCTCGTCGGGGACCCCGGTCTCCCGGTAGAACTGGACCTTCATCTCATAATAAGGAAGCGCCTCTTCGGAACGGCCCAGCTCGTCCAGGGTGTAGGCCACCTGCTGCGCGTAGTAGCCCGCCATCCGCTTGTTGCCGTCGGCGATGATCATCGGGATGGCCTGGAGCCAGTAGGGCAGGGCTTCCTCGGCCTTTCCTGCCTCGGCCAGCCGGTTGCCCTCTTCCACCAGCTGCCAGTAGGTGGCGGCCTCTGCCCGCGGGAAGGAGGCCAGCGCAACGAACGCGGCAAGTACGAAGGCGATAAAACGACGCAATGATAACCCTCCGATCCCCTCAGTTTTCGAATGGAATATAGATTCATCATTGATGGTTAGGTTCCTTCGCTTAGATGTCCTGATCATGGTGCCGCTTTCCACCCCTTGACACGCCAGTCCCGACTTGCTAGCATCCATTGCTAGCGAGGAACGGGAGGAGTACCCGCCAGCCGGCTCTGGCAGAGAGCCCTGCACCCGGTGCGAGCAGGGCGGGCAGGCACGGGGAACGGCGCCCGGGAGCGAGAATCGCATCACGGCAGAGGTGGGCGTCCCCAGGGGGCGCCAATCAGGGTGGAACCGCGGGAGCACTCACAGGCTCTCGTCCCTGGCCACATCATCGGGTGGCCCGGGGCGAGAGCCTTTCGCATCGGACCCCCGCTGGCAGAAGGAGGACCGCGCATGTACTTTCAGGATCTCGTTCTGACCCTGGACAAGTTCTGGGCCGAACAGGGGTGCATCATCCGGCACCCGTACGACGTGGAGAAGGGCGCCGGCACCTTCAACCCCGAGACGTTCTTCCGCGCCCTGGGGCCGGAGCCCTGGAACGTGGCCTACATCGAGCCGTGCCGGCGGCCGGCGGACGGCCGCTACGCCCAGAACCCGAACCGCATGCAGCACTACTTCCAGTACCAGGTGATCATGAAGCCGTCGCCGGAGAACATCCAGGAGATCTACCTGGAGATGCTGGAGCGCATCGGCATCGACCCGAAGAAGCACGATATCCGCTTCGTGGAGGACAACTGGGAGGCGCCGAGCCAGGGCGCCTGGGGCCTGGGCTGGGAGGTCTGGTGCGACGGCATGGAGATCACCCAGTTCACCTATTTCCAGCAGGTGGGCGGCTTTGAGTGCAAGCCGGTCTCGGTGGAGATCACGCTGGGCCTGGAGCGGCTGGCCTCCTATATCCAGGGCGTGGACAACGTCTGGGACATCATGTACAACGAGCACCTGCGCTACGGCGACGTGTTCGAGCGCTTCGAGTGGGAGCACTCCGTGTACAACTTCGAGCAGTCGGACACCCAGATGCTGTTCCAGCTCTACAACATGTACGAGGCCGAGGCGAAGCGGCTGCTCAGCCTGGACCCGCCGCTGGTCTACCCGGCCTACGACTACATCCTGAAGTGCTCGCACACGTTCAACCTGCTGGACGCGCGCGGCGCCATTGCCGTCAGCGAGCGGCAGGGGTACATCCTCCGGGTGCGCAACCTCGCCCGGGCGGCCGCGAAGGCCTACATCGAGATGCGGGAGGCGCTGGGCTTCCCGCTGCTGAAGCCGCTGGCGGAGCGGCCTACCTGGGCGGCGCGCTACGGCGCCGGCGGACGGGGCCACGGGACCCCTGACCAGACCCGGACCGCGGAAGGAGGGAACTAGCCATGGCGGAGACGCGCAACCTCATTCTCGAGATCGGCACCGAGGAGATTCCCGCCCGGTTCTGCGCCCCGGCCCTGGAGCAGCTGAAGGAGAACGCCGCGAAGGCCCTGGCGGAGGCCCGGCTGGACTACGAGCTGGTGGACGTCTTCGGCACCCCCCGCCGGCTGGTGCTCTATGTCCGGAACCTGGCCCTGCGGCAGCGGGACGTCGAGGTGGAGGTGAAGGGGCCTCCCAGGAAGATCGCCTTCGACGCCGAGGGCAACTTCACCGTGCCCGCCCGGAAGTTTGCCGAAGGGCAGGGGGTGGCCCTCGAGGAGCTGGAGGTCCGGCCCGACGAGAAGGGCGGCGAGTACCTCTGGGCCCGCAAGCGCATCCAGGGCGAATCGGTGGAGACGGTGCTGCCGCCGCTGCTGGCGGGGCTGGTCACCTCGATCCACTGGCCCAAGGCGATGCGCTGGGCCGACCGGGAGCTCCGCTACGCCCGGCCGATCAAGTGGATTCTGGCCCTGCTGGGCGACTGGCGGGTGCCGTTTGACGTGGACGGCATCGAGACGGTGAGCACCACCCGCGGCCATCGGGTCCTGGGGCCGGCTGAGCCGATTGCGGTGAGCGACGCCGACGACTACTTCGCCAAGGTTGCCGGCGGGTACGTGATGGTCGACCAGGCCGTGCGCAAGCAGGTGATCTGGCAGCAGGTGACCGCCGAGGCGGCCCGGGTGGGCGGCTTCGTGCGGCGAGACGAGGACCTGCTCGAGGAGCTGACCTGGCTGGTGGAGCAGCCCACCGCCTTCGCCGGCTCCTTCGATCCCGCCTTCCTCGAGGTCCCCGCCGAGGTGCTGGTGACCACCATGAAGGACAACCAGCGCTACTTCCCGGTGTACAAGGCCGAGGGCTCCGAGGAGCTCCTGCCCTACTTCATCGGCGTCCGCAACGGCGGCCACGAGCATCTGGACATCGTCCGGGCCGGCAATGAGAAGGTGCTGGCCGCGCGCCTCAGCGACGCCCGGTTCTTCTGGGACGAGGACCGGCGGCAGCCCCTGGAGTCCTTCAACGCCAGGCTGAAGGAGGCCGTCTTCCAGGAGAAGCTGGGCACGCAGTTCGAGCGCGTGGAGCGGCTGGTCAGCCTGTCCCGCCCCATCGCCCAGGCGCTGGGCCTGTCCCCGGAGCAAGAGGAGCAGGCCGCCAGGGCCGCCTGGCTCTGCAAGGCCGACCTGATGACCCGCATGGTCTTCGAGTTCCCCGAGGTTCAGGGGTACATGGGCAAGCAGTACCTGCTCCACCAGGGCGGCGATCCCGCCGTGGCCGAGGCCATCTACGAGCACTACCTGCCCCGGGGCGCCGGCGACGACCTGCCCCGGACGGGCCCGGGGATCGTGGTCGCGCTGGCGGACAAGCTGGATACCCTGGCCGGCTATTTCTCCATCGGCCTGATCCCCACCGGGTCGCAGGATCCCTTCGCCCTGCGGCGCGCCGCCCAGGGCGTGGTGCAGACCCTGGTGGAGAACGGCCTGCGGGTTGACCTGGCGGCCCTGGTCTCGCGGGCCATCGAGCAGTACAGGCTCCCGGGCGAGGCGGCGGTCAAGACCCACAGCGATCTCATGGAGTTCTTCCGTGCCCGGGTCAAGGTGCTCATGGAGCAGAGGGAGATCCGCTACGACGTGATCGACGCCGTGCTGGCGGCCGGCTTCCGGGACGTCACCGACGCCGTGAACCGGGCCGAGGCCCTGGCCGCCGTGATGGCCGAGCCGGAGTTCGCCGCGGTGACGGGCGCGTTCAAGCGGGTCGCCAACCTGGCCGGCAAGGCCAACGAGGCGGGCGCGGTGAGCGCGGAGATCGACCCGGAGCTCTTCACCGAGCCCGCGGAGCGGGACCTGTACGGCGCCTTCGTCGACCTGCGACCGGAGATGAAGCGGGCCTACGAGGCGGGCGACTACCGGACCTTCTACCACCTGGCAACTCGGCTCAAGGCGCCCGTGGACGCGTTCCTCGACACCGTCCGGGTCAACGTCGAGGACGAGAAGGTGCGGGCGAACCGCTATGCCCTGCTCCAGGCCCTGGGCGGCCTCCTGTCGGCGCCGGCCGATCTGAGCAAGCTCGCGGGGTAGACCCGGACGCGCACGCCAGGGGCTGTTCCACACGTCGTCAAGGACGACGTTGGAACAGCCCCGTTTCTTGCTGTAGTGGCGCGGGAGTCGACCTGATCCTAGCACGTTCTGGTTCTCGGCGGCCTGCGTACGGGTCCCGGGGTGGACCCGCGGGCACCTCGGGGCCGGTGAGTGGGTGCGGAGCCAGCGGAACGGCCGGGGGCCGACTGCAGACCGAGTACAGGGCGGCGTGCACGGGAGGGCTGTTCGAGGCGGAATGTGCATGGTGTTTCGGGTACCGAAGGTATTTTCCGCCTCGAACCGGGGGGAGCGGGGCCAGATGGTGGTGTGAGGCCTGCGGGGTAGGCGCAGGGGTGGGCTGTTCGAGGCGGAATGTGCATGGTGCTTCGGGCACCGAAGGTATATTCCGCCTCGAACCGGGGGGGAGCGGGGCCGAATGGTAGTGTGAGGACTGTGGGAGGAGGCGCAGGGGTGGGCTGTTCGAGGCGGAATGTGCATGGTGCTTCGGGCACCGAAGGTATTTTCCGCCTCGAACCGGGTGGGAGAGAGGCTGGATGGTGGTGTGAGGACTGCGGGGGAGGCGCACGGGAGGGCTGTTCGAGGCGGAATGTGCATGGTGTTTCGGGTACCGAAGGTATTTTCCGCCTCGAACCGGGGGGAGCGGGGCCGGATGGTGGTGTGAGGACTGCGGGGGAGGCGCACGGGGTGAGCTGTTCGAGGCGAAATGTGCACGGTGCTTCGGGAGCCGAATGTATATTTCGCCTCGAACCGAATGGGAAACGGGTCGGCCCGACAGATTAGGGTGGGGTGCCAGAGCACGGGTCCGTCGGCGATTCGGGCGCACGGCGTCTGCGATGGACCGCGGGGCAGGAGCCGGGTTCCGCGGCGGAGAAGCCACGACCGAGAAGGGTTCCGCCACGCCCATGACCCCGGCCGGGTCGGCGGCTCGTGGAGCCTGAACCCCACCATACCCGGAAGGGGGCTTCCGTCATGACCCAGCCTGCCGGCTTCGCACCGGTACTGTTCAAGGCCCGGAAGGATCCTGAGATCGTGGAGGTTCCCGACACCTGGTGCCTGACCCTGAGCGGTGTCGGCGCGCCCGAGAGCCCGGCGTTTCAGCAGGCGGTCGAGGCGCTCTACGGACTGGCTTACACCCTGAAGTTCCAGCAGAAGGCCGCCGGGCAGGACTTCAAGGTCCCGCCCCTGGAGGGGCTGTGGTGGTCCGAGCCACCGGAGGCGTTCGCCCGGACGCCGCGGGAAGAATGGCGCTGGCAGCTGCTGATCCGGATGCCTGAGGGGATCACCGCGGAACAGGTGGCCGCCACCCGCGGCCAGGCGGCGGCCAAGAAGAAGAACCCACGGATCCTGGACGTGGCGTTCGAGCGCTTCGCCGGGGGTACGGCCGCGCAGGTGCTCCACGTGGGCCCCTTCTCCGAAGAGGGACCGGTGATCGAGCAGCTGCACGCCTTCATCGCCGCGCAGGGATACCGGCTCCGGGGCCGCCACCACGAGGTCTACCTCTCCGACTTCCGGCGCACCCCGCCGGAGAAGCTGAAGACCATCCTGCGGCAACCGGTGGAGCCTGCCACCTAGTTCATCACCCGGCCGCCGTCCACCACGACCGTCTGCCCGGTGACGAACGCCGCTGCCGGCGAGAGCAGCCAGGCCACGACCTCGGCCACCTCGCCGAAGGTGCCCAGGCGGCGGAGGGGGGTCTGGGCCTTCATCGCCTCCAGCGCCGGCGTCGGCAGCGCTCGGGCGAGGGGCGAGTCGATGGGCCCCGGCGCCACGCAGTTGACGCGGATGCCCAGCGGCCCCCACTCTCGGGCGGCCGACCGGGTGAGCCCTACCAGCCCCGCCTTCGCCGCCGCATAGGCGGGCCCGAACGCACCGCCGTTGAAGCTGACCACCGAGCCGACGTTGACCACGGCCGGCTCCCGCCCTTCCCGCAAGAGAGGCAGGGCCGCCCGCATCACGTGGAAGGGGCCGCTGAGGTCGGCCGCCAGCACGGCGGCCCATTGCTCGGGGGTGACCTGGTCCCAGGGGAGCACCGGCGCCACCCCGGCGTTGTTGACCAGTAGATCCAACCCGCCCCACGCGTCCCGCACCAGCTCAACCACGGACTCGGCCTGGCCGGGCACGGCGAGGTCGGCCCGGAGCACCAGCGCCCGGCGGCCGGAGGCATTCACCGCCTTCGCCGTTTCCTCCGCGCCGGCCTTGTCCCGGTGGTAGTGCACGGCCACGTCGGCCCCGGCCTGGGCCAGGCGGCGGGCCACCGCTGCCCCCAGCCCCTTGGAGGCCCCGGTCACCAGCGCCCGCTTGCCGCTCAGATCCACGGGATCACCGCCTCCCGATATGCCTTGGCCGTGAACAGGAAGTCCGCCAGCCGGCCCTTGTGCGGCGCCCCGGGCTCCGTGTGCCAGGGCGGGACCGGGCCGACGAACAGCTTTTGAATCGAAGGTTCCCTGAGGCAGCGCCGGACGAGCGCTGCCTCTTTCGTCATCAGCGTGACCGCCAGCGAGCCGCGCAGCAGCGGCAGCGGGTCTGCACCGGCGGGCAGCCGTAGGCCGGTCGCCCACGGGGCCGGAATCTCCGCGCCGAAACGGGGATCGGCGGGATCGACGCCCAGCACCAGCGCGGGGCGCACAAAGGTGAGGCCGTCCACCTCCACGGCTTCGCCCGGGGTCAGCCGGGCCGCCGCCGGGTCCTTCCAGGCGGGGACGCGCGCAGCCGGGTCCAGGGGGTCCAGGAGCGGCAACCGGGCCAGCCGTTCCGCCACCGCTTCCAGGAGGCCCGGGGCGTCACCCCTGAGCAGCACGGCGCTGGCGCAGGTGCACTTGCGCCCGCCGTCGTGCAGGATGCAGTCCACCAGGAACGTCACAGGGTCTTCGGCACTGGTGGAAGAGCTGGCCGGCTTGTGGGTGCGGAGGCCGGACGGCTGGCCGTTCGGTTCCGGGGTCGGGTCACCCGGCGCTGCCCCGACCGCGTCCGTGTCCACCAGCACCTTGGACCGGCCCGGGCCGTTGAAGAGCACCCGGGGATCCCGGCCCAGCAGCGATTCCAGCGCAGGCCCGCCATACGCCACCGTCCGGTCGCAGTGTTCCACCAGGGCGGGCACCAGGTCGTGCCCCCCGGGCAACAGGGCGATCCGCTCGGCCGGGAAACCCGCCTCCCGGAGTGCGAGCAGAACCCGCCACGGTGTGAAGGGGTCGTCGGCGCCGGGCCGGACGGCGACCACCCAGCCCATCGCCAGCGCCAGCACCCAGGTCAGGTGCACCGCCGGGTGGTTGGACGGGGCGACGAAGCCCAGCACCCGGCCCACCGGCGCCCAACCGCAGGACTTGCCGGGAGCGGGCTCGATCCGGCCGGTGAGGAAGGGCTCCGGCGTGCCGCCCGGCGCCTGCCAGGTCAGGGCTTCTCGCACCTGCGCCATGCCCCGGGCCAGTTCGGCCAGGGCGCGTCGGCTGTCGGTGAGGGGGGCGCCGGTGGCCAGCGTGACCAGCCGGGCGTGCTCCTCCGGGGAGCAGCCCCCGAGTTCGGCTGCGTCCAGCAGACGGCCGGCCGCGGCGATTCGGTCCCAGAGGGCGGTGAGGTCGGCTTCCGGCTCCGCCGCCGCCCGCAGCTCGGCCACCGCCCGGTGGACCAGCAGGGCCGGCGCGACGGCCACCTTCGCCAGGGGCTCGCCCCGGTAGTCCCGGAGCAGCCGCACGTCCAGGCTGGTCCGCTCCCGGCCGCCCCGCCAGATGGGGATCTCCCGCACCTCAGTACACCCCCTCGACTCGGGCGCCGCCCCCGTCCAGGGGTGCAACCTCCGCCAGCTCGTCCCACAGCTCCGACCCGGGCCATGGGACGCGGACCGCCCGATCCCGCTCCAGGTGCCAGGGGAGGAACAGCTCCCGGGTCAGCAGGCTGATGCGGACCTGGCCGGCCTCGCCGGGAGCGACGCGGCGGCTCGGGTCCTGCGGGTCGACCACCCGGACCACCGCCGCCGGCCCCGGCGGGGAGAAGATGCAGCGGTGGGTGTCGCCCTCCCGGCGGGGACGCTGGCAGGCGATGCCCATCAGCGTGTTGCCGTACCAGCCCACGAACCGCGCCTCCGGCAGCAGCTCCTCCTCCAGCAGCCGCAGCCCTTCGGCGGAAAGCGAGGTGCCGAACCAGATGATGCCCTCGACCCTCCCCGCCAGGGCGGCGTACGCCTCCGGGTGCTCGCAGAGGGCCTGCAGGAGGGGCGGGGTGGTGGAGAGTACCCGGACCGGCTGGGTCCTGAGCACCGCCAGGGCCTGCTCTACCAGGTGGGCGGTGTAGCGACGGGCTTCGTCGGCGCGGCCCTCCCGGTAGAGCCGCTTCACCCAGCGCGGGTCCAGGTCGACGGTATGGTAGAGGAAGCCCCGGAGCCGGGCGAGCCGGGCCACGTTGGTGCCCACCAGGTGGGGGCCCGTGGGCCCCAGGTGGAGCCAGGCCGGGTAGGCGTCCCCTCCCCCTGTGTGGGCCCGGCCCTCCGTCGTGTCCGTGCCGCCGTGCGCCGGGGCGATCGCACCGGTCGGGCCTCCCGGTCGTGTCCGTGCTTCGCGCCGCGGGAAGCCGTGCTCGTCCAGCATGCGGTCGACCCGCTGGATCCCCCTGGTGCGCTCCTGCGCGTCCACGATCCGTACGGGCGGCCCCGTGGTGCCGCCGGTCTCCCACACGTCAAAGGGCTCGCTGCACCCCCGCGGGATGAGGTCGCCGACGGGGACGGACCGCCACTCCCCGGCCACCGCGGGGAAGCGGGCCAGGTCGTCGAAGCCCCGCACCTCCGCGACGGGGTCGAAGCCCAGATCGGCCGCCTTGCGCAGCCAGTACGGCGAGCCGGTGTCCGGGCTGAAGTGCCAGCGCACGATGTCGCGCACGTGCGCGTCCAGTTCCGCCCGCGTCATCACGTTGGGTCACCTCCTCGGACGGCGTCCTCGCCCCGCATCAGCTCCTCCGCCGGGGGCAGCGCGGCGCCGGCCGCGGCCAGGGCCCGTTCCGCCTTGGCCATGCACTCCCGCCATTCGGCCGCGGGGTCGCTGCCCGGCACCAGACCGGCGCCGGCCCGGACCAGGACGGTGCCGTCCCGCAGGGCCAGCGAGCGGATGGTGAGCCAGAGCTGCAGTCCGCCGCCGGGCAGTACCGCGCCCACGGCGCCGGCGTACCAGCCCCGCGGCACAGGTTCCAACCGATCGATCAGCGCCCGGGCCGCCTCCCGGGGAATCCCGCCCACCGTGCCGGCCGGGAAGCAGGCGGCGACCAGATCGCCGGGGCCCAGGTCGGGCCGGAGCGTCCCC
Organism: Symbiobacterium thermophilum IAM 14863; assembly: GCF_000009905.1. Taxonomy (GTDB): domain Bacteria; phylum Bacillota; class Sulfobacillia; order Symbiobacteriales; family Symbiobacteriaceae; genus Symbiobacterium; species Symbiobacterium thermophilum. Next base: position 625,447 of record NC_006177.1, read on the forward strand.
GACAGCCGTGACGCCAGGTGGACCAGGCCCGGGTGGCGCTCCAGCTCCATGAAGGCTTCCACCGCGACGCTCCCCGGTAGGCAGACCGCCTCCAGGTCCCGGCGGGCCTGTTCCACGGCCACCGCATGCTCCTCCCGGTCCTTCGGGCTGGCGGCGAGTTCCGACGCGCGCTCGGCGGGCCGGGTGCCGGCCAGCAGGTGCATGTGGGCGCGGCCGGCTTCCAGAAAGACCAGCGGCTCGGGGGAGATGCCCACCAGGGTCTCGCCACCCGCGCCGACCCGTAGGAGGAACCCCAGCCCGGGCGGGCTGCCGGCAGTCAGCGGGCGGTAGATGGCCGCGGGGGGCAGGGGGCAGGGGGCGGCGAAGGGCACCGAGAGGATCACCTTGGTCAGCCGGCCTTCGGCCATGGCCGTCAGCGCCTCCCGCACCGCGGCCGCGTACGCCGGGTACGGCCACAGCGGCACGGCCCGGTGCGGGGGCGCATGTGCCGATGCCCGCTCGCCGGGTCTTCCGGAGCCGCCCTGGCCGGCGGCAAGACCGACCTCGCCTTCGTCGGCGCCACTCTTCCTTGCGTCGGCGCCGCTCTTGCGCACGTTGGCGCCGTTCTCGCCCGTGTTGCCGCCGCTCTTACCCGCGGTGCCGCCGCTCTCGCCTGCGTTGGTACTGCTCTCGCTTGCGTCAGCGCCGCCCTCACCTGCGCAGGCGCCGCTTCGCACCGGCGGGCAGCCGCGGCCGGGGACGGCGGGCAGGCGCCCCCGCACCCAGAGCTCGCCCGCCTCCCGGTCGAACAGCGCGGCCGAGCCCGGTACCCAGAAGCGACCGGTTCCGTCCCAGTCCAGCCGGCCCACCGCCGCAGCCAGCAGCGGCGGGGCCTGCGGCGGCAGGGGGGTCCTGTCCGCCGCCGCAGCCGCCTCCGCCACCGTGCGGGCGCGGGCCTCCGGGGCCCAGGCCACCAGGGCCACCCTGCGGCCTTCCCAGGTGATGCCGTCCAGCAGCGCCACCGGCCCGGAGCCCAGGGCCGCGGCCAGGTCCGCGGGCTCCCAGGGCGGAAGGGGCAGGCGGCGGACGGACTCAGCCGTCGCCATACGGGACGCCCCCTTCCACGGCCAGGGCCCGGACCGGCGCCGCTTCCGCGCCTTCGACGAGCATGGGCGCGGCCATCAGCCAGACGATGGGCCCCCGCAGGGCCTTCAGGTTGCGGAGGTACTCCAGGATAGGTATGTCGGCTTCCAGCAGCCGGCGGTGCACGGGGAAGTCCCGGTCGCCGGGCTCCTCGGTCAGGAAGTCCAGCCCCACCAGCGCAGCCCCCTGCTCGACGCACCAGTCGGCTGCGCTGGGGGCCAGGTACGGGGGCTTCTGCCAGAAGTCCGGGTCGCCCCAGTGGCGGTCCACGTAGTCCGTGCGCAGCAGGAGACGCAGGCCGGGGCGCATCCGCCCGCCGGCTGCCGCCTCCAGGTCGTCGGCGGTGACGGGCTCGTACAGGCCGCGGTGGGTGAGATCCAGCACCAGCGCCGGCCCGATGAACCGGTCCGGCTCCAGATCGCTCACGTTCTTGCCGCCGGGCACGAAGTGGCTCGGGGCGTCGACGTGGGTGGCGTTGTGGGGATTGAACACGAACTGGCTGAAGCGCCGGCCGTGGCCCGTGGGATCCGTCTCGGGCGTCATGAGCGGGCGGATCTCCACCTGGCTGTACCAGGCGGTCCCGTAGGCCGGCATGCCGTGGCTGTAGCCCAGCGTCAGGTCGATGATGCGCAGGGGGCCCACCTCCTTGGCGTTTGGCTGCTGTCCGGGACGGCCCGTGTGGCCGCTCGCCATACTATGCAGGTGCGCCGGCCCCGGTCCCGTGCATATCCATGTCGGGGGAGGGGGGCGGCACTGTGGCCGTGGAGGTGGGGCTTCTGACCGTGGCGGAGTGGCCCTGGCTGGTGTCGCGGTCGGCGGCGACGGCCTGGGCCCACGTGGATCCCGCCCTGCGGGACCGGGTGAACCCGCAGGCGGTGGCCGCTCGGGTGGAGCAGAACCTGCGCGCGTTGCTGACCAGGCCCGGCAGCGCCGCACTGGTGGCGCGCGCGGGCGGCGCCGCCGCCGGCTACCTGGTGGTGGCGCTGGTGCCCGACGAGCTGACGGGGCTGCCCGTCGGTCTTTTCTATGACATTTTCGTAGAACCGGCGTACCGGGGCACCGGCGTGAGCCACCGCCTCACCGCAGCCGGCGAGGCCCACTGCCGGGCCTGGGGCGCGAGCCTTGTCCGCCGGTACATCGACCCCGGCAACGAGCCCTCGCTCCGGCACGCGTTGCGGGAGGGCTGCCGGATCGACCGGCTTTCGCTGGTGAAGGTGCTGTGACCCGATGCCGGAGTGCCCGGGCGCGGCCGGCACGACTCCCGCGGGGCGGTGCCGGTCGGCTAAGGCCCCGGTTTCCTGAAGGGGGCGTGATCCCGTGCTCGACCATCGTGCCGCGGGGCTGACCGATGAACAGGCCCTCGCGATCTACCGCTGGATGCTCCTCACCCGGCGGCTGGACGAACGGCTCGGGGTCCTGCAGCGGAGCGGCGCCATCCCCCTGGCCCTGTCCAGCCGGGGGCACGAGGCGGCCCAGGTGGGGGCCGCCCTGGCGTTCGCGCGGGGGAAGGACTGGTGGTTCCCCTACTACCGCGACCTGGGGGCCGTGCTGGTCGCCGGCACGACGCCGCTGGACGTGATGTTGTCTTCCTTCGGCCGGGCGGCGGACCCGTCGTCGGGCGGTCGGCAGACGCCGTACAACTGGGGCGACCGGCGGCTGAACATCGTCGCGCGGTCGGCGCCGGTCGGAGTGCAGATCCCCCAGGCGGTGGGGGTGGCGCAGGCGGCGGTCCGCAGGGGCGATCCGATCGTGGTGTACTGCAGCTTCGGCGAGGGCGCCGCGTCCCAGGGCGACTTCCACGAGGGGCTGAACTGGGCGGCGTTGCACCGCCTGCCCGTCATCTTTTTCTGCCAGAACAACGGCTGGGCGATCTCGGTGCCGCTCAGCCGCCAGGTGGCCGGGGGCAGCGTCGCCGCGCGGGCGGCGGGGTACGGCATCGAGGGCGTCAGCCTCGACGGGACGGATCCGTTCGCGGTCCACGCCGCGGTCCGGCGGGCGGTGGTGCGGGCGCGCGCCGGCGGCGGGCCGGCCCTGATCGAGGCCCGGGTGCACAGGCTCGACCCCCACACCTGCGACGACAACCACGCGGCGTACCGGACCGGGGCGGAGCTCAGGGCGGCGCGGGAGGCTGACCCGCTGCCCGCCGTGGCAGACTATCTGCGGCGGCGGGGGCTGCTCACGGACGCTGCGGCCGCGGCGGTGGAGCGGGCCGTCGCGGCGGAGATCGACGCTGCGGAGGCCGCGGCGCGGGCGGCCCGCCCGCCGGCCGGCGAGGAGGCGCTGGGGCCGGTCACAGCGCCACCTGCTCCAGCGCCTCCTTGACGGTCGCGAGGAAGCCGATCATCTCCGCCCCGTCCACCGCCCGGTGGTCCGCGGTGAGCGCGAGGTACATCATCGGTCGGATCGCGAGCTGGTCGTCCCCGACGACGACCGGTCGCTTCTGGATGGCCTCGAACGCCAGGATCCCGACGTTGGGCGGCTGGATGATGGGCGTGCCGAACAGGGTGGCCCCGTAGCGGCCCGTGTTGGTGATGACGAACGTGTGGCCCGAGAGCTCGTGCGGCGAGAGCAGCCCGGCCCGGGCCTTCTGGGTCTGCAGGTGGATCGCCCGGGCCAGGTCCCAGAAGCCCATCCGCTCGGCCCCCGGGACGACGGGCAGCAGGACGCCCCCTGGCACCGCCGTGGCGATGCCCAGGTTGATGTACCGCGGGATGACGAACCCCTGGGGGGTGAGCATGGCGTTCATGATCGGCCACGCCTTCAGGGCCCGGACGGTCGCGGCGGCGAAAAACGGCAGGTAGGTCAGCCGGATGCCCAGGTGCCGCTCGGCCAGCGGCTTCAGCGACTCGCGCACCGAGATGAGCCCCGTCGCGTCGACCTCGGCCACCACGGTGACCGGGGCGGTGGTCCGCTGGGCCTGCTCCAGGTTGAGCATGGAGACCCGGCGGATGTGGCTGAGCGGCAGGGTGACGACCGGGGGGAACGGCGGGCCGCCCATGGCCAGGGGGTTGTCGGGCGTGCCGCCGGGCAGCAGGAGGCCGGCCGGCGCGCCGGGGGGCGGGCTCGGGAACAGCTGCACCGGAACTCCTCCCCTCGCTGGCAGGATGCTGCACCAGCATATGCCGCGGAAGCTGCCGCGCCCCCGCGGCGGGCGCGGCAGGGGCGCGATAGACGGGCTCTTGAACTGCGATCAAAAACATCAAGAGCCGCAGGAGCCGGGGGCCGCCGGCCCCGGTGCAGGAGTGCCGGGCCGGTGAGCGAACTTTGTAAAACGAAGGTACAAAAGCGGCGTCGGATGTGCACACGGGAACAAGCAGGGAGGGCTCAGATGGTCGCCAAGCCGGTCATCTTCGTGGTCTCGGACTCCGTCGGCGAGACGGCCGACCTGGTCACCCGTGCCGCGCTGTCCCAGTGGGGCCAGCGCAGCGTGGAGATTCGCCGGTTCCCCATGATCGACGACCCGCAGTCCCTTCGGGAGGTGATAGACGCAGCGCGACAGCAGCCCACCCTGATTGTGTACACCATCATCGTCCCTGAGATCCGCAAGGAGCTCCAGCGGCTGGTTGATATGTGGGATATACCCGCTGTGGACATTATGGGGCCCATGCTGGACGGGATCTCCCGACTGCTCGGGGCGCCCGAGAAGCTTGAGCCCGGTCGGATACACCGCCTGGATGATGATTACTTCCGCCGCATCGAGGCCGTGGAGTTCGCGGTGAAGTACGACGACGGCAAGGACCCCCGCGGTTTCCTGCGGGCCGATGCCGTGCTGATCGGCGTATCCCGCTCGTCCAAGACCCCGGTCTCGATGTACCTCGCCCACCGGCGGTACAAGGTGGCGAACCTGCCGCTGGTGCCGGAGGTCAGCCTGCCCAAGGAGCTCTTCCTCGTCCCGCCCCACAAGGTGGTTGGCCTGCGGGTCAGCCCCGAGAAGCTGCATCAGATCCGCGAAGAACGCATCAAGACCATCGGCCTCAGGTCAGACGCGAATTACTCGAGCATGGAAAGAATTCTCCAGGAGTTGGACTACGCCGAGTCGGTCTTCAAGAAGGTCGGATGCGCGGTGATTGATGTGACGAACAAGGCGGTTGAAGAGACGGCGGTCCGGGTCCTGGAAATCATCAACCGAGGGGTGAATTTCGGTGACTAAGAAGTGGGTGTATCTCTTCCACGAGGGTCGGGCCGACATGCGGATGCTGCTGGGCGGCAAGGGCGCCAACCTGGCCGAGATGACCAACATCGGCCTGCCGGTGCCTCCGGGCTTCACGATCACCACCGAAGTCTGCCGGGAGTACCAGAAGACCAAGCAGCTCGATCCCGAGGTGATCGAGCAGGTCAACGCCGCCCTCACCGCCCTGGAGCAGCAGACGGGCAAGAAGTTCGGCGACCCGCGCAACCCCCTGCTGGTTTCGGTCCGGTCCGGTGCGCCGATCTCGATGCCGGGCATGATGGACACCGTCCTCAACCTGGGCCTGAACGACGAGACCGTGGTGGCCATGGCCGAGCTGACCGGCAACGAGCGGTTCGCCTGGGACTCTTACCGGCGCTTCATCCAGATGTTCTCCAACGTCGTGCTGGGCATCGAGCTGCACAACTTCGAGGCCATCCTGGAGGCGCACAAGAAGCGGAACGGGTTCACCCAGGACATCGAGCTGCAGGCCGAGCACTTCAAGGCGATCGTGCCCGAGTACAAGGCCGTCGTCGAAAAGCACACCGGCAAGCCCTTCCCGATGGACCCCCGTGAGCAGCTGATGGCGGCCATCCGGGCCGTGTTCGAGTCGTGGGACAACCCGCGCGCGCAGGTCTACCGGAAGATCAACAAGATCTCCGACGACCTGGGTACGGCCGTCAACGTGCAGGCCATGGCCTTCGGCAACATGGGTGACGACTCGGCGACGGGCGTCTGCTTCACCCGCAACCCGAACTCCGGCGCCAAGGAGTTCTATGGCGAGTACCTGCCCAACGCCCAGGGCGAGGACGTGGTGGCCGGCATCCGCACGCCGTATCCGATCGCCCACCTGAAGGAGACCATGCCCGAGGTCTACCAGCAGTTGTTCGACCTCTGTGAGCTGCTGGAGAGCCACTACAAGGACATGCAGGACATCGAGTTCACCGTGGAGCGGGGCAAGCTCTACATGCTGCAGTGCCGGGCCGGCAAGCGGACGCCCATCGCCTCCATCAAGATCGCCGTCGACCTGGTGAAGGAAGGCAAGATCTCGAAGGAGCAGGCGGTCCTGCGGGTGGATCCGGAGCAGATCAACAACATCCTGCACCCGGCCATCGATCCCAAGGCGAAGCTGGACATCCTGGCCAAGGGCCTGGCCGCCTCGCCCGGCGCCGCCACCGGCATGTGCGTCTTCGACCCCGACCGGGCCGCCAAGCTGGCGGGCGAGGGCCACAAGGTCATCCTGGTGCGCCCCGAGACCTCGCCGGATGACATCCACGGCATGGTCGTCGCCCAGGGCATCCTCACCTCCCGCGGCGGCATGACCTCCCACGCCGCCATCGTCTCCCGCGGCATGGGCAAGCCCTGCGTGGTCGGCTGCGAGGCCATCAAGGTCGACCTGGAGGCGCGGGAGTTCCGCGTGAACGGCCGCGTGGTGAAGGAGGGCGAGGTCATCTCCATCGACGGCGCCACCGGCAACGTGATCTACGGCGAGGTCCCCGTGGTGGATCCCGAACTGTCGCCGGAGTTCCGCACGCTGCTCAGCTGGGCGGACGAGATCCGGACCATGGGCGTGCGGGCCAACGCCGACACCCCGATCGACGCCGCGAAGGCCCGCGAGTTCGGCGCCGAGGGCATCGGCCTCTGCCGCACGGAGCACATGTTTGGCCAGGGCGGCCATCATCCCGAGCGCATGGCCGTGGCCCGCGAGATGATCCTCGCCGAGACCACCGAGGAGCGGATGGTGGCGTTGGAGAAGCTCCAGGAGATGCAGCGGCAGGACTTCTACGAGATCTTCAAGGCCATGAACCCGTTCCCGGTGACGATCCGCCTGCTGGATCCGCCGCTGCATGAGTTCCTGCCCGACGCGGAGGATCTGGCGATTGAGGTCGCCATCATGCGGGAGCGGGGCGAGACGGGGTCTGAGCTGCAGGAGAAGGAGGCCCTGCTGAAGAAGGTCCGGGCGCTGGCCGAGATGAACCCGATGCTGGGCTTCCGCGGCTGCCGCCTCGGCATGATCTACCCCGAGATCTACGAGATGCAGGTGCGGGCGATCTTCGAGGCCGCCGCACAGTGCAACAAGGAAGGCATGGTCGTCGAGCCCGAGATCATGCACCCGCTGGTCAGTATCGTCACCGAGTTCTCCTTCCTGCGCGAGATGACCGACCGGATCGCCCGGGAGGTCATGGAGAAGCACGGCGTCACCTTCAAGTACATGGTCGGCACGATGATCGAGGTGCCGCGGGCGGCCGTCACCGCCGACGAGATCGCCGAGCACGCGCAGTTCTTCTCCTTCGGCACCAACGATCTGACCCAGACCACCTTCGGCTTCTCCCGCGATGACGCCGAGGGCAAGTTCCTGGCCCAGTACGTCGAGCAGAAGGTGCTGCCGGAGAACCCGTTCGTCACCATCGACCGCAAGGGCGTGGGCAAGATGGTGGAGATCGCGTGCGAGCTCGGGCGCAAGGTCCGTCCGGACATCAAGCTGGGCGTCTGCGGCGAACACGGCGGCGATCCGTCGTCCATCGAGTTCTTCCAGAGCTGCGGCCTGACGTACGTCTCCTGCTCGCCGTACCGGGTGCCCGTGGCCCGGCTGGCGGCGGCACAGGCGGCGGCCAGGGCCAAAGGCGAGCGCGCCACGTCCAGCACCGTGTAGCGGCGGTGCACGGGGTCAGGGTCCGCTTCCCGGTGGGGGAGCGGACCCTGACGATCGTGCGGAAGGAATCGCGCCCTCCATTGTCGAAAGGGAGAACGCCCGCCAGACACCCTCGCCGCCGTCCACTTCTTTCCTCCCGGTGGTTCCGAGGGGTTTTCTATTGGGGCGCGACTGTTCCGGCACGATGAGGTGGTGATCGGTGGCCCGGTTCGACCAGGCATTCAAGGACGAGGTGCGCGCCAGGAACGACATCGTCGAAGTGATCTCCGCCTATGTGAAACTGGAGCGCAGGGGCAACCGGTACGTGGGGCTCTGTCCCTTCCACAGCGAGAAGACGCCCTCGTTCCACGTCGTGCCCGACGGGCAGTTCTACTACTGCTTCGGCTGCAAGGCCAGCGGCGACGTGTTCACCTTCCTGATGGAGCGCGAGCACCTTACCTTCTACGAGGCGCTGGTGCAGCTGGCGCAGCGCGCCCGCATCCCCCTGCCGCAGGAGGAGCGGACGCCGGAAGAGGAGCGGGCCTACCGTGAGCGGCGCGACATGTACGCCGCGCTCGACCTGGCGGCTCGTTTCTATCACCACCAGCTCTTCACCCCGGCCGGCAAGCCGGGGCTGGACTATCTCCTGGGCCGTGGGCTGACCGAGGAGACCATCCGCCGCTTCCGGCTCGGGTGGGCCCCGGGTCGCGGAGCGCTCTTCCGGGCACTGCGGGACCGCTTCCCGCCCCAGATCCTCCAGAAGGCGGGGCTGATCGTGCCCCGGCGGGACGGCCCGGGCTTCATGGACGTCTTCTTCGAGCGGGTCATGTTCCCCATCGCCGACCTGTCCGGCCGGGTGATCGGCTTCGGCGGGCGGATCCTCGGCGGCGAGGGCGCCAAGTACAAGAACACGGCGGAAACCCCGCTGTTCGTGAAGCGCCACGTCCTCTTCGGATTGGATCAGGCCAAAGAGGCGATGCGCGCCAGGAATCAGGCGATCCTCGTCGAAGGATACATGGACGTCCTCATGCCCCACCAGGCGGGGATCCAGAACGTGGTGGCGCCGTTGGGCACGGCCCTCACGGACGAACAGGTGCGGATCATCCGCCAGCAGGCCCAGCAGGTCATCGTCGCCTTCGACATGGACACGGCCGGCCAGCTGGCGACGCTGCGCGGCCTGCAGAAGCTCTACGACAGCGGCTGCGACGTGCGGGTGTTGCAGCTTCCCGACGGGAAGGATCCGGACGAGTTCATCCGCACCCATGGTGCACCTGCGTTCGTCGAACGAATCGAACAGGCTCTTCCGCTAATCGAGTTCCGGCTCAGCCTGGCCCTGCCCGCCACCCGCCGGCCGACGCCGGAGGAGATGGCGAAAGCCGTGGAGTCGGTGGCGCAGGTCCTGGCGGACGTGCGCAACGAGGTCGTGCGGGAGGCGTACGTCGACCAGGTGGCGGACCGGCTGGCCGGGGACAACCCGCTGGCCAAGCCCGATCTGAAGCTGGCGATCGATCGCCAGATGAACCGCCTGCTTCGCCGGGGATTCCAGCATAATCTGCCAGATTCCAGGAATAATAGAAGAGGTCCGGGAGCACCTGCCTCGCCCGGACCGACGCGTCCTCGCCCGGACCAGGCCCCGGTCACCCAGGCGGAGGGGGCCCGCCGGGCTGAGCGTGTGCTGCTGTACCTGCTGCTGGAGCACCCGGGGCTGCTCCGCACCGTGGAGGCGGAGCTGGGGGAGGAGCCCTTCTCCGACCCCCACCACCGGCAGATCTACAGGGCGGGGCGCGCACTGCTGGCGGAGGCAGACCCCCTGGCGGGCGGAGGAGTGATCGCCCGCCTGTTCGATCGCCTGTCGGATCCGGAGGCCAGACAGGTCCTCACCGAGATGGCCGTTACACCGATGCTGACCAGCGATCCGGAAAAGGAAGCGGCAGACTGCATCGAGAAGATAAGGAAGCATAGAGATTCGAGGAGACTAGAGGACTTGGAGAACCAGATCAAGGCCGCGGCAGCAGCGAGCCGGAGAGTGGATCCGGCCATATGGAACGAGTACATGGCGCTTGTGCGTAAACTCAAGTCAACCCGATCCTGAGGCGGCTGCGGAAGGGGGGTAGTCATCATGGAGTCCAACGAAGCGAAGATGCAGAACGCCCGCGAACTGGTGAAGCAGCTCATCGCGAAAGGCAAGCGCAAGGGAAGCCTGAGCTACGACGAGGTGGCGGATTCCCTGCAGGAGCTGGAACTGGACGCTGAGCAGATGGAAGCCATCTTCGACACGCTGACGGAGGCGGGCATCAAGCTGCAGGGCGACGAACCCGACGAGGCGGAGGAGCCGGTGGACGGCGACGCCGACGTCGAAGCCCTGGACGTGGTCGAGCCCCCGCCCGTGGACGACGCGGAGCCGGATGACGACGCCGCAGCCGGCGAGGATGACGACCTCTCGGTCCCGGAAGGGATTGCCATCGATGACCCGGTCCGCATGTACCTGAAGGAGATCGGGCGCGTTCCGCTGCTCACGGCCGAGGAAGAGATCATGTACGCCGAGCGCATCGAGAAGGGCGACGAGGAGGCCAAGCGCAAGCTGGCCGAGGCGAACCTTCGGCTGGTCGTCTCCATCGCCAAGCGCTACGTGGGCCGGGGTATGCAGTTCCTCGACCTGATTCAGGAGGGCAATCTCGGCCTGATCAAGGCCGTTGAGAAGTTCGACTACCGCAAGGGCTTCAAGTTCTCCACCTACGCCACGTGGTGGATCCGCCAGGCGATCACCCGCGCGATCGCGGACCAGGCCCGGACCATCCGCATCCCGGTGCACATGGTCGAGACGATCAACAAGCTGATCCGGGTCACCCGCCAGCTGGTGCAGGAGTTGGGGCGGGAGCCGACCCCGGAGGAGATCGCCGCCGTCATGGATATCCCGGTGGAGCGGGTCCGGGAAATCCAGAAGATCGCGCAGGAGCCGGTGTCGCTGGAGACGCCGATCGGCGAGGAGGAGGACTCGCATCTGGGCGACTTCATCGAGGACCAGGATGCCCCCGCCCCGGCCGAAGCGGCCTCGTTCACCCTCCTGAAGGAGCAGCTGGAGGAGGTCCTGGAATCCCTGACCCCCCGGGAGGAGAAGGTGCTGCGCCTGCGGTTCGGCCTGGACGACGGCCGCGCCCGCACGCTGGAGGAGGTCGGCCAGGTCTTCGGCGTGACTCGGGAGCGGATCCGGCAGATCGAGGCCAAGGCTCTGCGCAAGCTGCGCCATCCGAGCCGGTCGAAGAAGCTGAAGGACTATCTCGAGTAACATACTTGCCGTCGGCATTAAGAGCCGGGTCGCACCCGGCTCTTCTTTGTTTTTCCCCTTCCACCTCCAGGGGAGGGTGGGCTGCGCGGATTCCAAGCTTGGCTTCGATCTGGCCCAACTTGCGGTACGTGCGGCTCCGTTGAATGCCGTCGCCGTCCTGTCGAACAGCGAAAGAGCGAAGCTGGTGTGACGGCGCCCGCGAGTCTCATGGCGGTGGGGCAGAAGCGCCGGGCCAGGGCCGTTCGTCGGCCCGGGTCCTCGTTCGCGCCCGACAAGCGCCCGTTTGGTTTGACGGAACTGCCGGGTTCTTGCGATGTACGGTCGCGTTGGGCATGCGAACGGCTGTGCCGGGGTGGGCCAGGGCCCACCGTGCATCTGGCGGTCGAATTGCGCCCTCTTGTCGCCGATTCGGGGACTGCAACAAGTCACCTTATTATACTACCACCATGATAAAACTGGCTGAAAGGCGGTGGATTTCCGGATGCTCACCCTGGAGGGCGTTTCGATTCGGGGCGCACTGGGCGAGCGTTACGACGAGGTGCTCACCCCCGAAGCGCTGGAGTTCCTGGTTCAGCTGCACCGCCGGTTTGCAGCCAGGCGCAGGGAGCTGCTCCGGCTGCGCGCTGAGCGGCAGGAGCGGCTGGACCAGGGCGAGTGGCCCGACTTCCTCCCGGAGACCCGGCACATCCGGGAGGCGGAGTGGCAGGTGGCGCCCTACCCGCCCGACCTCGCGGACCGGCGGGTGGAGATCACCGGGCCCGTGGACCGCAAGATGATGATCAACGCCCTGAACTCCGGCGCCCGGGTGTTCATGGCCGACTTCGAGGACGCCAACACCCCCACGTGGGCCAACATCGTCGAGGGGCAGATCAACCTGATCGATGCCGTGAAGGGCACCATCACCTATACCAGCCCCGACGGCCGGGTCTACAGGCTGAAGGAGAAGGTGGCGACGCTCTTCGTGCGGCCCAGGGGCTGGCACCTGCCCGAACGGCACATCGTGATCGACGGCGAGCCGGCCTCGGGCAGCCTGGTCGACTTCGGGCTCTACTTCTTCCACAACGCCCGGCGGCTGATCGAGAAGGGCAGCGGGCCGTACTTCTACCTGCCGAAGCTGGAGAGCCACCTGGAGGCCCGTCTCTGGAACGACGTGTTCTGCTTCGCCCAGGACTACCTGGGCATCCCCCGCGGCACCATCAAGGCGACCGTGCTGATCGAGACGATCCTCGCCGCCTTCGAGATGGACGAGATCCTGTGGGAGCTCAGGGAGCACTCGGTGGGGCTCAACGCCGGACGCTGGGACTATATCTTCAGCTGCATCAAGAAGTTCCGGAACCGGCCCGAGGTCCGCTTCCCCGACCGCAGCGCCGTGACGATGACCGTCCCGTTCATGCGGGCCTACACCGAGCTGTTGGTGAAAACCTGCCACCGGCGGGGCACCTTCGCCATGGGCGGCATGGCGGCGTTCATCCCCAGCCGGAAGGACCCGCGGATCAACGCCGTCGCCCTGGAGAAGGTGCGGCAGGACAAGGAGCGGGAGGCCGGCGACGGATTCGACGGCACGTGGGTGGCCCACCCCGACCTGGTACCCGTCGCGACCGCCGTGTTTGACGAGGTGCTGGGCGAGAGGCCGAACCAGATCGACCGGCAGCGTTACGATGTGGAAGTTGGTGCTCGCGATCTCCTGAACTTTGCTGCGACGCCGGGCGCCATTACCGAGGAAGGGCTGCGGCTCAACATCAACGTGGGGATCCAGTATATCGAGTCGTGGCTCCGGGGTGTGGGGGCCGCGGCGATCCACAACCTGATGGAGGATGCCGCCACCGCCGAGATTTCCCGCTCGCAGGTGTGGCAGTGGGTGCGCCACGGGGCGACCCTGCAGGACGGGCGGCGGGTGACCCCGGAACTGGTCCGGGAACTGATCGAGGAGGAGATGGAGCGAATCCACCGCCAGGTGGGGTCCCGGGCCTTCACGTGCGGGCGCTTCCAGGCCGCCCGGAAGCTGTTTGAGCAAGTGGCCTTGTCCGAGGAGTTTCCGGAGTTCCTGACGCTGCCCGGATACGACCTGATCTAGACTTGCGGGGAGGTATAGGAGATGCGAGACAAGGTTCGCCAGCAGGCGGCAGAACTGGAGCGGGAGTGGAGGACGAACCCGCGGTGGGCGGGGGTGGAGCGGCCGTACTCGGCGGAGGACGTGGTGCGCCTGCGCGGATCGTTCCAGGTGGAGTACACCCTGGCCCGGCGGGCCGCCGAGAAGCTCTGGCACCTCCTGCACACGGAGCCGTACGTCCCCGCCCTGGGGGCGCTCACCGGTAACCAGGCGGTCCAGATGGTCAAGGCGGGCCTGAAGGCCATCTACCTCTCCGGCTGGCAGGTGGCGGCCGACGCCAACCTGGCGGGGCAGATGTACCCGGACCAGTCGCTGTATCCCGCCAACTCCGTGCCCGCGGTGGTCCAGCGCATCAACAACGCGCTGCGCCGGGCCGACCAGATCGCCTGGTCCGAAGGCAGGGACGACATCGACTGGATGGTCCCGATAGTGGCTGACGCCGAGGCCGGCTTCGGCGGGCCGCTCAACGCCTTTGAGCTGATGAAGGCGATGATCGAGGCCGGGGCGGCCGCCGTCCACTTCGAGGACCAGCTGGCCTCCGAGAAGAAGTGCGGTCACATGGGCGGCAAGGTGCTGGTTCCCACCAGCCAGCACATCCGGACCCTGATCGCCGCCCGGTTGGCGGCGGATGTCATGGGCGTGCCGACCCTCATCGTCGCCCGGACGGACTCCCTGGGCGCCAACCTGCTCACCAGCGACATCGACCCGCGGGACCGGGAGTTCATCACCGGCGAGCGGACGCCGGAGGGATTCTACAAGGTCCGCAACGGCATCGAGGCGGCCATCGCCCGGGGGCTGGCCTATGCTCCGTACGCCGACCTGATCTGGTGCGAGACCGCTACCCCGGACCTGGACGAGGCGCGGCAGTTCGCCGAGGCCATCCTCTCCCGGTACCCCAACAAGCTGCTGGCCTACAACTGCTCGCCCTCGTTCAACTGGAAGCGCCACCTGGACGACGACACGATCGCCCGGTTCCAGCGGGAGCTGGGAGCGATGGGGTACAAGTTCCAGTTCATCACCCTGGCGGGTTTCCACTCGCTCAACGCCTCGATGTTCGAACTGGCCAGGGGCTACGCCCGGGAGGGCATGACGGCCTACGTGAGGCTGCAGGAGAAGGAGTTTGCGCTGGAGCGGGAGGGTTACACCGCCACCCGGCACCAGCGGGAGGTGGGCACCGGCTACTTCGACGAGGTCGCGCAGGTGATCTCGGGCGGCGCCTCCTCGACCCTCGCGATGCGGGGCTCGACGGAGGAGCAGCAGTTCAACGTGGCCGACTAAAGCTGCGCAAGCCAGCCGTTCACGCCCGGATCCGGCGGGGGCTGCGTGCTGCGGTTGTGGGTTCCCTGTCCCGGCGGCGGGGTGTCACAGGCGCTCGATCGGGCGCCGTGCCCTCGCCGCCGGGGCTTTCGTGCTGGTGACGGCCGCGGGAGGTCCGGCGGTGGGGCGGTGGTTGGCCGTGGGGGAGTCCGTTTCACTTGGTCGGCGGGTCGTCGTTGGCACAGAAGTGCACTTTCCGAGGCGCCTTGTGCCACAAGGGATGCGGGGATTGCGGTGCCGGAAGCGCTCGTGGCCCAAGGGATTGCGGAAAGTGCACACTCGTTTCACTGACGGGGCGCTGGCGGAGGAAGGTCGGCAGGTGGGGCGGTGGTTGCCGTGGGGGAGTCCGTCTCACGCGGTCGGCTGGTCGTCGTTGACACAGAAGTGCACTTTCGGAGGCGCCTTGTGCCACAAGGGATGCGGGGATTGCGGTGCCGGAAACGCTTGTGGCCCTAGCTCAAGTTTCGCGTGAATAACCCGCACTCCGTACAATGGAAACCCATTGAAAAAGCATCAGTCTGAACCAATGATACATGGTGGGATTTGCCCCTCTTAAACCACCATGTGGAGGTTCGACTGATGCAGTCTCATGGTACGACGCCCGAAGTCACTGCGCAAGCCATCAAATGCACCACCCGGCATGGTTTTCTTGTCGCTCTTGGTTGGGTAGCGCAAAGGCTGAACCTGGTTGACGTGTTGAACCGGCACCTGCGGATCAATCAGAAGACCTACACCCATACGCCGGTCGACAAGGTAGTCGAGGCGTTGGTTGCCATTCTCGGCAACTGCCGCTACATGAAGGACCTGAACTTCGATCCCGAGCCGCTGGTCGCCGACCCTGCCGTAGCTCAAGCCTGGGGGCAGGAACGCTTTGCTCACTTCTCCACCGTCTGTGCGACCTTCAGCAAACTAACGGAGGAAAACGTTCAACAACTTTCCGATGCACTGGCGGAGATCCAGGCTCCCCTGCTTCAGCAGGAGGTTGCGGCGGTGGCTGGCCCAGACCGGTCCGGAATGGTCATCGTGGACATCGACCTCACCGGCCAGAAGGTCCGGGGAGAGACCAGGCAGTACACCGGTACCGACTTTGGCTACATCCAGGGGCAACTGGCCCGCGGCTATCAGATCGCAGCCGCCTTCCTCACTGGAAAGCAGCAGCGCTTTGCCATCGACGGCCTTCTCAAGTCCGGTAAGGCCAACAGCCGCTCTGGCGCCTGCCTGCTCGAACTGATCCCCAGGGTGGAAGCCCGGATCGGCCGCCCCCTGCGGCGGGTGGAATGGGTTGAAGCATGCCTGGCTCAGCAGAAGGTGCGGGTCCGGCAGTTGCATCAGGCATTACAGACGGTATCGGGCAAGGGCAGCGCCCGGCGGAAACAGAAACTGCAGTCCGAGTTACAGGAGACGGTCCAGGTCATCCGTGAACTGAACCATCGGCTCCGGCAGTACAGGCAGGACAATCAGACGAACCCGGCTCCCCTCCGGATCGTGCTGCGAGCCGACAGCGCCTTTGGCACGCCGGAGGTGATCCAGCGGCTGCTGGAGCTGGGATACGAGTTCACCATCAAGTCCTACTCCGGAAGCAATCCCGCCTACAAGCGCCTCTTCGACGCCGTGCCGGCGGAGGGCTGGGTTGAAGTCGAGAAGAACCGGTTTGCCTCCGAAGCCGTTGCTGTGCCTGGCCCAACGCTGCTCGCACCGTATCCGGTGCGGCTTGTCGCCATGCGCCGCTGGAATACGGATGGCCGGGAAGTCCGCAGCGTGATCCTGACCACGCTCCAAACCGAGGCGCTAACCATGACAGAGGTCGTGAAACTCTACCACGGACGCCAGACCATCGAAGCCGGATTCCAGGAGTGGAAGGGAACGTTTCACTTTGGTGCACCCCGGCTGCGCAAGTACGAGGCCAACGCCGCCTTTACGCAGCTCGTCCTGTTTGCCTTCAACCTGGTGCGTTGGGCCTGGCGCTATCTGAGCACCTCCTCGTCCAAACTGGCCGAGGCCAAGAGTCGACTCCTGGTACGGGTAGCGGCCCGGTGCCGGGCAACCATACGGTGTATTGGTGACACGCTGCGGCTGGTGTTCAGCCGGGGTACTCCCCTGGCTGGAGCGGAGATTACCCTGAACCGGGCCGTTTCTTACCAATGCACTTTTTCAACACCACGAATGTCGAGTTGTTCGCGTGAAACTTGAGCTAGGGGTTGCGGAAAGTGCACACTCGTTTCACTGACGGGGCGGTGGCGGAGGAAGGTCGGCAGGTGGGGCGGTGGTTGCCGTGGGGGAGTCCGTCTCACTCGATCGGCTGGTCGTCGTTGACACAGAAGTGCACTTTCCGAGGCGCCGTGTGCCACAAGGGATGCGGGGATTGCGGTGCCGGAAGCGCTCGTGGCCCAAGGGGTTGCGGAAAGTGCACATTCGTTTCACTGACGGGGCGCTGGCGGAGGAAGGTCGGCCGGTGGGGCGGTGGTTGCCGTGGGGGAGGGTGCCTCACTCGGTCGGCTGTCCGTCGTTGACACAGAAGTGCACTTTCGGAGGCGCCTTGTGCCACAAGGGATGCGGGGATTGCGGTGCCGGAAGCGCTCGTGGCCCAAGGGGTTGCGGAAAGTGCACACTCGTTTCACTGATGGGGCGGTGGCGGAGGAAGGTCGGCAGGTGGGTCGGTGGTTGCCGTGGGGGAGTCCGTCTCACGCGGTCGGCTGGTCGTCGTTGACACAGAAGTGCACTTTCGGAGGCGCCTTGTGCCACAAGGGATGCGGGGATTGCGGTGCTGGAGACGCTTGTGGCCCAAGGGGTTGCGAAAAGTGCACATTCGTTTCACCGGTCGGCGCGGGCGACGGGTGAGCCCTGGACAAGGCGGTGGCGACATGGCGACGAGCGACCAGCGGGGCGTGACAGGTGGCCGGGTGCCGCGATATCCGAGAAACGATTGTGCGGGTCATGGGAATCGCATCCTGGTTCCGGCGAGGCTACGGGAACCCGAGTCGGTTTCTGCGGGTCGATGGAACCCGTGTTGGCAGACTTCGGGATCGCGATGTGGTGGGGATTGGTTTGACAAAAGGCATAAAGTTCTTGTTGACTTTACCGCGGTATCAGGGTAAAATACGAACGTGTTCATTCCGGCGTAGCTCAGCGGTAGAGCGTCCGGCTGTTAACCGGAGGGTCGTAGGTTCGAATCCTACCGCCGGAGCCAGGTATGTGCAGGCGGGAAACCGCCTGTTTTTGCATGTCCGCCGGGGCGATCTTGTGAAACGCCTCCCCGTCGCGTAAAATGCTCTATGCGGGCCCTTAGCTCAGCGGTCAGAGCTGCCGGCTCATAACCGGTTGGTCGTAGGTTCGAATCCTACAGGGCCCACCAGAGGAATCCAGGGGGAGAGGGCGTGGCCCGGAGACTGTTTCAGCAGTCCCCGGGCCACGTCGCGCCTCCGGGCAGGATGGAGCCGTACTGGTCAGGCGAGACTCAGGCCGCCGTCCACGCCGATCACCTGGCCGGTCAGCCAGTGCGAACCGGGCGCGGCGAGGGCGACGATCCAGGCTGCCACATCGTCGGGTTCGCCCCGGCGGCCAAGGGGGATCTGCCTCTTCTCCGCTTCTTTGATGGACGCCACCACATCTTCCGGCAGCCCTGATCTCGACAAGATGGGCGTTTCCGTCGGCCCGGGGGCGACGGCGTTGACGCGGATCCCGTAGGGCGCCAGTTCCAGGGCCCAGCAACGGGTGAGGTGATCGAGCGCCGCCTTGCTCGCCGCGTAGTGGGCAACGTTGGCGGCCGCCTTGTGCCCGTAGGTGCTGGAGACGTTGATGATCGCTCCGCGGCTCTCCTTGAGCCACGGGAGCGCTTCCCTGACGAGGTTGATGGGGCCGAAGACGTTGGTGGCGAAGAGCTGGGCGGCGGTTTCCGCGCCGACCTTCTCGAACGGACCGGAGGCGAACATTCCTGCGTTGTTCACCACGACGTCGATCCGGCCCCAGAGCTTTGCGGCTTCCTCGACAACACGCCGGGCGTCCGATGCGACGGTCACATCGGCCGTGACGCCCCGGATGCCCGGCGCAGCGGCCTCGGTCTCCCGCAGCGGCTCAGGACGCCTCCCTGTGATGAGCACCTTCGCACCCCGGCGTGCGCAGGCGAGCGCCGTGGCGCGCCCGATGCCGGTGCCGCCTCCGGTCACGATCACGACAAGCCCTTGAAGCTCCTGGTTCCCTCTCCTTGCCGGCGCGTTGGACACGCTGGCGGCGACGTCCGAGGCGCTCATGCGGTCTCATCCCCTTCCCCGCGATCCTGACGGCGATGCGTGAGCTGATCTTTTCGAGCTGCAGGATGCGGTTGCGAATTTCATTCAGCTTGTCACGGTACATGTTGCGGGCCACCTCACACAGCTGGTGGCCGTGAACCGGATCGCCCAGGCAGTGGGCAATCTGTTGGATCTCCTTCACGGTGAACCCGACCTCGAGGAGTGCACTGATCTCCTGCACCCGCCTCACGGCGCTTTCGTCGAACTCCCGGTAGCCGTTCTCGAGGCGTTGGGCGCCCAGAAGGCCCATGTTGTCGTACTAGCGCAAGGACCGGATGCTCACGCCGGTCCGCCTGGCCAGCTCGCCGATACGCATCTCATTTGAACCTCCCGGGGGGTATTGTAAACCCTGACATGGGTGTCAGGGTCAAGGGGGATCTGCAAAACCCGAGGGGATCTGCACAACGCGGCGACGCCGCCGCCGGACGGGGGATGCCGTTACACCACGCACGGGACGCCCGCACCGCCGGCAGAGTCCGGCAGTCGACCCGGGTGAACCTGCTGAGTCGCGGACTCGCGGGATCCAGGACGTCTGGCACACGGATCTCGGCGGGGAGGGAACTGGCGTCCGGCGGTAGAACGTTTCAGAGCAGAGCCAACTGGCGCGGAACAGCCGCCGCCGGATCGGCGGCGGCGGGGGAGGGTGCGCGGCAGACCAGCCGACAGGAGGTGCCCCATGAACGTCGAACGCGAACTGCTGGAGCCCGTTCCGCTCTGTGACGACCGCGGCCGGCTCAATCCCGACGCGGTGGGCTGGTCCCGCAGACCGCTGCACCGCTGCAATCTGCGGGGACACTGGCTGCGGAAGAAGCGCTGGAACTACTGGGCCATCACCACCGAGACGCATCTGTTCTCGCTGACGGTGACCGACCTGGACTACGCCGGCCTGGGGTTTGCGTACTTCCTCGACTTCGGGACCGGCGACTTCACGGAGCAGACCGTCCTGCACCTCCTCGGCCGGGGGCTGACCCTGCCGGACGACGTGGAGGGCGAGGTGCGGTTCGACGACGAGAAGATGCGGCTTTACATGTACGACGACGGGGAAACGGTCCGGCTCACCGCGGCGAGCCCGGATTTCGGCGGGGTGCCCATGCAGGCCGATTTCACCGTCACCCGCCCGCCGGAGCAGGAGTCGGTGAACGTGGTCATCCCGTGGAGCCGGCACCGGTTAAGCAGGAGGCCCTGCCGGCCCGGGGGGAGGTGCGGCTCGGCGATCGGCGCATCCCCTTTGAGGGCTTCGCCTGCCTGGACTTCGGGCGGGGCGTCTGGCCCTACCGGGGCTTCTGGAACTGGGCCGCCGCTTCAGGCGTGCAGGGCGGCCACACGATCGGCCTCAACCTGGGCGGCGGCTGGACCGACGGGACCGGCATGAACGAAAATGGCTTCGTGGTGGACGGTCGGGTCACGAAGATCCACGACGACCTGAACTTCGAGTATGACCCCGCGGACTTCATGCGCCCCTGGCGCATCCGCACCCGGGAGACCGACCAGGTCAACCTGCTCTTCGAGCCCTTCTTCGAGCGGGTGGCGCGCACCGACGCGCTGGTCGTGCGCTCGGAGGTCCATCAGATGATCGGCCGGTTCAGCGGCTGGGTGACGACGGAGGCCGGTGAGCGCATCGCCATCGAGCGGATGGTGGGCTGGGCCGAGGAGCACCGCGCCCGCTGGTAGGCCGGCGGAGTCGGTCCGCACCCGCCACCGGACCTCCAGGCGGGTGTCCTTCTTCACCCGCGGCACGGCGATGACGTGATACGGCTGCGTGACTGCCTGGGTGACGGGGCGCCCCGGGGCGGGGCGCAGCTCCAGGGCCGTGACCCGCAGGCTGTCGCCCTGCGGCGCCACGTCCGTGATGTAGAGGCTGTATCCGCCGGTGGGCCGCTCGCCGGCGAAGAGCGCCACCACCGAGGAGCGGCTGAAATCCACCGGGGGCAGGGCGGGGGGCGGGTCGAAGCGGCTGGCGTGGCGCCGCCAGAGGGCTTCCCACTCGGCCAGGCTGGTGATGAGCGCAGCCTCCTGCGCGGTGATGCCGCTGTGAGTTCCCCGGGCCAGGGTGGTGAACGTGCCCGTCGCGGCGGGCGAGCCGCAGGCCGAAGCGAGCGCAAGCAACGCCGCGAACAGGGTCCGCAGCAACCGGGATCGGGACTTGGACAGGGCTGCCGGCAGCGCCGCCGGGAGCCCGGGCCGGCAGATCAGGAGGGGTCTGGTCCGGGCCATTCGCTGCACAGTCAGGCCTCCCTCGGTTTTTTGCTCAGCTTTCCCGAAGTTCGGGGCGACGAACCGGGGGGCGGAGCGAATCCTAACCTGCGATCGGAGGGCTTGCCAACGCGATGATTCAGCTTTCCCCGCGCCTGGCCGCCGTGGCCCGCCATGTGCCCGCTGGCCGGCCGTTTGCCGATATCGGCACAGACCATGCCTACCTGCCGGTCCATCTGGTGCAGTCCGGCCGGGTGCCGCGCGCCGTCGCCGGCGACCTGCTGCCTGGGCCCCTGCAGGCGGCGAGGGCCACCGTCGCCGCCGCGGGGCTGGCGGACCGCATCGACGTGCGGCTGGGTTCGGGGCTCACGGTGCTGGCGCCCGGCGAGGCGCCGTGCGTGGCCGTGTGCGGCATGGGGGGACCGCTGATCGCACGCATCCTGGCAGAGGGGCCGCTGGCGGGCGTGGAGCGGCTGGTCCTGCAGCCAATGGGCGGCGAGGCGCAGCTGCGCCGCTGGCTGGCGGACAACGGCTGGCGCCTGGTCGCCGAGGAGGTCGTCGAGGACGGCGGACGGCTTTATCCGGTGCTTGTGGCCGAGCCCGGCCGGATGGGCCTCACCCGCATGGAGGAAGAGGTGGGGCCGCTCCTGCTGCGTCAGGGCGGCCCGCTGGTCGTGCGCTACGTGGACGAGAAGCTGGAGCTGGCCCGCCGGGCCCTGGCGGGCGCGTCCCGCTCCGACCAGCCGGCGGCGCAGGAGCGCGCGGCCCAGCTGTCCGAGTTGGTCGAGCTGCTGGCCCGGGCCCTGCGCATCTGCGCCGGCGACCGCTGAGGGAAACAGGGAGGTGCTGCCGGATGACGACGGTGAGGAACATCGCGGCGTACATCGAGGAACTGGCGCCGCTTTACTGGGCGGAGTCGTGGGACAACGTCGGCCTGCAGGTCGGGGACCCGGGTGCCGCCGTGCAGCGCGTGCTGGTCGCGCTGGAGCTCACGGATCCGGTGCTGGAGGAGGCCGAAAGTCTGGGCTGCGATATGGTGGTGGTCCATCACCCGCCGATCTTCAGGCCGCTGAAGGCGCTGCGCTTTGACAACCGCCCGGCCCGCAGGCTGCTGCGGCTGATCCGCGGGGGCATCGCCCTGTACGCGGCCCACACCAACCTCGACCAGGCCGCGGGCATGACCAACGACACGCTGGCCGCCGCCGCGGGGCTCACCGAGTTCGAGGTGCTGAAGCAGGCCGGCGAGGAGCGGTACGTGAAGCTGGTGGTGTTCGTGCCCCGGGGACACGAGGACGCCGTGCGGGACGCCCTGGCGGGGGCCGGCGCCGGCCACATCGGCAACTACAGCCACTGCACCTTCCAGGCCCCCGGCACCGGCACCTTCCTGCCGCTGGAGGGGACGAATCCTTTCATCGGCCAGCAGGGGAGGCTGGAGCGGGTGGAGGAGCTGCGGCTCGAGACCATCGTGCCGGAGTCCGCCGCGGCGCAGGCCGTGCAGGCGATGATCGCCGCGCATCCCTACGAGGAGGTGGCCTACGACCTGTACCCGCTGGCCAACCCGGGGAAGGTGCGGGGACACGGCCGCATCGGACGTCTGGCGCAGCCGGTGAGCCTCGCACAGCTGGCGGAGCGGCTGAAGCAGGCGCTGCGCACCCCGGCGGTGCGCGTCGTGGGCGACCCGGAGCGGATGGTGACCACGGTCGCGGTGGGGGCCGGCGCCGGTGCCGACCTGATCCGCCCTGCGGCCTCCCGCGGCGCGGACGTCTTGGTGACCGGAGACGTGAAGTACCACGAGGCGCAGGATGCGCTGGACCTGGGGCTCGCCCTC